>JBKJVX010000035.1:0-20669 GCA_046717065.1 Arthrobacter sp. | reverse complement strand
GCGAGAAGCCGCTGGCCAACACGGTGGCCGAAGCCGAAGCGATGGCCGAAGCGGCGGACCGGGCGGCCGCCCGGGGTATCCGGGCGATGGTGGGCTTTACGTACCGCCGCGTTCCCGCCGTCACGTTCCTGCGCAACCTCATCGCTGAAGGTGCCGTGGGGACGGTTAACCAGGTGCGTGCCTCGTACCGGCAGGACTGGCTCGTTGATCCTGAGATGCCTCTCGCTTGGCGCCTGCAGAAAGAACATGCCGGTTCCGGGGCGTTGGGTGACATCGGCGCCCATGCCATCGACCTGGCCCAGTTCGTCACCGGGCTGAACCTGGAGAAGGTGTCCGGCACCATCGACACGATCGTGAAGGAGCGTCCTCTTTTGGAGGACTCCACTTCCGGCACCGGGCTTGCCGGCACTGCCAGTGTGGGCAAGGGCCAGGTGACCGTGGACGATATCGCCATCTTCACCGGTCGCTTCGAATCGGGCGCGCTGGCGTCGTTCGAGGCTTCGCGCTTCGCCACCGGACGGAAGAACGCGCTGCAGATCGAGGTCTCTGGGGACAAGGGCGCCCTTGCCTTTGACCTTGAGGACCTCAACAGTGTCCAGTTCTATGACCGGACGGCAGCCGCGGACCGCCAGGGCTTCCGAAAGATCCTGGTCACCGAGGCGGAGCACCCCTACGTCTCCGGGTGGTGGCCCGCCGGCCACATGCTCGGCTATGAGCACGGGTTCTCGCACCAGGTCAAGGACCTCGTGGAGGGCATTGTGGCCGGCACGGACCCGCAGCCCACATTCGCTGACGGGCTGAGGGTGCAGCGGGTGCTCGACGCCGTCGAACGCAGTTCCGACAATGATTCAGCCTGGACCCGCGTCGCTTCCGGCGTCACTGTTCAGGCCGGGTAGGAAGGGGAAGTTTGATGGCACGACCCATTACTTTGTTTACCGGCCAGTGGGCCGACCTGCCGTTCGAGGAAGTGGCGCGGCTCGCCGGCGAGTGGGGTTACGACGGGCTGGAGATCGCGTGCTGGGGTGACCACCTGGACCCCTGGCGCTGGGATGACGATGCCTACGTGCAGGGCAAGCTGGACATCCTGGATCGCCACGGCCTCAAGGTGTGGACCATCGCCAACCACCTCAAGGGCCAGGCTGTCTGCGACGACCCCATTGACGAACGGCACCGCGGCATCCTGCCGGACGTTGTGTGGGGCGACGGCGATCCTGAAGGAGTGCGCCGCCGCGCCGCCGAGGAACTGCAGAACACCGCGCGGCTCGCCGCCAAGCTGGGCGTGAAGACGGTGACCGGGTTTACGGGCTCGTCCATCTGGAAGTACGTGGCGATGTTTCCGCCCGCCTCCGAAAAGATGATCGACGCCGGCTACCAGGACTTTGCCGACCGGTGGAACCCCATCCTCGATGTCTTCGACGAGGTAGGAGTCCGGTTTGCCCATGAGGTGCACCCGTCCGAGATTGCGTACGACTACTGGACCACACAGCGGGCGCTGGAGGCGATCGGGCACCGCGAGGCCTTCGGGCTGAACTGGGATCCGAGCCACATGGTGTGGCAGGACATTGACCCCGTGGGGTTCCTCTGGGACTTCAAGGACCGGATCTACCACGTGCACTGCAAAGACACGAAGAAGCGGCTCAGCAATGGGCGCAACGGCCGGCTCTCATCCCACCTGGCATGGGCTGATCCGCGCCGCGGCTGGGACTTCATCTCCACCGGCCACGGTGACGTTCCCTGGGAGGACGCGTTCCGGATGCTGAACTCCATCGGCTACCGCGGCCCGCTGTCCGTGGAGTGGGAGGACGCCGGCATGGACCGCCTGGACGGTGCCCCCGAGGCGCTGGCGTTTGTGCGCAGGCTCTCCAGCTACGAGCCCTCCGCGGCAGCTTTCGACGCCGCCTTCAGTACCAAATAGCAGCAACACGAACGGCCAGCCCCAAAAACTCCGGGGCCGGCCGTTCTTCGTTGATTGGGCCTGTCGAAATCAGGGTTTCGACAGGCCCAATCAACGGAAGGGGTGTCGACAGGCTCAACTACCGACGCCCTGAGCCGCCGGCGCTGCCTGCACGAGGGCAGTCTGCGCCAGGGCCAGGTGCCTCTGGGTCATTTCGGTGGGGTCGTCTTGCAGCCACCCGTGGCCGCCCCACTCGCTGGTCAGCGTGCCGCTGAAGCCGTTACGGCGCAGGAGGCCGCCCAGGTCCCGCAGCGGCTGCGAAACCCGGCCGCCGTCGTCGTCCAGGTCCCAGAACTTCAGGTGGAAGGCGCCCACCAGGGACAGGATGCCCTGCAGGTCTGCAGCGTCACTGCGGCCAAAACGGATCAGCAGGTTCATAAAGAGGGTGCGGATCCGCGGCGGCACGTTTCCTGAACGGAGCAGGGCGGTGACGGCGTCGAGGGTAGCCGGATCCCGCCAGTCATTCTCTAGGCGCGCCAGAAAATCCGGGGAAACACCGCCCTGCCGCAGCTCCTCGAGGTAGGTGACCGGAAGGGCCGGCATCAGCATGCTGATGTCCACGAGCACCCGCACGTGGTCATCTGCGAGCGTCGTGATCGCCTCCAGTGCAGTTTCGACGGCGGGGCTCCTGGGGGTCTGCTGCCCCTGGATTTCCTCGTACAGCACCAGGTCGAGCTCGTGCAGGAGAGGCTGCACCAGCGTGAGGAGTTCCGTGCCCGCCTGCCCGATGGGGAGACGAACTCCGCGGGCTCCCACCCGGTGGGCGGCATGCAGTTGGGGGACCAGGAAATCCAGGCGCTCCTGCAGGGAGCGGCGGTCCGTGGGTGACGTGAAGTCGTCCAGGCTGGCCCCCACAATGCTGACCGCTCCGCCCTTTGCCGCCAGGGCATCCCGCAGCCTGTCCACCTCGTCATTCTGCGGAACGGGGAAGGACCGCCACACCAGCCCGGGCTCGAGCTCTACTGTCTTCACCACCGAGTCCGCAATGCCGGCGACGATGTCCTGGGCCGTCCGGCGGGCGGCGATGATGTCCGGGGTCCAGTTGAAGGAGCTGGCGCAAAGCGTCCAGCTGCTGGGCATTTCGGGAGCCATAGGGCATCTTCCCCTTTATGCTTGATAATGTCAAACTTATGTCAGATTCAGGATAAAGGATGGAAGTCATGTTGGAAACCGCCTTGCGGGAAGATGCGCTGACCGCCACCCGGGGAGGCTTTGAGCTCCGGATTGGCTTGCCGTGGATCCGTTCGATGCCATTGTCCAGCGTTGCCGGCCTGTCAGTTGACGTCGACGGCGTTCCGCTTGCGCCGGGGGAGTTGGCGGTGGTGCTCGGGTCCCGCGCCGTGCCGCCTGATGCGCTGCACGCGGAGCCCGGCTGGTGGTTCGTCCAGGACAGGCTCGTCCTGGCGGGCCGGCGTGAACTCCCGCGCGGGCCGCACGCCGTTGCCGTCGACTTCAGGCTGATGGTGCCCTACCTGCAGGCACGTCCTGGCTGTCCGCTGGTCCTGCCATTTCACCTGGAGGCCCGCGTGGAGCTTGACCGCGTGCCGGCCCCCAGCGTGTCCCGCGACGTGGCCTAAGGAGGTCCGTTCCGCCGCGGCGGAACCCTAGGCGGAAAGGGCGACCCGTTCCGGCGACGGCCGTCCGTCCGCAAACCAGCGCGGGAAGGTGATATCGAACAGTTGCTCGCGGGCCAGTTCGGCCCCTCCCCGCAGCGGTTCGCGCTCATCGTTAACGGAGAGGGTGATGGTGAGGTCGCGGGTGGCCAGCGGCAGGGATAGTTCGTAGACGCGTTGGCGTACTTCGGCAAGGAAAACTTCGCCGGCCGATCCCATTGCGCCGCCGATGACAATAACGCCGGGGTTGAACATGTTCACCAGCGCGGAGATTGTCTCGCCCGCCACGCGCGCCGACTTTTGGACGAGGGCAATGGCCAGGGAGTCCCCCGCCTGGGCTGCAAGGGTGATCTCCTCGAGGGAAAGCCCTCCCTTCTTCGCCGGCGCGGCAAGGGAGGTGGTGACGCCTTCCTTGATCGCCTCTTCCGCGTCCCGGACCAGTGCCCAGCCGCCGGCAACGGCTTCCAGGCAGCCGGTCTTGCCGCAGCGGCATTGGGCATCGGAGTCGGAAACCCGGACATGGCCGATGTCGCCTGCCGCACCGTTGGCGCCGCGGTGGATCCGGCCCTTCGACAGCAGGCCGGCTCCGATGCCCGAGCCGATCTTGCAGTAAATGAGGTCCGCCAGCGAGTCGCGCCGGCGGGCGCGTTCGCCAAGGGCAAGCAGGTTGGAGTCGTTATCCACCCACACGGGCGCCTTGAACCGTTCCTCGAAGGGGGTCCGGACGTCGAAGCCGTTCCATCCGGGCATGATCGGAGGTGCCACGGGCTGTCCCGAGGCGAAGTCCACTGGTCCGGGAAGGCCCACCACTACACCCCAGACCGGCACATCGGGGTGCTGCCCGAGTACTTTCTCCACGAGGGCCATGACCGCATTGATGGTTTTCTCCGGACCCTGCGCGATATCCCAGGTGCGGTGCGTGTGTTCCAGGATGTCGCCGTCGAGCGCTGCTACGCCAACCCTGATATGAGCCGCTCCAAGGGCGCAGATAACGATATATCCCTGCTCCGCGCGAAAGCGGAGGGTCCGGGGTGCGCGGCCGCCGGACGAGGCCCCGAAGTCGCCCTCGCCGAGGAAGCCCATGGAGATGGCCTGATCCACGCGCTGACTGACCACGCCCCTGCCGAGCCCGGTAACCTTGCCGATTTCGGGCCGCGTGGTGGCCTCGCCCGTTCGCACCAGGTTGACGATCCGCAGGAGGCTCGTCACTTCATCCGTCTGTGCCCCAAAGCGGAGGGTGGAGTCTGTGCTCATGGCAACAATTCTCACATAGATAAGCCGACTAAGGTGCGGTTAGGCGTGACTATAGCCAGAAGCGTCCTTACTTAGGAATAATAGAGACAAAAGTGAAGGGGCAATGATGCCTTGGAGTGTGGGGATACTCGGAGCCGGGCCGGGCGTTGCGGCGCTCCATCTACCGGTGCTGGGACGTGTGGGGGACCTATACAAGGTGGTCCATATTGCCGACGCCGGTAGTGGCCGTGCGCGGGTGCTTGCGGAAAGGCTTGGCGCACGCTGGTCAGAGGGGGAGGCGGACCTCCTCGCCGATCCGGCGGTGGATGTGGTGGCCGTCTGCAGCCCGCCCGGTGAACATGCCCGCCAGATCCTCGGCGCGGTGGCCGCCGGAAAGCGCGCAATCTTCTGCGAGAAACCGCTGGCGACCAGCAGGGAGGAAGCCGATGACGTCATTTCTGCATGCCGGGCCGCGGGCACGCTCCTGTTGGTGGGAACGAACCACCTGTTTGATGCTGCGTGGGGGCGCGCAAAGCACCATCTTGTCGCCCTGGAGGGCCGCGTGCAGGCCATCTCCGTGACGCTGGCGCTGCCGCCGAACGACAGGTACCACCGGCTCGTGGCAGAGGGCGGTTCCCTGCATCCTGCCCGGCGGGGGCGTCCCGACCTTGGCAACCCGACGGTGGCGGCAGATATCCTGCGGCAGTTGCTGACCGGGCTCGCGATCCACGATCTTCCTGCCGTGCGGGACATCGCGCCCGGCGTCGATGCAATTGTCTACGCAAGGATCGTTGCGCCAATTGGCTACCTTATTGGGTACCGTACCGGCGGAGTCCTGGTCCAGCTGGCACTTACCATACTGCCTGAGGGGCCGGATGCCCTCTGGCGGATGAGCATCGCCACCACGCATGACCGCATCGAGGTGAACTTTCCGCCCGCCTTTGTCCATGCCGGAAGCGCTGTCATCCGGGTGCGAAGCGTGGACGGGCACTGGACGGAGTATCCGCGGGATGAGGAAGACGGCTATGTGGCAGAGTGGCGCCTGCTGGCCTCGCTCCTGCAGGGTGACGCCCCCGTGGAATACGACGAACTGCTGGCTGACTCGCATTTTGCCATCGGGTTGGCCGATGCTGCGGCAGCCAAAGTCCTTGAAGGGGTGCCGCAATGAGCCGGGATGGCGCCTTCGGCGTCTTCACCGCGTTGCCCGCCTACACTGCCGCTGTTGCTGAGCTTCCTGTCAGTGCTGCACTCACAGAGGACATGCGTGGTGCCGTGGTGGTGGTGCCTGGAGCCGGGAATTGGTGGCCGGGCATGCTGGCCGCCCGGTCCGGGGGAGCTTCGGCGGTGGTGCTTGCAGATCCTGCTGTCCTTCCCGGGGGAGCCGTCGAGTCGGAGCGGTGGCCCGGGGACATCCCGGTGATCGTTGAGCGGCCCCGGCTGCGTCCCGATGTTGTGGCCAATGCGGTCCGCGCAAGACGGGGCAGCGCGGCCCGCTTGGTCACCGTTGAATGCGCCGGTCCGGTTGCCGGCCTTGACGGCGTGATCCTCGACGGCTTCGGCTGGGCGCGATCCCTGGCCGGGGCGCCCCTGACGCTGCGCGCGGGCATTGCCACGCCGCAGGGCAGGATTGCATTGCTGGATTCGGAGGGTGCCGGTTCTGCCCCCGCCACCCTTTCGGCAACCGCCATCGGTGGCCTCCGTGCCGGAGGCCTGCTCCAGGTGCTGGCCCTGGGGGAGGTTCGGACGGAAGTGACCGTCGACCAGCCCGCCGGCCTGACCCGGGTTGAGACCGTCACCGGGGAAGGGGCATCACGGGCTCCTGAGCGCTATGAATCGTCCGCACGCGTGGCGCTCCGCCGGGCTTTCGACGCCTGCTTGTCCGGTGAGCAGGAAGCTGACCTGGATGAGTTGCTCCAGGACATGGCCCTGGCCTGGGCCCTGCGCCATGCGTAGGCAGGGTATTGAGCTTTCATGTCTGATCCGCACATTCTTATGTTGTTTTCTGACTAAAGTGCAGTATTATGGATAACGGCGCCGGGGTTCCTTCCGGACCCGTTCTCCGGTGTGATGGTGCGTCGGAGGCACACCACGTCGCGTCGACGGCCCGATCGTTCGGGTAGATCACTATGCCACTTTCGCCTTTGAGACTCCGTCTCCTTGTTGTCTCACTGCTCTCGGTCTCCTTCCTCGGGGCCTTGGACCACACAGTGGTGTCCACTTCCCTGGCCACCATCTCCGGTGAACTGGGCGCTCTGACGCTCATGAGCTGGGTTGTGGTGGGCTACACCCTTGCCAGTACCGTGTTGCTGCCGGTACTCGGCAAGCTCGGTGACGTCCTGGGCGCCCGGCGGATCTTCATCGGTTCGCTGGTGATGTTCCTCGCCGCGTCCCTGGCCTGCGGTTTCGCGACCGACATGGCGTGGCTGATTGCCGCCCGCGTCCTGCAGGGCATGAGCTCCGCGGGCCTGCAGCTGATGTCCCAGACGATCATTGCCCGCGTCACCAGCCAGCGGCAACGGCCCCGCTACATGGCCATCATCGGCGCGGCCTTCCCCATCGCCATCCTGGTGGGGCCGGTGCTCGGCGGTGCCATCACTGACTACTGGGGCTGGCAGTGGGTTTTCTGGATTAATATCCCCGTTGGTGCGGCGGCCCTGGCCCTTGCGCTGATTGCTGTGCCGCACCTGGAGCCAGGCCCTGCGCCCCGCCACTTTGACGTTGCCGGGGCGGCAGTTTTCACTACCTCATTGGTGGCCCTCGTACTCGCAGTCACCTGGGCAGCAGAGCGCAATGCAGGCCCTGCCACAGCTGCGGCGCTCGCGGTCAGCGTCCTGGGCTTTGTGGCGTTCTTCTTTATTGAGCGGGGTGCACCCGAACCCATCGTGCCGCTCCACTTCTTCGCCAACCGGACCATCGCTGCCGGCACGGCACTCTCGGCGATTATCGGCGTCGGCCTCTTCTCCATCACCGCCTACCTGCCGACGTACTTCCAGATGGCCTACCAGACCACGGCCACCGTGTCCGGTCTCGTTCCGATCGCCACGGTGTTCGGCATGCTGGTCAGCAACCTGCTGACCGGATGGCTGGCCAGCCGGACAGGGCAGTACCGGGTTTTCCCGATCGTGGGAACCATGATGGGGGCCGCCGGGCTTTTGGTGATGGCGATGCTGCCTGCGGGCCTTCCGCTGTGGGTCCCCATGATGGTGATGGCCATCGTGGGGATGGGCACCGGCGCGTTTATGAGCCTGATCGTGGCCGTAGTCCAGGGCGCCGCCCCACCCAGCCAGACCGGCACCATCACGGCCACCATCAACCTCGTGCGGCAGGTGGGGTCCACAGTGGCGACGGCGGTCATCGGCGGAGTGATTGGCTTCGGCGTGGCCGCCCTACTGCCGGCAGGCCTTGATGCTTCCACTCTGACGCCGCAGCTGGTGCACGCAGCCGCACCTGCCATCCAGGCCAGCGTGGCCCAGATCTACAGCTCAGTCTTCACACCGATCTTCATTGCCCTGGCGGCCACCTACGCGGTGGGGATTGTGGCGGCGGTCCTGCTTCCGCACGGCCGCCTCTCCGACGACCCCGTTCCCGCTTCCACCACCACTTCCGAATCCCTCTCGGCCTGATTGCACAGGAGACATCATGTCCAACCCCACCATTGCCATCGTCGGCAGCGGACCCATCGGTTCCACTTACGCCCGTGTGCTCCTGGAGCAGGTCCCGAACGCGCGGGTGGTGATGTTCGAAGCCGGGCCGCAGCTCACCGGCGTCCCCGGCGGGAGCGTTCGCAACATCCCCGATCCTGCCGAGAAGGCGCGTGCCCGGGAAATGTCCCAGGGGCCGCAGGCCGGCGCCCACCGTGAATCGCTTGGCATTCCGGCAGGCACTGTCACCGAAGGCATGTTCACGGCCCGGCAGGGCACCCACCTCCTGGACTTCGGCGGTGCGGGCTCCGCCCACGCCGCCTCCTTCCCGGCCGCGGCTGCGGCCACCAACGTGGGCGGCCAGGGCGCCCACTGGACCTGCGCGACGCCGTCGCCCGCCTTCAGCGAGAAGATCCCTTTCATCGCCGACGACGAATGGGACGGCTTGATTGAGGACGCCAAGCAGCTGCTGCACGTCCACAGTGCCGCGTTCGCGGACTCCAAGGTGGGCGAAGCCATCCGGTCCCTCCTCGACGAAGAGTTCGGCGCGGAACTGCCGGACGGCTATGGGGTGGGCACCCTTCCGGTGGCCGGGGACCCGCAGCCGGACGGGTCCGTGCGCTGGGCGGGTGCCGACGTCGTCCTCGGACCGCTGATCGACAAGGACAGCCCGCTCTCGAAGCAGTTCGAACTGCGCGACCTCACCCTGGTCCGCCGGGTGGAGCTGGACGGGCAGCGCGTCACCGGCGTCACGGTGCAGGACCTGCGCTCGGGGGAGACCTCCTTTGTGGCAGCCGACATGGTGGTGGTGGCCGCCGATGCCTTCCGTTCCCCGCAGCTTTTGTGGGCCTCGGGCGTCCGGCCGCAGGCGCTGGGCCACTACCTGACCGAGCATCCCGTGGTCATTTCCACGGTGGCGCTCGACGCCGAAAAGATGCGCCGTTTCGCCAAGGACGAGGACCTTCAGGCCGAGCTGGCCCGCCGGGCGCTGAATTCCGCCGATCCGGTGGCTGCCGTGAACCGCATCCCGTTCTCCGAGCCCGAGCACCCGTTCTCGGTCCAGGTGATGTACACCGAAACCACGCCGTTCCGGATGGAGCCGGGCACCCCGTACTCGGAGAACCGCTGGGGCTACGTCAATATGGGCTACGGCCTGCGCAAGCACCCGCGCTACGAGGACGCCGTCACCTTTGACGACAACGAGCCGGACTACCGCGGCTTCCCGAACATGACCATCGACTATGCGCTCACGGACCGGGAGGAAACGGAGATCGCCCAGGCCACGGAACGGCTGCGCCGCGCCGGCAAGGCCCTTGGCGTCTTCGTTGCCGAGCCCAGGCTGATGCCCAACGGCTCCAGCCTGCACTACCAGGGCACCATGCGGATGGGCGCAAACGACGACGGCACCTCGGTGGCGGATCCCTGGTCCCGGGTGTGGGGCTACGAGAACCTGGTGGTGGGCGGCAACGCGCTCATTCCGACGGCGACGGCGATGAACCCCACCCTGATGAGCGTTGCCATTGCGGTGCGCGGGGCCCGGAAGGTTGCGGAGGAACTGGGGTCCTGACACGCTTCCGGTCCGGTTGTCGCCCTGCGGTCCCTGGCGTTGACCCATCTGTCCCATGGATACCAGCTATCCCAAATCCATGATTCCCCGATAGTCCAAGGCTTGTCACAGTGAGGGAAGTCACTCTTCGGCGCCTGAACGCGCCGAAACCCTCCGTGACCATCAGAGGCTAAGGAAAATTCAATGGAGAATATTCAGCTCACGGATACCGGGACCAGGAATGCGGCACCCGGCCCCTCGGGGACTCGAAAGGCCGGACGGCTGCAGGCGACCCTCCTGGTTGCCGGCAGCTGCATGCCGGTGCTGGGCGCCGTCCTTTTGGCGCCCATCCTCCCTACCCTGAACCAGGCGTTCGCGGACACACCGGGCGTCGCCATCCTGGTGCCGCTCACCCTCACGCTGCCGGCGCTGTTCGTGGCACTTTTCTCACCGCTCGCCGGCTACGTCGCCGACAGGGTGGGCCGCAAGCAGTTGCTGGTCTTCGCCATGCTGGCCTACGCTGCGTTCGGGACGGCGCCGCTGTGGCTGAACACTCTCGAGTCCATCGCACTGTCCAGGGTGGGCGTCGGAATTGCGGAAGCCGCCATCATAACCTGCTGCACCACCCTCATCACCGACTACTTCGCCGGCGAACAGCGGAACAAATACCTCGGCCTGCAGACCATGGTCAGCGCGCTCGCGGCCACCGCGTTCTTCGCCCTCGGCGGCGCCTTGGGCAGCATCAGCTGGCGGACGCCGTTCTGGCTCTACGCGGTCAGCGCGGTGATCGTTATCCCCATGGTTTTCAAGCTGTGGGAGCCGGTAAGGACCCAGCGCACGACGGCGGAAAGGACGCCGGTGCCATGGCGGCAGATCGGTGCCCCGGCCGCAGTGACGCTGTTCGGTGGGATCGTCTTTTATGCCCTCATCGTCCACCTGCCGTACGTCATTACCGGGCTGGGCGTGGGCGATGCAGCCCTCATTGGACTCGCTGCGGCCATCGCGTCCCTGGCAACCGCAGCAGGCGCCATCTCCTTCCGCTTCCTGGCCAAGCTGGGCGCGCGGAACCTGCTGGCGCTCGCCTTCGGGCTGGCCGCCGTCGGACTTTCCCTGGTCTCCGTCGCCGAGAGCGTGCCGCTGGCAATCGCTGGCGCCGTCGTCGCCAGTGCCGGGACCGGTGTGCTGCTGCCCACCCTGCTGACGTGGGCCGTGAACGGCCTTGAATTCCAGCAGCGCGGCCGCGGTACCGGCATCTGGACCGGAACGCTGTTCATTGGCCAGTTCCTGACCCCCATCGTCCTCGGCGCGGCCGCGGCGGCAGCCGGCAGCCTCAGCTTGGCCCTGGGCGGACTGGGCATCGCGTGCGCCGTGGCCCTCTTGGCTGTCCTGGTCCGGGGACCCCGGGTGGTGCCCGCCAGCCACTAGAAGCCCAAGGGCGGAAAGGCCGCACAGCGGGCATGGATAACCTGTGGGTATGAAGAACCTGGACCTGAACCTGCTGCCCCACCTGCAGGTCCTGCTTGAACTGCGGAACATCTCCCGGGCAGCGGAGCGGCTGCAGCTCAGCCAGCCCGCCACCAGTGCTGCGATGGCCCGGCTCCGGCGCCATTTCGACGACGAACTCCTGGTGCGGAACGGCCGCACCTATGACCTCACGCCCTTTGCGCAGTCCCTGGTCCCGCTGGTTGATGAAGCCATGCTTCACATCCAGCGGGCCACGCGGGTGCGGTCCGGCTTCGACCCAGCCTCCAGCGAGCGGGAGTTCGTCATCGCCGCCTCGGATTATGCGGCGGCGCTGATCGTGGGTCCGCTGCGCGGCATCCTGCGCCAGGAGGCCCCGGGCGTGTCAGTGGACTTCGTGCCCACCGCCGGTTCGGGGATCCAGGGCCAGATGGCCGACTATTCGAAGATCGACCTGCTCGTGGGCCCCACCGGGTACCAGATGCAGGGTGCCAGCAAGCAGGTGTTCCGTGACAGCTTCGTGGCCATAGCCGACGCCGGGAACCCCCTGCTCCAGCAGCCCCGGCTGACGTTGGAGGACCTGGCCTCGGTTCCCCACGCCGTCGGCTATTTCGGCGAGGGAATCAGTACTCCGGCGGACAAGCTGTTCGAGTCGCGGGGCATCCAGCGCCGCGTTGCTGCCGTGGTGGCCGGGTTCCTGTCCCTGCCGCTCCTGGTGGAGGGGACCGACCTCGTCGCAATGGTCCCGCGGATGCTGGCGGCCCGGGCCCAGCGCGGCGCGGACATTGTGGTGCTGGAGTTCTCGGAGGGCACCGAAGCTTCCCTGGTGGAGGCCATGTATTGGCACCCGTCCCAGGCGGAGGACCCGGCCAGCGTGTGGCTGCGGTCCGTGGTCCAGCGCTCCTGCGCCAGGCTCCACGAACTCTTTCCCGCCAGTGCGCACCCGGTGAATATCCAGGCGGCGGATACTGCCTAGAGCCACGCCCTGTGCCAACCCCCGGAAGCGGTGTCCCGGGTGACATTTCCCCCGTGACCGGGACGTTCCGCAGCCGTAGACTCGTGCCAACAGCGAGCCGGGCAGCGACTCAATCACACACGGAGGACTGTTATGCGCAATGTAACCACCAGCCCTGAGGCGGCCGCCGCCGCACAGACCCTGTTCCGGGTTGGCCTCGGAGGGGTGCTCATCGCGCACGGATCCCAAAAACTTTTCGGCTGGTTCGGCGGGGGAGGCGTTGAAGGCACCAGCAAGGGTATGCACGCCATGGGGTTCCGCCCCGCAAAATCCAGTGCCGTCCTCGCGGGTGTCGGTGAAGCAGGAGCGGGGCTTGCCTTGGCCCTGGGGCTCGCCACCCCTGCCGCCGGCGCCGCTGCTGCCACCACGATGGGCGTCGCAGCCAGCGTCCATGCTCCGAACGGCTTCTTCGCCACTGAGGGCGGCCTGGAATACCCCGCGGTGCTGGGCCTGGCCGCAGCGGCGTTCACTATTGGCGGCTCAGGTCCCTTCTCCCTGGATGCACTCACCGGTCATGTCCTGGACCGGCCCTGGATGCGGATCACCGCTTTAGCCGTAATCCCCACAGCCATTGCGGTCCAGATTGCCCGCCGCCGCAAGGCCCTGGCCGCCGACGCCGTGGCCCCGGCCGCCGGCACCGCTGCGGAAGACGGATGAACCTGTCCCTGTGACTATCCGCGCGGCAGATACCACCTAGACCCAAAGGGCCGTTCCCTGTTCAGCTCGTCCCTGCGAAAGTCGAAGAAACGCGCTTTCGGAAGGGACTGTTCATGCCTGTTATCAGCCAGCGACTGGCCGGCAAGACCGCCGTCATTACCGGAACGGCCAGCGGCCAGGGCAGGGCGGCGGCGCTCGCCTTCGCCGGGGCAGGAGCCGTGGTAGTGGGCTGCGACATGGACGACGACGGCGCTGCGGCCACCGTCGAACAGGTCACCGCCGCCTGTGGCCGGATGAGCAGCAGCCGGGTGGATCTTACGGATGAGGCAGCCGTGGCCGGGTGGGCGTCAGATGTCGCCGCGGAACACGGCCAAGTCCACATCCTGTACGCCAACGCGGCGGTCACCCGCTTCGCCCCGGTGGAGCAGCTCACCTTTGCCGACTGGAAATGGAACATGAAGCACGAGATGGATGTGGTGTTCCTGCCGGTGAAGTATTTCTGGCCGCAGCTGATCCAGGCGCCGAGTGCCGCCATTGTGCTGGTGGGTTCGACGGCGGGCGTGACAGGTTCCATGACCAACGGCCGGCTGGCCCATACCGCCACCAAAGGTGCCGTGGTGGCCATGACCAAACAGCTTGCGGCTGAGGGTGCCCCGCACGGTCTGCGGGTTAACGCGGTCAGCCCGGGCATGATCCGCACGGCAGCGACTGAAGGCAACCTGCTGGCACCGGACCACCCTATGCGGAGCATTGCGGGCAGCATCCCGCTCGGCCGGATCGGGGCGCCGGAAGAAGTCGCCAGCTGCGCGCTGTTCCTGGCGTCCGACGAAGCGTCCTACGTGACGGGCGTAAACCTGATGGTCGACGGCGGCTGGTCGGCCGTGCTGCCCGGCTAAGTTTCTGCGGTGGCCTTCGGGGGGCTAGCGCAGGGCGTCGGAGATTGACTTGGCGCCGCCGTGGCCTGACTGGCCACCGTCAACCGGGATCTCCGCGCCCGTCACGAAGGTAGACAGCGGGCTGAGGAGGAAAAGCACGACGCCGGCCACCTCCTCCACGGTTCCGGTGCGGCCCAGCGGGGTTTCGGCAAGCGTGGCCTGTCGGAACTCCGGCTTGGCGCCCGCCGTCATGGGGGTCTCGATGAAGCCCGGGTGGATAGTGTTCACCCTTATCCCGCGAGGCCCGAGTTCCATGGCCGCCACCTGGGAGAGCCCGCGCAGCGCCCACTTGCTCGCGGTGTACGCCACCGGATAATGGGCGGTCAGCCCGGCAACAGAGCCCACATTGACGATCGATGAGCCGCTGCCCATCAGCGGAGACATTGCTTGGATTCCCAACAAGCTGCCGGCGACGTTCACTTCATAAACCTTCTGCAGGTCGGCCACAGAGGCGTCCAAGAGCCTGCTGCGCTGGGTGACCCCGGCGTTGTTGACCAGCCCGTCCACCTGCCAGCCCTGGGATCGGATCCACGCCGCTAGGCCGGACCAACCGGCCTCGTCACTAACGTCCAGCTGCCGGTACACCAGGGCGCCGGCCGAAGCCGAAGACTCCGCGCCCAGCCCAGCTGGCATGTCCGCCGTCAGGTCCGTGGCGATCACCCGTGCCCCGGCCTCCGCCAGCAGCCGTGCTTCCGCCGCGCCCTGTCCGTGGGCTGCGCCGGTGACCACCACAGTCCGGCCCTCGAGCTGCAGCGAAATCACCCTCTATGTTCTTGAGGGAACGGCGGTGATGGTCCTGTTGCGGGGCCACTGCCGGGCGGCCACCCGGGTCACAGCCTGGCGCCTGGGGCCCACCGTGTTCTCAATGGTGCCGATCCCTTCCACCGTCATCCTCACCACATCGCCGGTTGCCAGGGGCGGGGGAGTCTTGGCGCCGTTGCGGCCCCACAATTCGGCGAGGCAGCCGCTGCCGCAGGTGCCGGAGCCCAGGACGTCGCCGGGCCGCACCACCGAGTCCTGCGAGGCATAAGCCACCAGCTCGGCGAACGGCCAGCCCATGTTGGACAGCAGGTCCTGCCCGATGGGTTGCCCATTAACCTCAACGGCCATGGAGATGGGCAGGAACCCCTCGGCGTCGTGTTTGTCCTCGAATTCGTCGGCCGTCACAATCCAGGGCCCCAGCGTGTTGGCGAAATCCTTGCCCTTGCACGGTCCCAGGCTCACTTTCATCTCCCGCCGCTGCAGGTCCCGCGCGGACCAGTCGTTGAGGATTGTGTAGCCGAAGATGTGCCGGTGCGCCTGTTCGGCGGTCAGGTTGCGGCCGTCGCTCCCCGGGACGCGTCCGACGACGGCGGCGACTTCCGTTTCGAAGTCCAGGTCCTCGCAGCCCGCCGGAATGCCGATTACCTCGCCGGTTCCGGTCACGGTATGCGGGTTGGTGAAGTAGAAGGTGGGCGCCTCGTACCACTCGGGCACCACACCGGCCACACCGTCGATGCTCTTCCGCACGCCTTCGACGTGTTCTTCGAACGCGACGAAGTCCCTGATGGTCGCGGGCACCAGCGGGGCGAGCAGCTGCACGTCCGCCAGCGGAACGCCAGCGCCTGAAGTCACAACCTGCCGGGCGATGTTCAGCGTCTCTTCGAGCCCGGCGTCCAGGAGCACCTGGACGCCTTGGCCTGCAGGCAGGGCGTAGCAGTCGTCGCCGTCCACAAAGCCGGACTGTTTTCCGCCGTCGTGGTTCCAACGGGCAATCTTGACCATGAGTGTTCCTTAAGCGTTGGGTCGGGTGGCCAGGGCGGCCGCTGCCATGATGCCCAGGGTGCGTGCGTTGCCGCTCAAAACCCGGGTTTCGTCGTCGGCAGGCAGCCCCGCGGCCTGGACCTCGTCCACAGGGAGGTCGGAGCCCATGTCGAACGGGTAGTCCGAGCCGAGCAGCACCTGCTCCGGACCGGCCGCGGCAACGAGCGCCCGCAGCTCGGCAGCGCTGTGGACGAGCGAATCGAAGTACAGCTTCTTTAGGTAGGACGACGGCGGCTGGGCGCAGCCGTGTGCCTCGGGCCGGACCCTCCAGGCGCGGTCTGAGCGGCCCAGGGTGGTGGGCAGGTAGCCACCGCCGTGCGCGGCCAGGACCTTCAAGTCCGGGTGCCGGTCCAGGACGCCGCTGAAGATCAGGTGGGACAGGGCCACCGCGTTCTCGGCGGGCTGGGACACCGTGTTGGCGAGGTAGAAGCGGTCCAGCCGTTCATCCAGTGAGCAGCCGAACGGGTGCAGGAACACCAGGGCGCCCAGCTCCTCCGCCCGGGCCCAGAACGGATCCAGCCTGGGATCGGACAGCTCGACAGTGCTGCGGTCCGGATCTTCCTGAGTGGCAGCGAACGAACCGATCTCCACACCCAGCAGTCCGCACTCGAGCACTGCGTGTTCCAGGGCTTCTACCATCAAGGCGGGGTGCTGGAGCGGGACCAGGCCCAGGCCGTTGAGCCGCTTCGGGGCGCGGTCCACGAACCCGCGGACAGCCTGGTTAGCTGCCTTTGCCACCTGCAGGGCAAGTTCTTCGCCCGCAAAGTAGTAGAAGTGCGACGGCGACGGGGAGACCAGCTGCACGTCCACGCCTTGGGCATCCATGTCCGTGAGCCGGCGGTCCAGGTCCGTCAGCTGCGGCCATCGCTCCTTGATCATCCGGCCCGAAGCCGCCATCGATTCGGGTCCGTTGCGCCGCACCTCCAGGGCCTGCTGGGCGCCGAAGCCCTCGGGGTCCGCCTCGGCCACGAGCTGCTGCAGGGCCGGAAGCAGGATATGGGCGTGGACGTCAACGGTGGGGGACTCAGTGGTGGGGGTGTTCATGCCGGTTCCTTCACCAGGCTGGAGATGGAATGCATGAGGCCGGGCACATTGGCATCCCGGACGCCGTCAAGCATCCACTGGCCCAACTGGACGGACGCGTCGACAACTGCCTTTGCCCTGTCCAAGCGGCGGTCGGTGAACTCTTTCCACAGGGTCTCGGTAACGTCGTCGGCACTGATGAGCAGCTCGGCCAACACGGCCGCATCCTCCATCGCCATGGCAGCACCCTGCGCAATGGTGGGCGGGCAGCTGTGCGCGGCGTCGCCGATGATGACACTGCGGCCGCGGTTCCATGGCCCGTCCACCAGGTGGGTGGTGAACCAGGTGTAGTTGATGCGGGCACCGTGGTCCAGGTTGGCGCGGATCTCGTTCCAGGGGCCGCCGTAGGCCGCGGCGAGTTCAGCCATGATGCGGGGGCCGTCCTCGTGCTTGCGCTCCTGTGCCTTCTCCACGAGGTAGGCGTAGATGGTGTCAGGGCCGGTGGGGCAGTAGCCGGCAATGAAGCAGGGGCCGCCGTAGGTGAGGTCCGTGCGGACCACTTCCTCGGGGCGCTCCACAAAGGCACGCCAGATTCCCATACCCGTGGACTGTGGTTCAACCTCGATGCCGATGGCCTTGCGGACAGCCGAGTGCAGGCCATCGGCGCCGATGAGGAGGTTGTAGGTGGCGCTGCCGCCGTCGGCGGTACTCACGGTGACGGACCCGCCGTCGTCCGTTATTCCGGTGACGGTCTTGCCGTAGCTGATCCGGGCGCCTGCCTGCTCTGCCCGTTCGCGGAGAATGGCGGTGAGGTCGGGCCGGTACATGCCCATTGTGGCGGGGAGATCGTCGCCGCCGGTCCGGATGTCCTCGAGGACGGCGATGACGGTTCCGGCGGGGTCCGGGGCTCGCAGGCCCAGGGTGCTGAACCCGTAGCCCTTCGCCTCGACCTGCTCCCAGACGCCGAGTTGGCGGAGAACCCGCAGGGCGTTGCCCTGCAGGGTGATTCCGGATCCAAGGGTCTGCGGAGCTTCGGCCTTCTCGAGGATTTCCACCCGGATTCCGGCGTCGGCCAGGAGGATGGCTGCGGTCAGTCCCGCGGCTCCGGCCCCGACGATTCCGACGTTCTGTACTGCTGCCATCGCTGACTCCTTTGTATTGACGGCGTTACTGCTGGTGGTTTTGTTGCTGTTTTAACTGAAGCTACCGGACGGCGATCGGGTTGACGGGCGATCCCACAGCTCCGGTGATGGGCAGCGGGGCGGCGGTCAGCAGGAAGTCGTACCTGCCGTCCGCCGCACACGCTTCCGCCAGGCCGTCCGGGTCCCACATCTCGCCCAAGAACAAGCCCAGGTTGGGAATGGCGATCTGGTGCAGGGGCTGGAAGGCGGCGTCGAACTCGTTGGGCCGGACCTCGAAGCCCCAAGTATCGGTGGCGATCCCGGCGATTTCGGAGCGGTGCAGCCACGGCGCAGTGCCGAAGGACAGCCCCGGGGCTGACCCGCCGGCGTAGTCGCACCAGCCGTCGCGGCGGACCCGGGTGTACTGCCCGGTGCGGATAATGACGATGTCGCCCCGGCCCACCTTTGAGCTGGACCCCTGCAGTTCGATGGTGCGCTCCAGGTGCTCAGGGGTGATTGCGAAACCGTCCGGCAGTTCGCCGTCGTTCCTGCCCAGTTCCGGGCCGAGCGCACGGCCGACGTCCAGCAGGACGCCGCGGGTGACGATCTTTGCCGCAGCGGTTTCGATCCCGGTCACCAGGTCACCCTCGGAGGTGACGACGTCGCCGGCGGCCCTGCCGTTCCACGCCTTGCCCTGATCGAAGATGTGGCCGAGGCCGTCCCACTGCGTGGAGCACTGCAGCGGCATGGCAATAACATCATCCGCACCGCCGAAACCGTGCGGGAAGCCCTGGTTGCCGCGCTCGGCATCCACCCCGGTGTCGGTCATGGTGTGGACGGGGTTGGTGCGGCGGCGCCAGCCCTTTTGCGGGCCGTTGGTGTCGAACGGCTGCGACAGAGAGAACGCCTCGCCGGTCTTCACCAGGGCCGCGGCCTCGACACGCTTGGGCGCATCGATGAAGTTCAGGGTGCCCAGGACGTCGTCCTGGCCCCAGCGGCCCCAGTTGTTGTGTGCCTGGGCCATGGCGCGGATGCTGCCGAGCGGGTCCTCACGCCGGATCACCGGGGAATCAGTTGATTCCCCGGTGCCGGTTGTTGGTGCTGTGTCCTGGGTGGTCACTGGACACCTTCACTTGTGGTTTCGTCCTTGCAGTGGATGAGCTGGGTGCCCAGTCCGGTGATGGTGCCTTCCATAACGTCGCCGTCCTGGAGCAGCCGGCCCCAGTGCTGGCCGTTGCCTGCCGGGCTGCCGGTGAGGACGAGGTCGCCGGGGCGCAGCGGCATGATCTGGGAGGCTTCGCTGACGAGCTTGGCCACGCCGAAGATCATGTCTGAGGTGGATTCGTCCTGCATGGCCTTGCCGTTGAGCTTCAGCGTCACCTGGACGTCCTGCGGGTCGCCGAAGAACTTGGCGGGCACCAGCAGCGGTCCGGTGGGCAGGAAGCCGGGGGCGTTCTTGGCGCGGTACCAGTCCGAACCGATGGCCGGCATGTCCTTGCGGAAGACGTATTCACGGGTGGTGATGTCGTTGACCATGGTGTAGCCGAACACGTACTCCAGGGCTTCCTCCGGGGTGACCCGGAACGCAGTCTTCCCGATGACCGCCGCCAGTTCCAGCTCCCAGTCGTGGGACTTGGAGTAGGAGGGCAGAGTGAGGTCATCCGTGGCGGACGCGATCGCCGTCGGGAGCCCGATGAAGAAGTACGGCGTGCCCTGGCCTGCGCGCTTGTCCATCATGGCGGCGGTCTTGGCGCGCACTTCCTCCTCGTCCTCGCCGTGTTCGCGGTGGGCTGCGGCGAGGTCGATCACGTGCTTGCGGTAGTTCGCCCCCGTCTGAAGCACCTGCGCGGGCTCCACCGGGGCTAGGATTTCGACGTCGGCCAGCGCCAGGCCGGTGTCCTTACCCGCGGAGGCGGCGAGGCTGTCCAGTTGGGGTTCGGTGGTGTCCCAGTGCTCGATCAGGGAGTTGATGTCCCCGTCCAGCGGCAGGACCCGGTCCTGGACCAGGAGGCCGGCGCGGGCCTTGCTGTCACCCGCCTCTTGGAAGCGGATGAGGGAATATGTTGCTTCAGGCATATCTTTCTAGCCCCGTCCCTGCTTGGCGTAGGGGTTGAGCAGGGCTTCCTTCATCTCGGCGGAGGCGCCTTCTTCCGTGGCGGTGAAGCCTTCGGCTGGCGGGAAGGATTCGGTCATAGAGTGCGGCATGGCGCCGTTCTTGTAGAAGTTGTTGGAGCCCAGGGACGGCTTCCAGGTGTTGGCGTCCCAGTCCGGAACGTAGTTGCGGTAGCCGCCGGAGTTCAGTTCCACGCGCAGGCCTGACGGGTCGCGGAAGTAGAGGAAGTTCTGCTCACCCACGCCGTGGATGGAGGGGCCGTATTCCATCGGGGTGCCGTTTTCCATCATGACGTCAGCGGTGCGGAGCAGGTCCTCGGTGGCGTCCACCCAGAAGGCGATGTGGTTGACGCGGCCAGCGCGGCTGGAGGTGTCCAACACGACGCCCAGATCGTGGGACTTTTCGTTCGTGGTGAGGACAGAGAATACGGTGATGGGTGCTTCGTCCAGGTCCACGAATGCCATCACGCGGAAGCCGAGGGCATCGTTGTACCACTTGGCGAAGCCGCGGACGTCGGAGGATGCGACGGTGACGTGGTCCAGGAAGCGGGGTGC
>JBKJVX010000034.1:0-27076 GCA_046717065.1 Arthrobacter sp. | reverse complement strand
GTGTGAGAGGCCCCCAGCCAGACCACTGGGTTGATAGGCCGGATGTGGAAGCGAGGACTAACGACTCGTGAAGCTGACCGGTACTAATAGGCCGATAACTTACACCACACACCACCCCCGCAAACGGTTCAAAAGCGTTTACGGTACGGGGTGGTAAAAAGAAAACAAGACTGCTTGCGTCCACTATGTGGTTCCCAAACAACAAACCCGCTACCCGCGGCACCGTTGCACAGGAACAAAACACAACACAATAACAACACCACACCTGCCTTAACCGGCAGGAAGCATGTTGTAACCACAGATTTCCCACCCCACGGCACAGCCAACGGGTGTGGAGCAAGGGTTACGGCGGTCATAGCGTGGGGGAAACGCCCGGTCCCATTCCGAACCCGGAAGCTAAGACCCACAGCGCCGATGGTACTGCACCCGGGAGGGTGTGGGAGAGTAGGTCACCGCCGGACATAAATTACGAGCAGGGCCCTGACAAACGACGTCAGGGCCCTGCCGCATTTAACAAACAAAACACCGCGCTGCCAGCGCCCCACCAGATCCCGCGGGAAACGGCGCGATCCGCCATCACCTCCCGCAGCACGCGCCGCAACGCGCCATCACCTCCCGCAGGAAACGCTGCAACCCGCCATCACCTCCCGGGGCAGCACCGCCGTCGAACTCCCCGTCCAAACCGCCCCGTCACGCCAAAACCCAGGAGAGCTGATAGAGCGTGTATGAAAAGCCGCAGGAGCTGATGGAGCGTCGCCCGGGAACCTGCAGGAGCTGATGGCGCGTTCCGGGAGGAACGGCGCGGGTAGAGTTGAGCACCATGGACAGCCTCTTCAGCCACGGCAACGAACCCTTCGGAAGCAATGACAAGAGTCCCATCGAGCTCCTCGACCCTGTGGTCAACACAGTGGTTGTGCCCGGAAGCGTGTCACACGCCTTCGCCGGCTTCACCGACCACACGCACCTTTGGTGGCCCTTGGATACCTTTGGCGTGTACGGCTCGGGGTCCTATGTGGAGTTCGAGGAAAACCTCATCCTTGAAACAGCTGACGACGGCCGGACCAGCATCTGGGGCACCCTCGACGATTGGCAACCGCCGCTGTCCTTCCACGCGACGTGGCACCCCGGCTCCAGCGCACTGTGGTCCACCGAACTGCTGGTGGTCTTCCGGGCAGTGGCGGACGGGACGGAAGTAAGAGTGTTCCACGAGGGTTGGGAAGGGGCCGAGAAGCCGGCCGCAGAGCGCGCACGGTACCTTGCCGCCTGGCCCCTGATTCTTGCCAAGTATTGCCGGTTTATGGGCATCCCTGATGCCAGCGAGGCGAGAGCCTGACGCAGTCCCAACATTCCAGGTCGGGCCCCGCAGTTGGAGCCAAAGGCATTGGAGCCAAGGCAATTGCCCCGGTCAGGCCGGCGGCACCGCCGTGCTGGTCCTGATGACGAACTCGGTCGGGAACTCCTGGTCAGCATCCGGTGCTACCCGTGTGCCGTCGGGTCCGCTCTTAGACTGAAGCAACTGCAGGGCTGTCCTGGCGGCCAAAGCGCCCTGTCCGCGTGGGTCCTGGTCGACGGTGGTCAGGCCGAACGTTTCACCCAATTCGTGGCCGTCCATGCCTACCACCGAGAGATCCCGTGGAACCTGTAAGCCGAAGTCCCGGGCGGCGAGGATGGTGCCCACGGCCATCTCGTCGGAGGCAGCGAACACTGCCGTGGGGCGTTCCGCGGTTGTGCCTAAGAGCCGGCGGGCAGCTGTGTATGCGCCCTGGACAGTGAAATCGGCGGCGGCCTGCCATTCAGGGCGGACCTCCAAACCGGCGTCCGCCATGGCTTTCTGGTAGCCCGCGTGCCTGATACCCGGCAGCTTAAAGTCCTGGTCGAGGGCCGCGTTGCCGGTGACATGGGCTATCCGGGTGTGCCCGAGCCGTACCAGGTGGTTGGTGGCCATGCGGGCCAGCCGCTCGTCGTCGATTCTGATGGTAGAAGCACCTGGCAAGGTGCCGCCGATGCCCACAATGGGGCGATGGACCGCCAGCAGCTGCTGGATCTCCGCATCGTTAAGCACCAGGGCCACGGCGATTACCGCGTCGAGTCGTTTCCGGAGCAGGAAATCGTTGAGCACGCGGTGACGGTGCTCCTGCTCGTGGCCCACGTTGTAGAGCGTCAGGTCGTAGCCGGCTTCCAGAAGGACTTCAGATACACCCTCAAGAACCGACGAGAAGTACCAGCGATGGATGGCGGGAACCACGAGGCCAATGTTGTGGTTCCGCCCGGAGGCAAGGCTGGAGGCGTGATAGGACGGGACAAACCCCAGGGCACCTGCCGCCTCCAGTGCCAGTTTCCGGCTCTTGGCGGAGACATTCGGTTTGCCGCTCAGTGCCCGCGAAACGGTGGCTACGGACAGGCCCGCCTTGTCAGCAACATCCTTGATGCCCGCCATGCTCACTCTGCCGCGGTGTCCGATCCAATCCTGATCCAGGCGGTTTCGCCGGATGCAAGGAAACCCGAGGCTGTTGCGGTGCTGCGGACGAGGACCTGGCCGGCAGGCATTTCCAGCGGCTCGTGGTTAAGGTTCATAAGCACCAGCGTAGTGCCGTTGACATAGGCCAGGGATGAACCGGTGCACCAACGCTCCGCCCACGCCAATGATCCACGGCCCAGGTCCAGCTCGTGGCGGACGGCCAGCATGCGCCGGTACAGGGCGAGGTGCGACGACGGCGATTCAGCCTGCACGTCCCGTGCCAGTCCGCTGAACGAGGAAGGCATCGGCAGCCATGGGTCGCTCCCGGAACCAAATCCAAGGTGGCGCTCGTTGGCGCGCCATGGCAACGGAACCCGGCAGCCGTCCCGGCCCAGCCGTTCCCCGCCCGTTCTGGCGAACGTGGGGTCCTGGCGAAGGTGCTCAGGGATGTCGATGCCGTCAGGCAGTCCAAGTTCCTCACCCTGGTAGACATAAGCCGCCCCCGGGAGCCCGAGCATAAACAGCGAGGCAGCAGCGGCCCGGTGCCGCCCCAAGGCCGTATCCGGCTGCGGATCTGCGGGTCCGATGCCGTCACCATCGCGGGGTCCATGCCCGTTATAGCCGAAGCGGCTGGCGTGCCTGACGACGTCGTGATTGGAAAGCACCCAGGTGCTGGGAGCGCCGACGGCGTCCAAAACCGTCAAGGAGTCCGTGATGACTGACCGCAGCCGGTATACATCCAGCCCTGCGTGCAGGTACGGGAAGTTGAAGGCCTGGTGCATCTCATCCGGCCTGACCCACTGCGCAAGCCGGGGGAGGTCAACGCTGGCCTCTGCACAAAGAATCCGGTCCGGGCCGTACTGGTCCAGGATCCTGCGCCACTCACGGTAGATCCCGTGAATGGCTGGCTGGCCGAACATCGGTGCCTCATGGCCCGGGAAGCCGTCCGAACTTCCGCCGTCGGCCCGACCTCCCCACGCGGGGAGCCCCGGGGCCTTGACCAGCGCGTGGGCCACGTCCACGCGGAAGCCGGAAACGCCGCGGTCCAACCAGAACCGGAGAATCCGTTCAAATTCGGTGTGGACGGCGGGGTTGTCCCAGTTGAAGTCGGGCTGGGATGAATCAAAAAGGTGCAGGTACCACTGCTCCGGCTGGCCGTCCGGCCCGCTTACTCGGGTCCAGGCGGGCCCGCCGAAGTGGGACTGCCAGTTGTTGGGCGGTTCATGGCCGCCAGGCCCAAGGCCGTCGCGGAAGATAAACATCTCGCGTTCCGGGCTGCCAGCCGGCGCCGCGAGGGCTGCCTGGAACAACTGGTGCTGGTCCGAGCAGTGGTTGGGCACCAGGTCCACGATGACGCGCAGGCCCAGCCGGTGGGTTTCGGTCATCATGACGTCGAAGTCACCGAGGGTGCCGAAGATCGGGTCCACGTCGCAGTAGTCGCTGACGTCGTAGCCGGCGTCGCGCTGGGGGGAGCGGTAGAAGGGGGACAGCCATACAGCGTCGACTCCGAGGTCCGCCAGATGCGGCAGTTCCTCTGTGATGCCCGCAATGTCTCCCACGCCGTCGCCGTTGACGTCACGAAACGAGCGGGGGTAGACCTGGTAAATCACAGCGGAGCGCCACCAGCCGGGCTGGCTGTCCTCTTGGTGGACCAGGGTCAGCGGCCCCGTTTGGAGGGAGGTGGCGGGTGTCACAGTTTCGACAGACATGGAAGCAAGCCTAGCCGCTTTGTCCCCGATCATGGAAACGCTTCCACGGCTAGTAATCCCCGGAGTCTTCCGACTCTAGCCTTTCCGCAGGTCAGGGACTGGAAGCACTTGCAAAAGTTTTCCGCACGCTCACTATCGCCAGCGGTGCCCTTCGCGCTGCCGCCCCACAGCAGCGTCCTACACTGGTGGGACGTGTGCGACGACGGATGGAGGCTTCGTGCGAAGCGTAGTTGAGGAGCTGGAGACCGTGCTGGCGGCCGGCCAGGTGGACCGTGCGGAAGCGACCCTCAGCCGGTACGCGGTGGACCAGGCGCCCATCCTCGACTACCAGCTACCGCTGGCGGTGGTGTTCCCGAAGTCAGTGCCGGACGTACAGGCTGTGGTAAGGATCTGTGCGGACAATGCAGTGCCAATCGTGCCCCGGGGCGCCGGGACCGGAGTCTCCGGCGGTGCCCATGCCACCCAGGGTTGCATCATCCTGTCCCTCGAACGCATGGACGGGATCCTGCACCTGAATCCTGACGACGAAACAGCAGTGGTGGAACCGGGGGTCATCAATGCCGTGCTCAATGAGGCGGCGGCGGTGCACGGCCTGATGTACGCGCCGGATCCAGCCAGCTTCCGCACCTCCACCATCGGCGGCAACGTTGCCACCAACGCAGGCGGCCTTCGGTGCGCCAAATACGGGGTCACCAGGGACTCTGTCCTTGCGCTGGACGTAGTGCTGGCTGACGGCTCGCTCATCCATACCGGTCACCAGACCTTCAAGGGCGTAGCTGGCTATGACCTGACGGGCCTCTTCGTCGGCTCGGAGGGAACACTTGGCATCGTGGTGGGCGTGACCGTGCGCCTGAAGTATCTTCCCCGGGAAGTGCACACCGTTGCCGCTTTCTACCCGGACTTCCGTCTCGCCGCGGCCGGGGTCCTTGCAGTGGGCAGGGCACGGGTGCAGCCCGCCATCTTGGAATTGCTCGACGGCGGTACGCTGGCGCAGTTGGATGAGATCCACGGATCGGACCTAACGGCGCGCGGCCGCTCGCTGCTCCTGGTCCAGACGGACGGCTTCGGTGCTGCCGCCGAAGCGGAAGTGGTCCGGGAGGTCCTGAAGGCCGGCGGGGCAACTGTCACCACGGAAGCCAGCGCAGAGGCGGAGCGGCTGGTGGAGCTCAGGCGGCACAGCAGGGGCGTGGAAGTGGATGATGAGTACCGGGTGGGAGAGGACGTCGCCGTGCCCCGCTCCCGGCTGGTTGACTACGTCGCTGCCCTCGAGGCCATGGCCGCCACCTACGGCGTGCACCTGAAGGTAGTGGCCCACGCCGGCGACGGCAACCTGCACCCCACCTTCTGGATAGACCGGAAGGACAGTATGGTGGATACCGCCGCCATGGCGAGGCTCCAGCAGGTCCTTGATGAATCCATCACCGCAGCCCTGCAAATGGGTGGAACCATTACCGGCGAACACGGCGTAGGGCAGTACAAACTGCGGTGGCTGGGCCAGGAGCAGCCGGAACCGGTCCGGGAGTTCCAGCGCAGGATCAAGGAACTGTTTGATCCTGCCGGCATCCTGAATCCCGGTAAGGCAATCTAGCCCTAGTCGTCCGAGTCCGGGTATTCGTCGATCGTCTCGTCTTCGCCGTAACGGGACTCTTCTGTTTCCACCTCGAGGATCTTCAGCAGTCCGGTGTCCGGGTTGAGCATGATCGCCGCCTCGTCCCGGCGGTGCCGCAGGATGGAGTCGATGTAGGACTGGACAGCCTCCGCCAGTGGGATGTGCCTCTCCTGCTTTTCGGACATGTACCAGCGGTGCTCCAGGACCTCGTGCACCACTTCAGCTGGTTCCAGCTTGCCGGAAAGGTCCCGCGGAATGGACCTGACGATCGGCTCGAAGATCTGGCTCACCCAGAGGTGGGCGCTGTATTCCTCGTCCATGTCCGGGTTGTTGTCCGCCCGGAAAGAGTCCATGTCATTCAGGAGCCGCCGGGCCTGGTTTTCCTGCGCGTCGATACCCGTAAGCCGCAGGAGCCGCCGCTGGTGGTGTCCGGCGTCCACCACTTTGGGCTGCAGCTGGATGGTGGACCCGTTCTGGGTGGTCTTGATGGCGTATTCCTCGACGTCGAAGCCGAGTTCGTTGAGCCGGCGGATTCTGGCACTCACGCGCCACCTCTCACCGAGTTCGAAGGACTCCTTCTCCGTGAGCTCCGCCCAGAGGCGCCGGTAGCTGTCCATGATCAGTTCACTGGTGGCTACCGGGTCCACCTTTTCCTCGATCAGCCCGCCGTCCAGCAGATCCATCAGCTCGCCGGCGATGTTCACGCGTGCGATTTCCAGATCGTACTCGCGTTGGCCGGTGGACAGGTCGGGATACAGCTCGCCGGTTTCGGCGTCCACAAGGTAGGCGGCGAAGGCCCCGGCGTCCCTGCGGAACAGGGTGTTGGACAGGGAAACGTCGCCCCAGTAGAAGCCGATCAGGTGCAGCCGCACCATCAGCAGAGCCTGCGCATCGATGAGGCGGGTGAGTGTGTCCTTGCGGAGCATCTGCGAGAACAGGGCGCGGTACGGCATGGAGAACTTCAGGTGCCGGGTGACCAGCACCGGGTTCAGTGGCCTGCCGTCCAAGGTGGTGCGGCCGGTGATAACGGCGACGGGCTCCACGCAGGGCACGTCCAGCCGGGCCAGTTTGCGGAGCATGTGGTACTCATGCCGGGCAACGTGCTCCGAGGTTTCCTTGATGGCAATCACCGAGCCGCCGAGGTGGGCGAAGCGGACGATGTGCCGGGAGATGCCGCGGGGGAGGGCGGCCAGGTTCTCCGCCGGCCAGTCCTCCAGTGCGATGTGCCATGGCAGGTCAAGCAGTTCAGGATCAGCCGCTGCCGCCGTAATGTTCAGCGAACTGGAAACCGAAGCCAGCTTGCCGTCGTCCGCGCTCGCCGCCACGAACCGGGGCAGCTTCCCCACCTGCGCATAGTCGGTGGGTTCGTCGTGCCACTGGGCGCTGTATTCCTCGGTCATGGGTCAATTCTTCCGTACATCGGCGTGGCCAGCTAATTCTTCTGCCGGCACGGTTAAAGGCCGACGGCGGCCGTCCAGTAAAGGAGGGCCGCCGTCGGTTAGCGCAAGGGTTAGTTGCCCAGGCGCAGGCCGGTCTTGGTGTCGAACAGGTGCACGTGGCCCGACTGCGGACGGACGTAGATGGACTCGCCCTTCATCGGGGGGCGGCGGCCGTCGACACGCGCCACGATGTCGTGGTCCTTGCCGTCAAGGGTGGTGTGGCCGTAGACGTAAGCGTCGGCACCCAGTTCCTCGACGACGTCGACCTCTACCTTCAGGCCTTCGCCGTGCGGAGCGGTCTCAAGGTCCTCCGGGCGGGAGCCCAGCGTCACGGTGGAGCCGTGTGCCTCCTGGAGGACGTCGCGCGGTACCGGGTAAACCGTGCCACCGAACTGCACGCCGCCGTCGACGACCGGCAGTTCGAGCAGGTTCATGGCGGGGGAGCCGATGAAGCCGGCCACGAAGACGTTCTTGGGCTTGTCGTACAGGTTGCGCGGGGTGTCCACCTGCATCAGCAGGCCGTCCTTCAGCACAGCGACGCGGTCGCCCATGGTCATTGCCTCGACCTGGTCGTGCGTCACGTAGACAGTGGTGACGCCCAGGCGGCGGGTCAGGGAGGCGATCTGGGTGCGGGTCTGCACACGGAGCTTGGCGTCCAGGTTGGAAAGCGGCTCATCCATGAGGAAGACCTGCGGGTTACGGACGATGGCGCGGCCCATGGCAACGCGCTGGCGCTGTCCACCGGAGAGTGCCTTCGGCTTGCGGTCCAGGTAGGGCTCAAGGTCAAGGAGCTTGGCAGCTTCACGGACGCGCTCGGCGCGCTCTTCCTTGGAGACGCCGGCGATCTTCAGGGCGAAGCCCATGTTGTCGGCCACAGTCATGTGCGGGTACAGCGCGTAGTTCTGGAAAACCATAGCGATGTCGCGGTCCTTCGGCGGAACGTCGGTGACGTCGCGGTCGCCGATGAGGATACGGCCTGCGTTGACGTCCTCAAGGCCTGCGAGCATGCGCAGGGAGGTGGACTTGCCGCAACCGGAGGGTCCAACGAGGACGAGGAATTCGCCATCGGCGATGTCGATGTTGAGCTTATCGACGGCGGGCTTTTCTGTGCCCGGGTACAGACGCGTAGCGTTATCAAAAGTAACTGTAGCCACAGTTATCAATCCCTTCACCGGCAGGTACGTGCCGGACGATCCGTTGTGAATGGTTCATGTTTGTTCAGTTTTGTTCTGCAGGCGATCCTCAACCAAGGTTGGAGAGCGCCGAGTGACGCCGCACGGTGCTTGTGCGCCACATCACAAGCAAGAGTATGTCAGATGTTGTGCTTTTAGTCGCAAATGTTACGGACGTCACATATGACCTTGCTCAACCTCTGCCTTGAAAGCCCTGTTGGCCTTCCTCCGCAACAGCAAGGCTCCGCTCCTGAAGCAGCACTTCCAGCATCTCCGCCACGTGCACCGGCGCCTCCACGCGGTACTGGGCCTGGGTGAAGTCCAGGCCCACCTTCACGCCTACGTCCCCGGGCTCCAGCCGGGCCAGCGCATCCTCGTCCGTGGTGTCGTCGCCGGCAAACAGGACGGCCGTGGCCCCGGTGACCTGACGAAGGAAGGTGACCCCCTCGCCCTTGGAGGCGTTGACCACAGAGGTTTCAAGGACGCGCTTTCCGTCCTTGAGGAAGACGCCCTTGCGGTCCTGCAGCACCGAGCGTGCGGCGGATACCGCGTCCTGCGCCACGTCGTCGTCCGCCAGGCGCGTGTGCAGGACCACCCCGGCGGGCTTGTCCTCCAGCATGGTCCCTGGCGCCTCCTCGACGATTTCCGCAAGGATGCGGCGGACCTCGGCAAGCAAGGCCTTTTGCTCCTCATCGAGCGTCAGTCCTGTCGATCCCGGCCCCAGCCAGGCCTCGGCCCCGTGGCTGCCAATCAGGAGTGTGTCCACCGGCGGCGACGCGACGCTGCGCAGGCTGGCGAGGGCGCGTCCGGAGATGAGCGCCGTCGTCGTCCTGGGCAGCACAGCGAGGCCGGCGAACGCCGTGGCGGCGCGGGGAAGGGGGCGGGCGTCGTCGGCATGGCCCACGATAGGTGCCATGGTGCCGTCGAAGTCCATGGCCACCAGCAAGTGATCTGTCGCAGCGACGCGCCGAAGGGCGGCGCGAAGCTCCGGTGTCAGTGCCAGCTTGCCGTTGCCGGCCCGGCCGTCAGGAGTCATCACGGACCGCCTTTTCCTCAAGGGCCCGGAGGAACTCGGCCGACCAGTAGTCCACGTCGTGCTCAAGGATCTGCTTGCGCATGGCCCGCATCCGCCGGGAGGCATCCCGGGGCGGCAGCTCCACAGCCCGCATGATCGCGCTCTTCAGGCCATCGATGTCGTGCGGGTTCATCAGCAGCGCCTGCTTGAGCTGGTCGGCCGCGCCGGCGAACTCGCTGAGCACTAAGGCGCCGTCGTTGTTGGTGCGGGCCGTGACGTACTCCTTGGCCACCAGGTTCATGCCGTCCCGCAGGGCGGTCACCAGCATGACGTCCGCTGCCAGGTACAGGGCCACCATCTCCTCCACGGGGTAGCTGTGGTGCAGGTAGCGGACCGCGGTGTTCTCGAGGGTGTCGTAGGTGCCGTTGATGTGGCCTACCGTGCCCTCAACCTCCTCACGCAGGAGCCGGTACTGTTCGACCCGTTCGCGGCTGGGGCTGGCCACCTGGATCAGCGTGGCATCACCAACGGACAGCTTGCCGTCGGCCAGGAGCTCCTCGAACGCTTTGAGCCTGTGCCGGATGCCTTTGGTGTAGTCAAGGCGGTCCACGCCGAGCAGGATGGTTTTCGGGTTCCCAAGGTCCTGGCGGATCTGGCGCGCGCGCTCAATGATCTCGGGCTTTTGGGCCAGCTCCATGATGTGCTGGACGTCGATGGAGATGGGGAACGCCTGGGCCCGGGCGATGTGGGTGATTTCCCCGTCCTGGCCCTTAACGTGCACCTGCTGCTGCTTGACGCTGGCGCCCAGGAAACGGCGGGCCGAGCGCATGAAGTTTCCGGCGTCGCTGGGCCGCTGGAAGCCCACCAGGTCCGCGCCGAGGAGGCCGTCAATGATGGCCTGGCGCCAGGGCAGCTGGGCGAAGATCTCCGGCGGGGGGAACGGGATGTGGTTGAAGAAGCCGATCCGGAGGTCCGGCCGCGCCTCCCGGAGCATCCGTGGCACCAGCTGCAGCTGGTAGTCCTGGATCCACACTGTGGCGCCATCGTCAGCATGGCGTACGACGGCGTCGGCGAACCTTCTGTTGACCGTGCGGTAGGCGTCCCACCATGTCCGGTGGAATTCCGGCGGGGCGATGACGTCATGGTAGAGCGGCCACAGCGTCGCGTTGGAGAAACCCTCGTAGTAGAGCTCTACGTCGTCAGCGCTCAGCTGGACCGGAACCAGGTCCATGCCGCCGTGGCTGAACGGTTCCACCGTCTCATCCGGGGCGCCGTGCCAGCCCACCCATGCGCCGTCGGTCTTGGTCATCATCGGCGCCAGTGCTGTCACGAGGCCGCCGGGGGACCGCCGCCACCCGGAGCCGTCATCGCCGCTTTCGCCTGGGGCGCAGCGGTCAACGGGCAGCCTGTTCGAGACCACCATGAAGTCATACTTTGTTTTCCCGCTGCTGCCGGAGCCGGCGGCGCCGGACCCGGCTGCGGTGGCAGGTTTTTCCTGGACGGGTGTTTGCATTGCGGCCCCCTGGGGTTGCTTGTGCCTCTCAGCCCACCCTAACGGGACGGAATCTTCCATGCTATTCGTCCGTTGGTCATTCCGGCAGAATACTTGAAAAGGCAAGCTCTCAGCTTTCTCCCCTAAAATAATGGGGTTGCCACGAATTGGTCCCCCTCGTCAATCGACCCAAGGAACACATGAGCCCCGCAAACGAAGTACGTAAGTCCAAAGCTGAGCGAACCGCGGAGGCCCGCGAGAAAGCGCGGCTGATCCGTGAAGCCCAGCTGAAAAAGGACAAGCGCAACAAGCTGCTGATCGGGTGGGGAATTGTGGTGGCCGTTGTGGCCATCCTGGCGGTGATAGCGCTGGTGGTGACGACGGGCATCCGGCAGAACACCCCCATTGCAGACCAGGGCCCGGTGCCCGCGAGCGCCAACGTCAACGGTGGTGTGACCCTCCTGGCCAACGCCGAAGTCAAGAAGACAGACCCGGCGACGGTGGACATGGCCAACCTGCCGGCCAAGCCTGATGCGCAGCCCAGCCCGGTCGTGGCACCGGGCGCCGAGGCCGAAGCCGGCCAGCCCGTGAAGGTGATTGCCTACATCGACTTCATCTGCCCGGTCTGCCTGCGGTTTGAAAACACCTACAACGAAGCCCTCACCACGCTCCGTAATGAAGGAAAGATCAGCATGGAGTACCGTCCGCTGGGCTTCCTGGACCGCCAGTCCAGCACCAACTACTCCTCACGTGCCGCCAACGCTGCGGCCTGCGTAGCCGACAAGGCACCGGAAAAGTACGCTGAATACGTGGACGCCCTTTTTGCCAACCAGCCTGCCGAAGGCGGAGCCGGACTCTCTGACGACAAGCTGAAGTCCCTTGCCAGTGACATCGGCGCGGACATCAACAGCTGCGTGGACGACAAGACCTTCCGCCCTTACGTGAAGTACTCCACCGAGCTGGCGGCGAACACGGGCATCACTGGTACGCCTACCGTCTTCATTGACGGCAAGCAGTGGGACGGCGCAACGGACCTGAACGCTGAGATCCAGGCAGCCATTGACGCCAAGGCCTAACGGTCTCTTCGAAACATGAGGGGCCCGCCTCCGGAACGTTTCCGGAGGCGGGCTTTTCTTTTGCCCGCCTCTTCCGTGCAGGAACCGAGGCGGCGTTTTTACCACCGGGAGGACTTGGGCTAACCTTATCTAGCGCCGTCCAGGCGCCTGCCCGCAAGGGCACGCCTCCTTAGCTCAGTTGGCCAGAGCACCGCTCTTGTAAAGCGGGGGTCGTCGGTTCGAATCCGACAGGGGGCTCCGATTGGCCGTCCGTCCTGAGGGCGTTTCACGCACGCGTCGGCGGGATGTTGTGGTTCAGGCGCAGGAGATTCTGCGGATCATAGCGGTCCTTGAGTGCCACGAGGCGCTGGTACTTGTCCTGGCCGTAGGCACTCCGCGCGGCGTCCGCCTCTTTGATCCCCAGCTCCGCCCCCAGGAAGTTGACGTATTCCCCCTGCTCGGCGAAGGGCCGCATCAGGGCATAGGCCTTGCGGGCGAAGGCGGTCAGCCGCTCGTCCTCGGCGGCGTCACGCCAGAACCCGTAGACGTTCAGCCAGTAACGCGCCGACCGGTTCGGAAACGCTGTTGCCTCCTCCGGGACCCGCCCGAACGCGCCCTCCAGGTGGTGGATGTCGATACCGGTTCCCTGCCACGCCAGCTCGGAGGCGAAACCAACCAGGACATCGGCTACCTCCTCGTCCAGCCGCGAAAACGAAACGTTCTTCCAGTAGCCGCGTGAGCCCTTGGGGAACACGGCGTCCATGGCGCTTTGCCAGTCCAGCCACGACGTTGGCCCCACTTCCTCCTCGTCAGGCGGGGCATCGGCCCGGAGCTGGTCAACGAGGTTGAGGCCGGCCTGGTGGTCGTCACCAGCCCAGGCGAATCCAAGAATCATCCAGGGCTCGTCGCCCATGCCGAAATCGGGCGGGAAGACCAGGAAGGAGACGATCGGGTTCATCTCATCAGGCAGGTCCCGGCTCCAGGCATTGAAGGCCAGCAGGGCGTGCTTCCAGTGCTGTTGCCGGTAGAAGAGGTTGCCGCCCAGGGGTGCCACCGGCAGGGGATGGGCGCGGAAAGTGAAAGAGGATACGACGCCGAAGTTTCCGCCACCGCCGCGCAGCCCCCAGAACAATTCCGCGTTCTCGCCCGCGCTGGCGTGCAGGTGTTCGCCTGCGGCGGTGACGATGTCCGCGGCTTCGAGGTTGTCCAGGCTCAGGCCTCCGGTTCGGGTCAGCCAGCCCACCCCGCCGCCAAGGGTGAGTCCTGCCACCCCTGTTCCGCTGATGACCCCCAGCGGAACAGCCAGCCCCTGTGCGGCCGTGGCCCGGTCCACATCAGCCAGGGTAGCTCCCGGCTCAACGGTGACGAGCCGCCGTTCAGCGTCCACCTGGACAGCCCGGAGTGATCCCAGGTCCAGCACCAGGCCGCCGTCAACAGTTCCGTGGCCGGCAACGTTGTGCCCTCCGCCGCGGACCGCCAGCGCCAGCCCGCTGCGCCGCGCGGCATCCAGAACAACGTCAATATCCGAGACTGCCCCAGCCCTTGCGATGGCTCGTGGGCGGAGATCGACCATGCCGTTCCATACGGCCCGGGCTTCCTCGTACAGCGGATCCTGTGGCTCGATCAAGGGTCCCTGCAGCCGCCCACGCAACTCCTGCAGTGACTGCTGGATGTCACGTTCGGGATCGTGTTGATGAACTGTGGCCATCGCTGATGCTTCCGGGTCAAAGGGCGAAAACTATTCACAGGGGATCCCGATGCCCGGAGTTTAGGAGCAGTTCGGCGGGCCGGTCAATAGCTTCTTCTTTCGGCCGCAGCCAGCCCGAATTCAAGGCGGCATCCGCTTTCAACAGGAGCGGGATTAATGTCCCCGAGACAGGGACGAAACGCGGCCACAACATTGGCTGCGTACGGTCGGGGGCATGACAGCTCACTTTCCGGCCCGTATCCGGGCCTGGTTCGCGGATACCTTTTACTGCGACACTCCCGGCAAGGCAGCAGATGCCATGGCAGATGCGACCCGGTGGGGCTGGTTGCCGGCCCTCAGCGGCGTGGCTGTCGGAGCAGACCTGGCGCGGGAAAAGCACCTGGATTCCGCGGCGGAACCGGGCGGAATGTCTGGTTGAACACATTATTGCGCGCGTGAGGGCATAATGACCTAAACTGCTTCACTGAGGTGCCTGAAATGGCGCTGTGCAGCAATGAAAGTGAACATGCAATGGCTACCGATTACGATGCTCCACGCAAGCAAGAAGAAGAGTCACCCGCGGATTCCCTGGAGGCACTACAGGCCTCACGTGGCGGCAACGCGCAGACCGCAGTGATCGACCTCGACGAAAATGACACGGCTGAGGGTATCGACTTGCCCGGCGCCGACCTTTCCAACGAGGAACTGACAGTCATCGTTGTTCCAGAGCAGTCAGATGAGTTCACCTGCTCCTCCTGCTTCCTTGTTCGCCACCGGTCCCAGGTGGCACGCGAAAAGAACGGCATGAAGTACTGCCGCGACTGCGAAGGCTGAAACTCCGTACGAAAAACAGCGCCCGCCACCCCAGGGGGTGTCCGGCGCTGTTTCGTCTTTCCGGCTCCGTTATCCGGCATAACGGCCGGGTCCAGAAACGGCACCGGAACGGTTAAGGACGGCGGCAAAAAGGCCCTGGATTTACTGCGGCGTGATGCGCATCCTGGCTTCCTCACGGTTGCGCGCCGAAGCGGCCACAACCCTCGTTTCGGCAGTGCAAGGCTCCTACGCTTGAGCTATCCAACCGCTCCTCCTCTGGATGGCACCCACAATGAAAAAACTCCTCATCTGGCTCACGGCTCTCCTTGCAGCTGTCGGGCTGGGAATCCTGGTTCCAGGGCCTGCCTCGGCAACCACCTCGTATTGCGGTCTTCAATGGGGGTCTTTGGCAAAAGCCGGGCCCACGTTTAGCACCGCCTCCGTCACCAACGTCCGGACCGGGCAGCACTACTGCTTCGACCGGATGGTGGTCGACCTCAACGGCCCTGCCACGGGCTACACCGTCCGCTACGTTCCGGAGATCGTCCAGGACGGGTCGGGCTTCACCATTCCGGTCCAGGGCAGGGCACGGCTGCAGGTCACCGTGCACGCACCGTCCTATGACCAGGAAGGCAACGTCACGTACAGCCCGGCGGCCAAGGCCGAACTGTCCAACGTGTCCGGCTACCAGACCTTCCGGCAGGTGGTTTACGCCGGAAGCTTCGAGGGCTACACCAGTGTTGGCCTGGGCGTCCGCGCGCGGCTGCCCTTCCGGGTCTTCACGCTGGACGGCCCGGGATCCGCTTCACGGCTGATTGTGGACGTGGCGCACTTCTGGTGATCCAACTGAAAAGGTGCCGCACCCCGATGATCCGGGGTGCGGCACCTTTTGTGTGCGCTGCTTGCTCAGGACCTACTCCGGAACAATCAGGGCGGGAGTGTCCCGTTTGAGGGTCTCGCCGCGGAAGAACCCGGGACGCAGCCGGGACATCACCAGCATGAACACCGCGCCAAGGGCCAGGATGCCTACCCCAAGGACAAACACCAGCCCCACCCCGAACACTTCGGAACCACTGCCGAATTCGGGAGCCCAGCTGTCCACTGCGGTCTGCAGGAAGACCACGAACAGGCCCACGCCGCCGAGTACGGGGCAGAGGAACCGCAGCAGGAAGTTGCGGACGCTGCTGAACACGCTGTTGCGGAAGTACCAGGCACAGGCGATGGCGGTGAGCCCGTAGTAGAAGCAAATCATCAGGCCAAGCGCCAGAATGGTGTCGTTCAGGACGTTTTCGCTGACCACGTGCATCACGGCGTAGAACCCCGCGGACAGGAAACCGGCGGCAACGGTGGCGTAGCCCGGCGTCGCAAAACGCTTGCTCACGCGGCTGAACGGCTCCGGCAATGCCCCGTAGTGGGCCATGGCCAGCAGGCTGCGGGACGGCGACATAAACGTGGACTGCAGCGAGGCGGCGGAGCTGGAGAGCACCGCCAGGGACATCAGGATGGCGAAGGGGCCCATGATGGGGGAGGCCAGGGCCGTGAAAATGTTCTCGTGGTTTTCGGTGTTGTTCAGCCCGTTGCCGGAGTCCCCGACGCCGGCGAACATCATGGTGGCGATGCTCACCAGCAGGTAGATCGCCAGGACGATGAGGGCTGTCAGGGTGCCGGCGAGGCCCGCCGTCTTTTTTCCGTTGGCGGTTTCCTCGTTTACGGTGAGGCAGACGTCCCAGCCCCAGTACACAAAGATGGAGAGGGAGATGCCGGCTGCGATCTGGCCGAAGGTCTCAATCTTGGTGACGTCGAACCAGTCCCAGCTGAAGGGGATGGCCGTCTCGGAGGTGGACCAGTTGGCGAAGGCCATGGCCACAAACAGGCCCAGTACCAGCAGTTGGAACCCCACCAGGCCGTACTGCACCAGTTTGGTGGTGTGCAGTCCGCGGTAGCTCACCCACACGGCAAGGGCCACGAACACGAAGCAGGTCAGCACGTTCAGCGGCTTGTTCGCCGCCAGCTCTGCCAGCTCCGGTCGGCCCGTGAGCTGCGAGAGGAAGAGGTAGAAGAAGTCGACGGCGACGCCGGCCAGGTTGGACAGCACGATGATATTTGCCGCGAGGAGCCCCCAGCCGCCCATCCAACCGACCCAGGGGCCAAAGGCTTTGGTCACCCACGTGAAGGTGGTGCCGCTGTCCGGGGAGTCGGCGTTGAGCTCCCGGTAGGCGAGCGAGACCAGGATCATGGGGATGAACCCGATGAGGAAGATGACCGGCAGCTGGAGTCCGGCCTCGTTGACGGTGGGGCCCAGTGCGCTGGTCAGCGTATAGGCCGGTGCGATGGTGGAGATGCCGAGAACGACGACGGCGAGAAGTCCCAGCTGCCCGCCCTTCAGGCCCTTCGGGGTAATCCCGTGGGCAGTACCGGGAGCATGCCCGCCGGCGGCGCCGGTGCGGATGGTTTCTGTCATGACACCACTTTCTGGGAGGCAGCAGGCTGCTGTTGCGTGATGCAGTGGATACCCCCGCCGCGGGCGAACAGCTCGCGTGCGTCAATGGTGACGATACGCCGTCCGGGGTAGGCCTCGGCAAGGATCTGCAGGGCCTTGTCGTCCTGGGGGTCGTTGAAGCTGCAGGCGATCACTCCGCCGTTGACCACCACGTGGTTGATGTAGCTGTAGTCCACGAAGCCTTCCTCGTCCCGGAGTGTTTCGGGGGCGGGGACTTCGATGATGTTCCACTTTCGGCCGGCGGCGTCCGTAGTGCCGCGCAGGAAGTCGATGACTTCCCGGCAGACCTCGAAGTCCGGGTGTTCGGGATTCCCCTGGGAATGGACCAGCAGCGTGCCGGGCGATGGGATGGCCGCCACGATGTCCACGTGGCCGCGGGTGCCGAAGCGCTCGGAATCCCGGGTCAGGCCCCGGGGGAGCCACACCACATGGGTGGCGCCGATGGTGCGGGCCAGTTCCAGCTCGACGTCGGCCCGGCTGAGGCCGGGATTGCGCCCCGGATCCAGCTGCACTGTCTCCGTCACCAGGACCGTTCCCTGGCCGTCCACCTGGATGCCGCCACCCTCGTTCACCAGCGACGACACGATGTGGTGTGCGCCCGACCGGCCGGCCACCTCGCCGGCGACGAGGGCATCTTTGTCCCACTGCGCCCAGTCCTGTCCGCCCCAGCCGTTGAACACCCAGTCCACCGCGCCAAGGTTTCCCTCACCGTCCAGGACAAAAGTGGGGCCGATGTCGCGCATCCACGCATCGTTCAGCGGGGCTGCAAGTACCTCAACCTCAGGGTGGAGGTAGGCGGCGGCCGTTTCGACGTCGTCGGGATCCACCACCATGGTGACGGGCTGGAATTCGACGGCGGCGTTCGCCACCGCAGCCCAGGTGGACCTGGCTGCGTGGGCAGCTTCAGCCGACTCACCAAGGGTGTAGCCGCCGGCGGGAAATGCCATCCAGAGCCGCTCCTGCGGGGCTGTTTCGGCGGGCATTTGCCACTGTCCGGCCGGCACCAGGGCAGCCGCGTCCTGCTGCGCGACGGGGGCGGTCACGAGCACACCTCCGCGAAACCGCGCTCGCCGCCGACGGATTCATTCGGGCGGACGGGCTCGGTGAGGCGGCCGTAGGTGTCCGGACGGCGCGTTGCCAGGAAGGGGAACAGGGTCAGCCAGTCCTTCCTCTGGTCCAGGTCCAGGTCGGCCACGAGGACGGCGGACGCGTCGCGGGGTGCCTGGGCGAGGATCCGGCCGTAAGGATCGGAGATGAAGGACGAACCGTAGAAGTTCAGGGTACCTTCGCTGCCCCAGCGGTTGGGTGCGATCATAAACAGCCCGTTGGCGATGCCGTTTCCTACGATCACCTGCTGCCAGAGCGGCTGGGTGTCAAAATTGGGGTGGTCCGGCTCGGAGCCGATGGCCGTGGGGTAGACCAGGATTTCGGCACCGCCCAGCGAGTACAGCCGGGCCACTTCAGGAAACCATTCGTCCCAGCAGGTGGGCATGCCCAGCCGGGCGCCGCCGAGTTCGGCGGGGGCGTGCACTTCGTAGGCGTCAGCCGCTGCCGGGCCCTTGCGGAAGAACTTGTCCTCGTAGTAGCCGGCAGTGACGGGGATGTGCAGCTTGTGGGTCCGCGCCAGGAGTTCGCCCTCCGGCGAGACCAGGATGGCTGTGTTCAGGCCCAGCCCGTCGTCCTGTCCGTCCGGGTCTTCTGCCCGCTGGTACAGGGATGCGTGGACCGATACTCCGTGACGGCGGGCAGCATCTGCGGCGAAGCGGAAGGTGGGCCCGGTCAGCAGGTCTTCGGCGATGTCCGAGGGCCGGGAACGGGTTGTCCCCTCTGCAGGATCGTTGTGCGGCCGCGTGTCCGCCGGATAGCGCGACAGCGTCAGCTCGGGCAGGAAAACCACCGAGGCTCCCAAGGCGGCGGCCCGGCTGATGCCCTCGTTGAGTTCGGCCTCCACAGCGGCGCTGTCAGCTTGCCATCGGTGCTGGACCACGCCAACGCGCAGGGCCTTCCGGCTGGACGGCGATGTCCGGGCCAGGGAAGCGGGTGCGTCGAGGCAGGAAATTTCAATCATGTTTGCTACTCCAGTGAGACGACGGTCACTAAATGAATGACGTTCATTTAGTATGCGGTTCCATCGCTCCGGATGCAAGGGGAATATGAATCGCATTCGTTTATGTCGGGAAAAAGGAATTAGTAAGCTCACTGAGAAATTTCCCGGTAGTACCGTCCTCTGCCCGGTGCCGGGCTGGTAGCGTCGGGATTACTGGACCAATCGAGGAGGACGCATGAAAGCTTCACCGACACTGACCAACAACCTGCAGGCTGTGCTGACGGACCTGATCGAGCTGCACCTCCAGGGCAAGCAGGCCCACTGGAACATCGTGGGAACCAACTTCCGCGACCTGCACCTGCAGCTGGACGAAATCATCGACGCCGCCCGCCAGTTCGCCGACGATACAGCCGAGCGGATGCGCGCGCTGCACGCCCTCCCTGATGGGCGCAGCGCCACCGTGGCCGAATCCACCAGCCTCGCTCCGTTTCCTGAGGGCCTGATCAGCACCAAGGACGCCATCGAGCGGATCGTCGCAGCCCTGGAAGCTGCCGTAGGCACCATGCGGAAGGTACATGACGAAGTAGACGAGGAAGACCCCACGTCGGCTGACCTGCTCCACGAGTTCATCGCCAAGTTCGAGCAGTTCGCCTGGATGGTGAACGCCGAAACCATGAAGCCGACGGCGAGCGTCACGGCGCCTGACGCTTAGCCGGCAGGGCACCACGCACGGCCTTTCAGCGCCCGGCCCGGACACGAAGTCCGGAGCCGGGCGCTGTTTTTATGCCTGCCCGCGCGAGCCCCTATGCAGTCTGCGCCCCTACTGCGCCTTGGGCACCTTCCGGAGCACGACGGCGGCCAGGACTGCCGCCGTCGCCATCAGCACCAGCCCGATCGCCGCGGTGACGTGCACGCCGGAGTCGAAAGCGGAGCCGGCGGCTTGGCGGACGGCGTCCGCCAAGGGTGCCGGCAACCCGGCTGCAAGTTCCATGGCCCCGGCTAGGGTTTCGCTGGCATGCGCACTGCCCTTGCCGGCGGCTTCAACCGCTCCGGCGGGAAGCTGCAGGTTCTGCTGGTAGGAGGCGGTCAGGATGGAGCCCAGGACGGCAGTTCCCAGCAGGGCGCCCACCTCATAGCCTGTCTCCGAGATCGCCGAGGCTGCCCCCGATTTTTCCGCCGGCACGCTGCCGAGGATGAGGTCATTGGAGATGGTTTCGGCCGTTCCCACGCCCAGGGCCAGGACCAGCAGGGCAGCGAGCAGCAGTGCCGGCCCGTCGGCATGGCTGCCGAACGTCACCATGCTGTAGCCTGCGGCGCTCATGGCCAGGCCGGTGCCCACCACGAAACCCGGCCGGACCTTCCGCACTACCGGCACCACCGCAAGGCCCGCCACAACGGTTGCCACCAGCGCCGGAATCATCGCCATTCCCGCAGCGGAAGGGGACATGCCCTCAATGAGCTGTAGGTGCTGGGCCAGGAAGAGGATGAAGCCGTTGAAGGAGAAGAGGGCCAGGACGTTGGCCGTGATGGCCATGCTGAACACCCGGTTGCGGAACAGGGACATGTCCAGCAGCGGGCTCTTCAGTCGCTGTTGCCGCCGGACAAAGGTGGCACCCATCGCCAGGCCGAAGGCCAGGCTGCCGAGGGCCAGCGTTCCGGCACCTTCGGTGGCGAATTCCTTGATGCCGTAGACCACCGGAACCATGGTGAGCAGCGAGAGCAGGATGCTCGGCGCATCCACCCGACCAGGTGTCGGGTCCTTGGACTCCGGGATGAATGCGGGTCCGAAGGCCAGCAGGGGCAGCATGATGGGCACGGCCACCAGGAGTACTGCTCCCCACCAGAACTGCTCAACGAGCCACCCGCCAAAAATTGGGCCCAGGGCGGCGCCGCCGGAAAATCCTGCGGCCCAGATGGCAATGGCCAGCCGCCGGCGGTTGGGATCAACGAAAATGTTGCGGATCAGGGAAAGCGTGGAGGGCATCAGCATGGCGCCGAAGAAACCCAGGGCCGCGCGGCCGGCGATCAGCCAGCCGGCGGTGGGAGCGAAGGCTGTTACTGCTGATACGGCTGCAAAGCCAATGCTGCCGATGATCAGGAGCCGCCGGCGTCCAATCCGGTCGCCCAGGCTCCCCATGGCCACGAGTAATCCAGCAAGCACCAGCGGATAGGCATCCACAATCCACAGCAGCTCCACTCCCGAGGTGCCCAGCGCGCTCGCGATAGCTGGCAGCGCGAAGGTCAGGGCGGTATTGTCCACGGCCACGAGGAGGACCGGGAACATCAGCAGCCCGAGCGCAAGCCAGTCGCGCCACGTGCTCCTTGCGGGATCCGGGGTGTTCAGGGCAGTGCGGGTGAGCGCTTGCTGGGAGGCGGTGGACGGTGTCATGAGTTAACTATACCGTCCAGACGGTATAGTTAAGAAATCGGCGCCCTGAGATGCATGATGGGAAGCATGCCCCGAAAACCCGTAGCGCGAGATGCAGTCCTCGATGCCTTTGAAGAACTCCTGATCGATGTGGGGGAGAGGGCCGCCACGCTGGATGCGGTGGCAAAGCGGGCTGGCGTCTCCAAGGGCGGCCTGCTGTACCACTTCCCCAACAAGGAAGCGCTGATTACCGCTACCTTGGAGCGTTTGGACCGCTTGGCAGGAGAAGACCTAGCCGCCATGGCGGCTGCACCGGAGGGCGCCGCGGCCTACTTCATCCGGTCATCCCTCTGGTCCGATACCCCCATGGACCGTTCTTTTGTCGCCGTGACGCGACTGGCCGAGGTGGCCCACGAGGATGCCCGCCGCCGCTTCGCAGTCATCCAGCAGCAATGGCTGGACCTGATCGGCAAGGACGTGGGCGCTGCGATGGCAAAGGCCGTCCTGTATATGGGGGACGGGTTGTACTTCAATGCCATGTGGGAAAGCGGGCCGTCCGGAAACGCCGGCGACAGGCAGGCGGAGGTCGACGAACTCCTGGCCGCCGTCGAGAGGCTCAGGGGCTAGCCGGTATTTGCTCCTGAGCCCGCGGCATAGGAGAATTAGTGCATGTGTGGGCCGTCACCGGCCACCAGGAAAACCCAAATGAATAGCCTTTGATCTGCGGCGGGAGAGTTCTGCCAGAAGGTACAAGCAGGCGCCGTAGGAGCAATACCTCCCCGGGAATCTCACAGGCCCATGTACCGCCGCGGCGAGGCAACTCTGGAAAGTAGCAGGCTGTCCGCCTGGCATTCGGTTCCCCGGATACCTGGACTGCTGTGCTCACCGACGGTGCAAGCGGGGCCAGCGGATGCAGGCAACGCGGAAACTCTCAGGTCCAATACAGAGCGGGGAGGAACCCGATTCGATGCGGCGTACCCTGATGCCGCCTTAGCTATGGAGTTCCCCGTGACTGTATCTCCGGCCCCCGCCTCTCCGGCTGTTGCCGCCCCGGCAGCTGCCACCTTCGTTGACCGGCACATCGGCGCACGCCGGCAGGCCGACGTTGACACCATGCTCAAGGCCGTGGGCTACGACACCGTGGACGCACTGGTGGATACCGCCGTCCCCAAGGACATCCGCCAGGACTCCGCGCTGGAACTGAAGGGCGCACTGAGCGAGGTGGAGGCGCTCGCCGAACTGCGCAGGCTGGCGGCCAAGAACAAGACCGCCGTGCAGATGATCGGCCAGGGCTACTACGACACCGTCACGCCGCCGGTGATCCGCCGCAATATCCTCGAGGGCCCGGCCTGGTACACCGCGTACACGCCCTACCAGCCCGAGATTTCCCAGGGGCGGCTCGAGGCGCTGCTGAACTTCCAGACCATGGTCCAGGACCTGGTGGGCCTGCCCATCGCCAACGCCTCCCTGCTGGATGAAGCCACGGCCGTGGCCGAGGCCGTGCTGATGATGCGCCGCGCGAACAAAAACAAAGAGGTGCGCGACGGCAAAACAGTGCTGGACGCCGACTGCCTGCCGCAGACCATCGCCATCGTGAAGGGCCGCGCCGAGGCGCTCGGCTTCGAGGTTGAGGTGGCGGACCTCTCCGCGGGATTGCCCGACGGCGCCATTAACGGCGTGGTCCTGCAGCAGCCCGGGGCCTCCGGCCGGGTGTTTGACCACAGCCCCGTGATCGCCGACGCCAAGGAGCGCGGCGCCCTCGTGACCGTCGCGGCCGACCTGCTCGCCCTGACCCTCATCACGCCTCCCGGTGAGCAGGGCGCGGACATCGCCGTCGGCTCCGCACAGCGCTTCGGTGTCCCGCTGTTCTACGGCGGCCCGCACGCCGCCTACATGGCAGTCCAGAAAGGCCTGGAACGCTCCATGCCCGGACGACTGGTGGGCGTCTCGAAAGACTCCGCGGGGACTCCTGCCTACCGCCTTGCCCTGCAGACCCGCGAGCAACACATCCGCCGCGAGAAGGCCACCTCCAACATCTGCACGGCGCAGGCCCTGCTGGCTATCGTGGCATCGATGTACGCCGTCTACCACGGACCCGAGGGGCTGAAGGCGATTGCGCAGTCCGCCCACGCCCACGCCAGGACCCTTGCCGCTTCGCTCAAGGCCGCCGGCCTCGAGGTACTGCACACCAGCTTCTTCGACACCGTCACGGTCTCCGTGCCGGGCGAGGCCGCGGGCGTCATCGCCGCAGCAGAGGCCAGGGGAATCAACCTGCGCAGCATCGACGCCGACACGGTGGGCTTCTCCACCGATGAGACGACAACATCGGAAATTGTCGACGGCGTCCTGGCCGCCTTTGGTGCCGGGCTGGCCGAGGTGGCGGACGGGTTTGGCCTGGATGCCGCCGTCGAACGCTCCTCCGACTTCCTGCAGCACCCGGTGTTCAACACCTACCGTTCGGAGACACAGCTCCTCCGCTACATCCGCAAGCTCAGCGACCGGGACCTGGCGTTGGACCGCACCAAGATCCCGCTGGGCTCCTGCACCATGAAGCTGAACGCCACGGCCGAGATGGAAGCCATCTCCTGGCCCGAGTTCGCTTCCATCCACCCGTTCGCTCCGGACTCGCAGACCGAAGGCTGGCGCGAACTGATCGCGGACCTGGAAGCACAGCTCACCGAGATCACGGGCTACGACCAGGTGTCCATCCAGCCCAACGCCGGCTCCCAGGGCGAGCTGGCCGGCCTGCTGGCGATCCGCGGCTACCACCACTCGCGCGGCGACCAGCAGCGCAACGTGTGCCTGATCCCGGCGTCGGCGCACGGCACCAACGCCGCCTCCGCCGTCCTCGCGGGCATGAAGGTTGTAGTGGTGGCCACCGCCGCCGACGGCACCATCGACCACGCCGACCTGTATGCCAAGATCGAGGCCAACAAGGACACCCTGTCCTGCATCATGATCACCTACCCGTCAACGCACGGCGTGTATGACGCCGACGTGCGTGAAGTCTGCGACGCCATCCACGCTGCCGGCGGCCAGGTCTACATCGACGGTGCCAACCTCAACGCCCTCGTCGGGTTGGCACAGCCGGGCCAGTTCGGCGGCGACGTCTCGCACCTGAACCTGCACAAAACCTTCTGCATCCCGCACGGCGGCGGAGGGCCCGGCGTCGGACCTGTTGCTGCGAAGGCGCACCTGGCGCCCTTTATGCCCGGCAACGCGGCCACCTGGACCGAAGGCAACGATGTCCCCATCTCCGCCTCCAAGTACGGTTCCGCCGGCGTGCTCCCCATCTCCTGGGCGTACGTGAAGCTCATGGGCGGGCAGGGTTTGACCGAGGCCACCAAATCCGCCTTGCTCGCTGCGAACTACGTCGCTGCCCGCCTGAACGACTTCTTCCCGGTCCTGTACACGGGTGAAGGCGGGCTGGTAGCGCACGAATGCATCCTGGACCTGCGCGAGCTCACGGCCAAGACCGGAGTCACCGCGGAGGATGTAGCCAAGCGCCTCATTGACTACGGCTTCCACGCCCCCACCCTGGCGTTCCCCGTTGCGGGCACCCTGATGGTGGAGCCCACGGAATCCGAGGACCTCGGCGAAATCGACCGCTTCATTGATGCCATGATCTCCATCCGGGCCGAGATCGACCAGGTGGCGCAGGGTGACTTCACCGTTACTAACAGCCCGTTGCGCAACGCTCCGCACACCGCAGCGGCTGCCATCAGCAGTGACTGGGACCGCGCCTACCCGCGCGAGCAGGCCGTGTTCCCGGTGAAGGCACTGAAGCAGGACAAGTACTTCCCGCCGGTGGGCCGCATCGACGGTGCGGCCGGCGACCGGAACCTGATCTGCTCCTGCCCGCCGCTTTCCGAGTTCGAGAACTAAGGTCCGCGCCATGACTGAGAAGTACACCGCCCTCTACGACGAGCACAAGAAACTGGGCGCGTCCTTCACCGACTTCGGCGGCTGGCAGATGCCCCTGAAGTACAGCTCCGAGCTGGCCGAGCACCACGCGGTGCGCCAGAGCGCCGGCCTGTTCGACCTCAGCCACATGGGCGAGGTCTGGGTTACCGGGGCGGACGCCGCGGCCTTCCTGGACTACGCCCTGGTGGGAAAGATTTCTGCTATGGCCGTGGGTAAGGCAAAGTACTCGCTGATCTGTGATGAGGACGGCGGCATCATCGACGACCTCATCACGTACCGACGCCCTGCAAGTGAGGGCACCGCAGAAGGCGGCAGCGACGCTTTCCTGGTAGTCCCCAACGCGGGCAACGCCGGTGTTGTTGCCGCTGCCCTTGCCGAGCGGGCGGCCGGATTCGACGTCAACGTCGAAGACGCTTCCGCCACCACGTCGCTGATCGCCGTTCAGGGACCCAAGGCGCAGGAGCTGCTGCTGCGCCTGGTCTCGGCCGCGCAGCACGAACTGGTGACGGACCTGAAGTACTACGCAGCTGTGGTGGTTCCCATCCTGGTGGGCGGCGCCGGCCTGGACCTCCTGCTCGCCCGCACGGGCTACACAGGCGAGGACGGGTTTGAAATCTTTGTGTCCAACGACGACGCCGCTGGCCTTTGGCAGGCACTCGTTGCTATCGCGGACGACGGGGAGCTGACTCCCGCCGGCCTCGCCTCCCGCGATTCGCTCCGCCTTGAAGCAGGCATGCCGCTGTACGGCAACGAACTGTCCCTGCAGGGCGACCCTTTTGCCGCAGGCCTGGGACCCGTCGTCGCGCTCTCCAAGGACGGCGACTTCGTGGGCAAGGCTGCGCTGGCCGCCAAAAAGGAAACCGGCGCGGGCAGCACGTCCGGCCGCAGGCTCGTTGGGCTCAAGGGCCTGGGACGCCGCGCCGGCCGCGCCCACTACCCGGTCCTTAAGGACGGCAACATCGTTGGCGAAGTCACCTCGGGCCAGCCCAGCCCCACCCTTGGCTACCCGATCGCCATGGCCTACGTCGACGTGGAATTCACCGAAGCCGGCACTGCCCTGGAGGTTGATCTGCGCGGCAAGGCAGAGCCGTTCGAAATAGTTGATCTCCCGTTCTACAAGCGCACCAAGTAGTTATCGTCGTTCCGGGGTTGCGTCCGGGCGCGGCGGACCGGACTTTTCACGCGTGCCCTGGGCCCACGCCGTCAGGGTTCCCTGGCCGAGCTTGCGAGGTTAGGGAGACGGTGGGGAGTACGCGGAGGAATCCGCACAGCCGCGCCCAACTCAGCCTCAGTTACGTGGCACCACGAATTTCAAGAGCAAGGAAAGACAGATGGAATCGACGAAGTCTGTCTCGGCGTGTGCTCGCTTGTGACGGGGGAGGTGGTGGAGATCAATACTGGAGTTATGGATGATCCTGCCCTTCTATCCGCCCGGGAATACGCATCCAAAAACGGCGGGGTCCTGTAGGACTACCGCTGCTTTCGGCGGGTTACCTGCCGGACCAATAAGTTTTAGTGAGGAAAACGGCCATGGCTGTTGGTGTCTTTGATCTTTTTTCCATCGGAATCGGGCCTTCGAGTTCGCATACCGTTGGGCCGATGCGGGCTGCTGCCGTGTTCGCGGAGGAGCTGAAATCCTCCGGCGCCCTTGACCGGGTGGCGTCGCTGCGGGTTGATCTTTATGGGTCGCTCGCGGCGACGGGCCACGGTCACGGGACCATGACGGCGATCCTGCTGGGGCTGGAGGGGTTTCATCCGGAGTTGATCCTGCCGGACGAGGTGGAGGAA
>JBKJVX010000033.1:0-31674 GCA_046717065.1 Arthrobacter sp. | reverse complement strand
GAACTGTCAGTCCCCGGCGTAACGTCGGGGACTGACAGTTCAGAGCCCGCCGTCACGGCCTGTCCTGGCCCCGCCGCTTGAGGTAACGCTCAAACTCGCGGGCAATGGACTCGCCCGTGGCTTCCGGGAGGTCAGCGGTGTCTTTGGCCTCTTCCAACTGCCGCACGTAGGCCGCGATTTCCGGGTCCTCGGTGGCCAGTTCGTCGACGCCCCGCTCCCACGCGTCAGCTTCCTCCGCCAACTCATGCGTGTCCAAGGGAACCTGGAGCAGTTCCTCGATCCGGTGGAGGAGGGCCAGCTGTGCCTTCGGCGATGGCGCCTGCGCAACATAGTGGGGGACGGCAGCCCACAGCGAGACCGTGGGGATGCCTGCCAGGAGGGACACCTCGGAGAGAACTCCGACAATTCCCACCGGGCCTTCGTACTGCGAGGCTTCCAGGTTCATGCGTTCCCGCAGCGGTGCGTCGTCGGAGGACGTGCTCACCGGAATGGGCCGGCTATGCGGAACATCTGCCAGCAGTGCGCCCACCAGGACAACATAGTCGACGTTCAGTGCTTCGGCGTGCACCAGGAGTTCTGCCGTGTAAGCCCGCCATTTATAGGACGGCTCGGTGCCCTGGACAAAAATGACGTCAACGTTCGAGCCCGGTGCGCTGGCCTTGTAGATCCGGGTGGAGGGCCACTTGATCTTGCGTTCTCCGGCAGCATTCCTGCGCACGGTGGGCCTTGTGAACTGGAAGTCGTAGTACTCGTCGGCATCTATGGACGCCACTTTCTTGCCGCCCCACAGCTTATTGAGGTAGCGCAGCGAGTCGCTTGCAGCCTCCCCGGCGTCGTTCCAGCCTTCAAAGGCGGCCAGCATCACTGTGACGCGCTGTCCGTCGGCCACAGGCTGCAGGAAGCGCTCACGGGCGGGTCCGGCACCCGGTTCGGTGGTGTCTCCCTCGAAGCTATTCATTTCTTCACCCTACGTCCAAGGAGCGGGGTCTTGCATTGAATGAAGCGCCGAAAAATGCGTCTCAATCTCGCGAACAGGCGGCAAGCCCGGCCGTATTCGCCGACGGCGTAGCCACAGCCCCCGTCCAGACTGTCCCCGTAGACTGGGGGCATGCGACCGCCAGCCACCAGTTCCCCGCTCAAAGCCGTCCTCTGGGACATGGACGGCACCATCGTGGATACGGAGCCCTACTGGATAGCGGCTGAACATGCGCTGGTGGAAGCCCACGGCGGAACCTGGTCCCATGAACAGGCCATGCAGCTCGTAGGACAGTCCTTGACGTTCTCCGCCGGCCTCCTCCAGCAGGCCGGCGTCGATCTTGAAACCCGCGAGATCATTGACACCCTCACTGCCGAAGTAGTGGCCGGCGTTAGGAGTCGGGTGCCGTGGCGCCCCGGTGCGCGGGAGCTCCTGGAAGACCTCCACCTTGCTGGCGTGCGATGCGCCCTGGTGACCATGTCCGAAGGGCCGCTGGCCCGGGAGGTGGTGTCAAGCCTTCCCCGGCCGTACTTCGAAGTGGTAGTCACCGGGGATACCGTGGCGCAAGGAAAGCCGCACCCGGAGGCGTACCTGAAAGCGGTGGAACTGCTCCAGGAAGACGACGCCGACCTGGCGATCCACCACTGCGTGGCGCTTGAAGATTCGGAACCGGGCGTGGCGGCGGCAGTGGCGTCCGGGGTGGCCACCGTCGCCATTCCCCACATCGTTCCACTGCCTGAGGACGGGCGGTACACGTTATGGGAGTCCCTGGCGGGACGGTCCCTGGCTGATCTTGAGGACCTGGTGGTGGCCCGCTCAGCGGCGCCGTCCGCTGCAACACCGGCCGGACTGCTGGAGACCTCCCATGACTGAGACGGCGGCGCCGGTCCGCCGGGAGGGAATTCCGTTGGGCAGGATAGCCGGGGTTCCCGTTGTCCTGGCTTATTCGTGGTTCCTCATCGCCGCCTTCACCGTGATTGTCTACGGGCCGGTACTTGGCCGGAACAACCCTGCCCTTGGTGCCAGCGCCTACGTCATCGCTTTCGCCTACGCTGTCCTGCTGCTCGTCTCCGTCCTGGTCCACGAACTGGCCCATGCCCTGACGGCCAAGATCTATGGGTGGCCAACCCAGAAAATCGTGCTCAACCTCTGGGGCGGGCATACGCAGTTCGAGAGCTTCACTGCAACCCCCGGACGGTCCGTGCTGGTGGCCCTTGCCGGCCCCGCCGCCAACTTTGTCCTGGCCGCAGGCGCCTGGCTGCTTCTGACCAGTGCCGCGCTTGGCAGCGTCGCCGAGATCCTCACCAACATCTTTATGTGGGCGAACTTCCTTATTGCCGTCTTCAACGTCCTGCCGGGGCTCCCGCTGGACGGAGGCCGGCTGGTGGAATCCGCCGTCTGGAAGGCCACCGGAAGCCAAGCCAAGGGAACGGTGGCAGCGGGTTGGGGCGGCCGCCTCATCGTGGTTGCGCTCAGCTACTGGTTCATCCTCCGGCCACTGCTTGCCGGCGACTCACCGGAGTTCAGCCTGCTCATGATTACCGTGCTGGTGGGCGGCTTCCTGTGGATGGGGGCCTCGGCCGCCATCCAGCAGGGAACGCTGCGCGGACGGCTCCATCTGGTCAGCGCGGCAGGGTTGGCGACGCCCGCCGTCGGCCTGCCTGCCACGGCGTCGGTGCAGGACGCACTCCGGCTTGGCGCACCGGACAGAACGTCTGTGGTGGTTTACGGCCATGGCGGACGCCCCGAGGCCGTTGTTGATCCTGCCGCGCTGGCTTCGGTTCCGGCCGCTGCCGCCGGGGCAACTCCCATCTCTGCTGTGTCCTATGCCCTTGCCGCGGGCGCCTACGTACCGGAATGGTCAAAGGGACAGGAACTTCTCCACTTCCTCTCCCAGCTCGAAGGACGGGACTACGCCGTCGTGGACCACAACGGCAGGGTGACCGGACTGCTCTCCCAGGACGCGGTGCTGTCCGCGGTCACGGGCAGGCGCCAGCAACCCGGTAGGCACCCGCAGGGCAGGAACCGGTAGAGTTACCTGCCGGTCGTGCATTGCCGCCGCAGAAGCCACAATGTCCTTAAGGACATTGGCGCGGGGGCACCACAGTTTTACAGGAGCGAGGAAAATCATGAGCAGCGAAACTGCCGTCAACGAAGCCACAGCAGCAGCCCAGTCCGGTGTTGCCGCCAGCGGCTCGCAGCCGGTGGGAGCTGCCCGTCGCCGCGGGCCCTTCCGGGAAGGCGAACGCGTCCAGTTGACCGACGAGCGGGGGCGCATGAACACGATCACCCTCGAAAGTGGCGGTGCTTTCCATACCCACCGCGGTTTCCTGAACCACGATGACATCATCGGCAAGGTCGACGGCTCCGTAGTGGTCAACAACGTGGGCCAGCAATACCAGACCCTGCGCCCGCTGCTCTCTGATTTCGTCCTCTCCATGCCCCGCGGAGCTGCCGTGGTGTACCCCAAGGACGCCGGGCAGATCGTCACCATGGCAGACATCTTCCCCGGTGCCCGGGTAGTGGAAGCAGGAGTTGGCTCCGGCGCCCTCTCCATCTCCCTGCTCCGCGCTGTGGGAGACAACGGCTACCTGCACTCCTTTGAACGGCGTGAAGAATTCGCGGACATCGCCCGTGGAAATGTTGAGACGATCTTCGGCGGCCCGCACCCTGCCTGGCAGATATCCCTGGGCGACTTCCAGGAGGAAGTGGTGCGCAGCGAGGCCCCGGGCTCCGTGGACCGCGTGGTTTTGGACATGCTCGCGCCCTGGGAGTGCCTCGATGCCGTGGCTACGGTCCTGGCCCCGGGCGGCGTGTGGATCAACTACGTGGCAACCGTCACCCAGCTCTCCAGGACAGCGGAGGCCATTCGCGCCGACGGCCGGTTTACTGAGCCGGACGCCTGGGAGTCCATGGTCCGTGGCTGGCACCTCGAGGGCCTCGCCGTCCGCCCCGACCACCGCATGGTGGCCCACACCGGGTTCCTGCTGGTCACCCGCCGGCTGGCCGACGGCGTCACCGGCATCTCCGTCAAGCGGCGCCCCTCGAAGACTGACTTTAACGAGGAGGACGTCAACGCCTGGACGCCGGGCGCAGTGGGGGAGCGGCTGGTCTCCGACAAAAAGCTTCGGCGCGCCGCCCGCGATGCCATTGCGGGCACGAACGTCAAGGACACACCGGACATCACGAACTAGTCCATATTTCGGGAGTCTCCCACCCTACCTGCCATCTTGGGACTAAGGTCTTAATAGAAGCGCAGGAAGGGGCTGATACATCATGGAGACGCCAAACCAGGACTCCGGACGTACACCGGCAGAGCAGTCCGCCGCCAACGACCTCTCGGTTGCCGACCGCCAGGTCAACATCCTTAGGGACAAGCTCAGGCACATCGACCGCCAGTTGGCTGCGGCAACGCAGAACAATACCAAGCTGGTCACGATGCTTGAGGCCGCGAAGGCCGAGATTCTCCGGCTGAAGAACGCGTTGGACCAGGAAGGACAACCTCCCTACAGCTTCGGCACCATTCTCCAGCTGAACCCGCGGAGGCCGCCCTCACCGGGCAGCAGCGGGCAGGCGGCCACTGAAGAATCAGTGGACATCTTCAATGCCGGCCGGAAAATGCGGGTCGGCATCAGCCCGCTGGTGAACATCAACCAGCTGGCCGTAGGCCAGGAAGTCCTCCTCAACGAGGCGCTCCTCGTCGTCGCCGGGCTCGGTTACGAGCGGGCGGGCGAACTGGCCACCCTGAAGGAGATGCTCGGCTCGGACCGCGTTCTCGTGGTGGGACGGGCTGATGAGGAGCGGGTGGTCCGGCTTTCCGGTGCGCTGCTCGCCCAAAAGCTCCGGGTGGGCGATGCCCTCTCCATCGATTCGAGGACGGGTTACGCGCTGGAGAAAGTGCCTCGGTCCGAGGTGGAGAACCTGGTCCTGGAAGAGGTCCCTGACATCACCTACGAGGACATCGGGGGACTGGGACCGCAGATCGAACAGATCCGCGACGCCGTCGAACTGCCCTTCCTGCATCCGGACCTTTACCGGGAACACGGCCTGAAGGCGCCCAAGGGCATCCTGCTTTACGGCCCTCCCGGCTGCGGCAAGACCCTCATCGCCAAGGCCGTGGCCAATTCACTTGCCGCCCGTGCCGCGGAGCGCTCCGGAAACGTGGACCTGAAAAGCTACTTCCTGAACATCAAGGGCCCCGAACTCCTGGACAAGTACGTAGGCGAAACGGAGCGCCACATCCGGCTCATCTTCTCCCGCGCCCGGGAAAAGGCGTCAGACGGCAGCCCCGTAGTGGTCTTCTTCGACGAGATGGACTCGCTGTTCCGCACCCGCGGCACAGGGATTTCGTCCGACGTCGAAACCACCATCGTGCCCCAGCTGCTCAGCGAGATCGATGGTGTGGAGCGGCTGGACAACGTCATCGTGATCGGCGCGTCCAACCGTGAGGACATGATCGACCCGGCCATCCTTCGGCCCGGCCGGCTGGATGTTAAGGTCAAAATCCACCGCCCGGATGCCGAGGCTGCTGCGGACATCTTCAACAAGTACATCACTCCGGACCTGCCGTTCCACGAGTCCGACCTCGCCGAGCACGACGGTGACGTCCAGGCAACGGTTGACGCCATGGTCCAGCGCACGGTGGAAGCCATGTACTCCACGGACAAGTCGAACGAGTTCCTGGAAGTCACGTACGCGAACGGTGACACCGAGATGCTGTACTTCAAGGACTTCAATTCCGGCGCCGTAGTGCAGAACGTGGTGGACCGGGCGAAGAAGTACGCCATCAAGGACCTGCTGACCACCCACCAGAAGGGGCTGCGGATCGAGCACCTGCTGCGGGCCGTGGTGGACGAGTTCCGCGAACACGAGGACATGCCCAACACCACCAATCCGGACGACTGGGCCCGGATCTCCGGCAAGAAGGGTGAACGGATCACGTACATCCGCACCATCGTTCAGGGCAAAGCCGGCCAGGAGCCCGGCAAGTCGATCGAAACAATGCCGACCACAGGGCAATATCTATGACGGCTCCGCAGGAACCTGCCGCCGGGGGAGCCCTCCCCGTAGGCGGGGCCTTGCGGGTCATGGGAGCAGAAACCGAATACGGCATCCATGCCCCGTCCGCCCCGTCGGCGAACGCCACCATGATGAGCGCGAGGGTGGTCCAGGCATATGCCCAGGTGACCCGCCAGCGTGCCGCAGGCGGGGCGGAAACACGGTGGGACTACACCGACGAGGAACCCCTCCATGACGCACGGGGCTGGACGGTGGACAGGGGATCCGCGCACCCCAGCCAGCTGACCGACCAGCCGCCGGTGTTGGACGCGGAAGCCGTTGCGCTGGCCTACGGCCGGGAGGAACTCGAACTCGACGGGCAGGATGAGTCCGGCACCCTCCTGATGAACATGGTCCTCGGCAACGGAGCCAGGTTATACGTGGACCACGCCCATCCTGAGTATTCAAGCCCTGAGGTGACGAACCCCCGTGACGCCGTCACGTGGGATGCTGCTGGTGACGTCGTGGCGCTGGCCTCGGTGCGGCGGCTGTCCGCTGATCCCGACCTGCCACCGGTGAACCTCTACAAGAACAACACAGACAACAAATCGGTGTCCTACGGGTCCCACGAGAACTACCTCATGCCCCGCTCCGTTCCGTTCGGGGACATCGTCCGCGGGTTGACGCCCTTCTTCGTCAGCCGCCAGATCCTCTGCGGGTCCGGCCGGGTAGGGATCGGACAGGACGCTTCCACCCCCGGCTACCAGATCAGCCAGCGGGCTGATTTCTTCGAAGCCGAGGTGGGCCTCGAAACCACCATCCGGCGTCCCATCATCAACACCCGGGACGAGCCGCACTCCACCGCGGACAAATACCGCCGCCTGCACGTCATCATCGGCGATGCCAACCTCAGCCAGGTCTCCAACTACCTGAAGTTCGGGACCACGGCCATGGTCCTCAGCCTTATCGAAGCCGGACTCGCGCCAAAGATCGAGGTGTACGAACCAGTGGCCGCCCTGCAGACGGTCAGCCACGACACCTCCCTTACCGCGACGCTTCGGCTGCTGGACGGCAGGCGTGTCACAGCCCTTGACCTCCAGTGGATGTATCACGAGGCCGCTGCAAAGCTGGCACAGGACACCGGGGTCGGTGATGCCGTGGACGGCGATGGCCACACCCATGACGTGCTGGACCGGTGGGCCACCGTCCTCACCCAACTGGACAATGACCGGGCAGCGGCTGCCCGGTCCGTTGAGTGGGTCGCAAAGCTCTCGCTCCTTGAGGGCTACCGCGAACGTGACGGCCTGGAGTGGAACGACGCCCGGCTTGGGCTGGTTGACCTTCAGTGGGCCGACATCAGGCCGGAAAAAGGCCTCTACTACCGATTCCTCGCCAGGAACCGCGTGGACAGGATTGTCGACGACGGCGCCATAGCGGCTGCCGTGGGTGAGCCGCCGCCGGACACCCGTGCGTTCTTCCGGGGCAAGTGCATCAGCAGCTTCGGCAAGGACGTGGTGGGGGCCAGCTGGGACTCGGTCATCTTCGACGTTCCGGGCTACGGCAGGCTTCAACGCGTGCCCACCCGGGAACCCCTTCGGGGAACCAAAGCACTGACCGGAGCGTTATTCGAGCGCTACCGGGAAGCAGGCCCCTTCCTCGCGGAACTCCTGGGACACAACAGAACTCCGCCTGCGGCATAAACCGCGCCGGAAGGCCTGCATCGTGGCAGGATTGGCATATCGGAGGATCCGCCGGATCCGACGGCAGGAAAGGGAGAGGTAAAGATGGCAGGCCAGGAGCAGCAGCAGCCGCAATCGCGCGATACCCAGGTCGACGAGGACATTCCCGAGGCCCCGCCCGCGCCGCCCGAAGCGCAGGCATCAGCATCAACCGAAGGCGTGGATGACCTCCTCGACGAGATCGACGGAGTGCTCGAATCCAATGCCGAGGAGTTCGTGCGGGCCTTCGTCCAAAAAGGCGGCCAGTAACCCGGACCGGTGGGTGGCGGATGCCGCGGACGGCCGGAATCTGTACCGACGTTGAAGAATTACGTTCAAGGAGTGCATGAGTGCAGGAATCAACCGCCAACCAGGTAGCCGCCAACGCCACCTCGTCCTTTACGGAACATCTGCAGCGGGACCGGCCGGAACTCCTGCCGTACAACAGGGGACATCAGGCCGCCGTGCCCGGGACCCCACCGCTGCAGGTTCCGCATGCCACCACCATTGTGGCCTTGAGCTACGCCGGCGGTGTGCTGATGGCCGGGGACCGGCGGGCCACCATGGGCAACGTGATAGCCAGCAGGCACATTGAAAAAGTCTTCCCTGCCGACCGTTATTCCGTCCTCGGCATTGCCGGCACTGCCGGCATAGCGATTGACCTCACCCGACTGTTCCAGGTGGAACTGGAACACTACGAGAAAATAGAGGGCACCCTCCTCAGCCTGGAAGGCAAAGCCAACCGGCTGGGAGCGATGATCCGAGGCAACCTGCCCCTCGCCATGCAGGGACTCGCCGTGGTGCCGCTCTTCGCCGGCTTCGACACCAGCGCCGGCGTGGGAAGGCTGTTCTCTTACGACGTAACGGGGGGCCGGTACGAGGAACACGAGCACCATACGGTCGGTTCAGGCTCTGTCTTTGCCCGGGGCGCCCTGAAAAAGCTGTGGCGTCCAAACCTGAGCGAGGCTGAAGCGGTGTACGTCGCCGTCGAAGCCCTCTACGACGCCGCCGACGACGATTCCGCCACGGGCGGACCAGATACCGTCCGCCAGCTTTGGCCTGTCATTTACACCGTGGACAGGGCCGGCGCACGGCGGGTAGCCGAGAATGTGCTCGCGGCGGCCGCTGGAAACATCATCGAGGCCCGCACCAACGCCGGACGGGAGGCTTGAGATGACCCAGCAGTTTTACGTATCGCCAGAGCAGCTAATGAAGGACCGTGCGGATTTCGCACGGAAGGGAATAGCCCGCGGCAGGTCAGTTGCGGTCATCAGCTGCGCGGACGGCATTGCCCTGGTCGCCGAGAACCCCTCCCCGTCCCTGCATAAGATCGGCGAGATCTACGACAAAATCGCATTCGCGGCCGTCGGGAAGTACAACGAATTCGAAAGCCTCCGGCAGGCCGGCGTCAGGTACGCGGACGTCCGCGGCTACTCCTACGACCGCGAGGACGTTACCGCCCGCGGCCTGGCCAGCGTCTATGCACAAAGCCTCGGCGCAGTATTTACCGCCGAGCAGAAGCCATTTGAGGTTGAACTCGCAGTGGCGGAGGTAGGTCCCACCCAGGCCGAGGACCACCTCTACCGCCTGACTTTTGACGGTTCCATTGCAGACGAACACCAGTTTGTTGTGATGGGCGGCCAGGCAGACAAGGTGTCCTCAGCCATCGATCAGGGCTGGCGGAGCTCAATGAGCTTTGCAGACGCCCTGCGGCTTGCCATGGCAGCACTGGTTCCGGCCACCGAGACTGGCGAACACCCAAAGGCATTGCCTGTACAGGCCGTGGAAGTTGCCGTGCTGGACAGGTCATCGGAGAGCTCGCGGGGTTCGCGGCGCGCCTTCCGCAGGCTCGACGACGCGGATATAACTGCATTGCTGGCCTAGGAGGACAGATGGACAAGAGAATCTTCGGTATCGAAACGGAATTCGGGATTTCGTATTCCAGCCCCGACTCGAGGCCTCTTGCCCCGGAGGAGGTGGCCCGGTACCTCTTCCGCAAGGTGGTCAGCTGGGGCCGTTCATCCAACGTCTTCCTCACCAACGGCTCCAGGCTGTACCTCGATGTCGGCTCCCATCCCGAATACGCCACGGCCGAGTGTGACGACCTCGCGCAGCTGATCGCCCACGACCGGGCAGGGGAGCTGATTCTCGACGACCTCGTGGACGAGGCGCAGGCCCGCCTCGGGGCTGAGGGCTTTAACGGCACGGTCTATTTGTTCAAGAACAACACGGACTCCGCCGGGAACTCCTACGGCAGCCATGAGAATTACCTGATTCCCCGCCGCGGCGAATTTTCCCGGCTGGCCGAGATCCTGATTCCATTCCTGGTCACCCGGCAGCTCATCGCCGGTGCCGGGAAAATCCTGAAGACCCCCCACGGGGCAACCTTCGCATTCTCCCAGCGGGCGGACCATATCTGGGAAGGGGTCTCCTCGGCCACCACCCGGTCGCGCCCCATCATCAACACCCGCGACGAACCGCACGCGGATGCCGAGTTCTACCGCCGGCTGCACGTCATCGTCGGCGATTCGAACATGTCTGAAGCCACGGCACTGATGAAAGTGGGCACCGTTGACCTGGTCCTGAGAATGATCGAGGCAGGGGTCATTATGCGCGACATGCGGATGGAAAACCCTATCCGCAGTATCCGCGAAATCTCCCATGACCTCAGCGGCCGGGCACTGGTCCGCCTCGCCAACGGGCGCCAGCTTACCGCTTTGGAAATCCAGCAGGAGTACCTCACTAAAGTCACTGCCTTCGTCAAAGAGCACGGTGCCCACAACTCCCATGTCCCGGTGATCCTCGACCTCTGGGAGCGTACGCTGAAGGCCATCGAAAGCGGCGACACCCGGGGCATCGACACCGAGATTGACTGGGCCATCAAAAAGAAGCTGATGGACAACTACCGGGAACGACACGGGCTCGGGCTGGACGCCCCACGGATAGCCCAGCTTGACCTGACCTACCACGACATCTCCCGCAGCCGCGGCCTCTACTACCTGCTTCAGGGCCGCGGGGCCGTCCGGCGGATTGTGGACGACACCGTTATTAAGGACGCCGTTGACGCGCCGCCGCAAACCACACGCGCAAAGCTCCGCGGTGACTTTGTACGGCGGGCGCAGGAGTTGGGCCGGGACTACACCGTGGACTGGGTGCACCTGAAACTGAACGACCGGGCACACCAGACCATCCTGTGCAAGGATCCGTTCCGCAGCGTCGATGATCGCGTGGATGCCCTTCTCGACTCTATGGGCTGACACCCAGCATCAGGGGCTATTCTGGATAGGGTCCCTTATAGGGCCTGCCGCGGTGCCGCCCGCCGAGTTGCGGACCACTGCCTCCATCTTGCCCCGACGAAAGTTCTCTTACGTGCGCCGACTACTAGCAATCCTTCTTCCCGCTCTGCTGCTGTTGACCGCCTGCGGCGGTTCAACCGCGGAGCCGGAACCCACCAGCAAGTCCGCTGGCGAGACTGCGAAGTTCGACTCCCTCAAACTGACCGACAACGGGGACAAAAAAGCTCCGGGCGTGGAGTTCACCAAGCCGCTGGAAGTGGCAGAACCCACCATCAAGGTGGTCACTGAGGGCGACGGCGACCGAGTGAAGGCGAACCAGATCGCCAACATCTCCATCCTCGCCCTGAACGGTACGGATGGATCCACTCTCGAGGACACGTTCGCCAGCGAGCCCGAGCCCTTGGAACTCAACGAGGAATTGAAGACCGGCAGCGAAGTCATCTACAACGCGTTTGTAGGCGCCAAGGTTGGTTCCAGCCTTGCCCTTGCCGTTCCCGGCCAGGCCGCTGCCGCTGGCGGCGAGGCCCAGCCAACGCAGCTGCTGGTGATCAAGGTCCTTTCCGCCTCCGACGTCACCCCGGTGCTTGAGAAGCCCGAAGGTGAGACAGTCACCCCGCCGGCCGGCCTGCCCACCGTCACTGAGAAAGACGGCGTTCCGGAGATCTCCGTCGAAGGGGTTGCCGCTCCCACCGCACTGGTCTCCCAGGACCTCATCAAGGGCAACGGCGCCGCTGTCAAGGAGACCGACACCCTGACGGTTAACTACGTGGGCGTCAACCTGGTGGGCGGAACGAAATTCGACTCGAGCTTCGACCGTGGCGAGCCCGCCTCCTTCCCCCTTACCGGCGTCATCAAGGGCTGGACCCAGGGCCTGGCCGGCAAGACCGTAGGCTCACGCGTCCTGCTGGTGATCCCCAAGGACCTGGCCTACGGCGACGCCGGCCAGGGCGAAGCCAAGGGTGATCTTGTCTTCGTAGTGGACATCCTCGGAGCCAAGTAGCAACAATGGCAACAAGCCCGGCCCCCCGCCGCGGCATCCAATCAGCAGACCAATTTCAAGACACCAAGGAGCAACCATGTCTTTTGGACAGCGGGAATTTGACCGCCAGAAGCCCGAAATCGACTTCCCCGAGGGCGACGTTCCCACGGAACTCGTCATCACCGACCTCATAGAAGGGGACGGCCGCGAAGCAAAGGCCGGAGACACCGTTTCCACCCATTACGTCGGAGTTGCCTGGTCCACGGGTGAGGAATTCGACGCTTCCTGGGGCCGCGGTGCGCCGCTGGACTTCCGGGTGGGAGTCGGACAGGTCATCCAGGGCTGGGACCAGGGCCTGCTGGGCATGAAGGTTGGCGGCCGCCGCCGCCTCGAAATCCCCTCCGAGCTTGCCTACGGTTCCCGTGGCGCCGGTGCCGCGATCAAGCCCAACGAAGCCCTGATCTTCGTGGTTGACCTCGTGGGCGTTCGCTGACCCGGTAGAAATCCGTGCGGAGCGCGGCAGCAGCAGGACCATCACATCCTGTTGCTGCCGCGCTTCCTGCGTTACGGCGCGGAGTTTAGTAACGTAACGAGGGTGTCCGCATCCCGTACTGAACGCCTCCTGAACCTGCTGATCGCCCTGCTCAACACGAGGTACGGCCTGCGCCGGAACGAACTGCGCGAAACGATCTACCGCGACACCCCCGGCAACGAGGTTTCCTTTGGCCGCATGTTCGAACGGGACAAAAGCGATCTTCGCAAATTCGGCTTCGACGTCGAGACGCTGACGGACCTGGGCTGGAGCGAGGATGATCCCGCCACCACCCGCTACCGGATCGGTAAGGAATCCAACCGGCTGCCGGACGTTCAGCTCGGGCCGGAGGAGTGGACGGTACTTCTCCTGGCCTCCCAATTGTGGGAGCGCGCAGCACTGGGCACAGCCGCACAGAGCGCGTTGCGGAAGCTCCAGGCCTCCGGAGCGATGGCCGACGTCCAACTGCCGGCAGGGGTCCAGCCCAGGATCAAACCCGCAGGCCAGGCGTTCGACGACCTTGTTGCCGCGATGCACGCCAAGCACCCCGTCACGTTCACCTACCTTGCAGGCAGTACCGGAATTGAGGAGCAACGGACGGTTGAGCCTTGGGGCCTCGGAAGCCGCTTCGGGCACTGGTACCTTGCCGGCTACGACAGGGTCCGGAAGGCACCCCGCCATTTCCGCCTGTCCCGCTTCACCAGCGCGGTTACCACCCTCGAGCGTGAGCAATTCACGCCGCCGCGCGACTTCAACATCCGTCAGGAACTGGACCGCCTGGCGGAACTGCCGCTGCGCACCGCCGTCGTGGACGTCCGAAAAGGGCGACTGCTGGCACTGCGCCGCCGTGCTGTCGCGCAGGACGTTGCGCTGGAAGGTGCACAGGGCAGCGGCGCCGCAGAACCACCCGAAACGGGCTTCGAGCGGATCAGCCTGGAATACCGGGACCCGGAGGTCCTGGCCGAAGAGCTCGCTTCCTACGGCCCTGACGCTTTGGCAGTGGCGCCCGCCGAACTTGCCGACGCCGTCCGGCGCAGGCTTCGTGCCGCAGCAGAGTTCAGCGCCGCCCCTGTCCCCACGATCAGGTTCGCCAGCACTCCCTCCCGGCCCGTCCGCGCGCGCACCTCGGAGGACCAGCTCAAGCGGATGCTCCAACTGGTGCCCTTCCTGGTGCACAACCAGGGCCTGCACATCCAGGAAGTCGCAAGCCGCTTCGGCATCAGCAGGAAGGAACTGGAGGATGATCTGCAAATCCTCATTTGTTCAGGCCTTCCGGAGGGATACCCCGACGATCTGCTGGACATCCAGTGGGAGGATGACCACGTGTACATCACCCAGGACCTGGACCTGACCAAACCCGTCCGCTTCACCGTGGAAGAGGCCTGCGCACTCCTGACCGGGCTGGAGACGCTCAACGGCCTGCCGGAGGTAGCAGAGGGCGGCGCCCTTGAATCGGTGACGCTCAAGCTCCTGGCGGCCGCCGGCGAGGAGGGGCTCCGGGCAGCTTCCCTTGCCGGTCCGGAAATGGCACCGGCAGATGCCGCGACTCACGCCACGGTACGGCAAGCCATCGAGTCCGGATCCCAGCTGCGCCTGACGTACTTGGCCCCGCAACGGGACAGCGTCTCGGAACGCGACGTTGACCCGCTCCGCCTCTATTCGCTGGACAACATCTGGTACTTCGAGGCCTACTGCCATTCCGTGGAAGGGCTGCGAAATTTCCGGCTGGACCGCGTCCAGGACCTGCATCCGAACGGGCGGCCGGTGCCGGCCGGAACAACCCCCGCCGAGGGGGTTCCGGCGAAGCTCTTCACGGCCAGGGACGACGACACGATCGTCACCGTCCAGCTCACCCGGCAGGGGAGGGGGCTGGCCGACGACTATTACGCGGAACGTACGGCCGAGGTCGACGACGGCGGGCTGGTTGCTGATATCCGGTTCGGCAACACCGCGTGGCTTCCGATGTTCGTGGCCCAGCATGGCGGTTCCGCCCGCATACTAGCGCCGGCGGAGCTGGCTGCCGCGGCCCGCACGTGGCTGGCGGCGTCCCTGGCCAGGTACGGCGGCTAGACTTCTCAGCATGCCTTGGTGGTCCTGGATTTTGATATGGGTAGCGCTCGTTGCGCTCTCGCTGCTCCTTTATGTCTTTTTGGGCTTCCGGCTGTTCCGCCAGTTCATGGCCACCCTCAAGGACTTGGGGGCAGCCGGTGGAAAACTGGGGCGATTAGGCCCCATCGAGCAGCCGGACGCGTCCCCGGATCCAACGAAGCCGCAGCCGGGCTCCGCAGTTTTTGCCTCCCCGACCGTCATGCGACATGATTACGAGGCATCCAAGTCGTCCCGACGGGAAGAACGCCGCCTCAAACGAGTGCAGCGCAAGACGGACCGGGGTCAGCCGCAGGCGCTCGGCGATCTGGACTTCACATAGAAGTAAAATGTACTTAGACGAAAGGATTTCCCGTGGGAAGACTGTTTGATGGCCCCTGGCCGATCGTAATTATCATCGTTGTTGCTTTGCTTCTCTTTGCCGCGCCCAAACTTCCAGCCATGGCACGCAGCCTCGGCCAGTCCATGCGGATCATCAAATCCGAGGTCAAGGAAATGAAGAACGACGGCAAGACCGACTCCCCTGATGCCTCCGGTCCGGTGGAAGGCACCATCGTCAACCACCCCAAGGCGAACCCCGGCGAGCCGACAGACGGCACTGACGTTCCGCCGTCGAACCGCGCCTGACCCCCAGTGGCACTGTCGCGGGCCCGTAAAGCCAACCCCGAGGGGCGGATGGCTCTTTGGGACCACCTCAAGGAGCTGAAAAACCGGCTGATCAAGTCGGCTATCGGCGTCGTCATTGGCGGCATCGGAGGCTGGATACTTTACGATCCGCTGCTGAAGGCGTTGGCCGATCCGGTCAACCGCATCTCCCAGCAAACCGGCGGGCTCTCGGCGATCAACTTCGGAACCATTGCTTCTCCGTTCGACTTCAAGCTCCAGATGTCGCTCCTCATCGGGGCCGTCATTTCGAGTCCCATCTGGATTTACCAGCTGTGGGCTTTCATCACCCCGGGCCTCACCTCCAAGGAGCGGCGGTACACACTGGGTTACATGGCGGCGGCCGTTCCGCTGTTCCTTGCCGGTATCTGGGCGGGATGGCTCGTGGTGCCGCAAGTAGTCCGGGCGCTGACCCAGTTCACACCGGACGGCTCGTCCAGCGTGATTGATGCGCGCACCTACATTGAGTTCGTGACCCGCATGGTCCTGGTGCTGGGCATAGCCTTCCTGGTCCCCGTGGTCCTGGTTGGCATCAACATGGCCGGAGTTATCTCCGGCCAAACCATCCTCAAGGCCTGGCGCATCACCGTGTTCCTGGTGTTTGTCCTGGCGGCCATCGCTGCCCCGGGCGCTGACGCCATCTCCATGTTTATGCTCGCAGGCCCGCTGCTGGTGCTCTTCTTCGCAGCCATCGGGGTCTGCCTGGTCAACGACAAACGCAGGGCGCGCCGCCAAGCCAAACGTGCGGCCGAAACCGAGGCCACAGCGGACGTCGCCACCCCGGGCAGTGAGCTGAAGAACCTCTAGGCGCCCATTAGGCTTGGGGTATGTCCTCCTACGACGGTTCGTTCCAGCCCAGGCCATTCTCTACCGGTCCGAGCGATCCCGAAGAGCTTTCACCGGCAGAGAAGTACCGTATTAGCGCCGAACGTAGGGCGGAGTCAGCCACCTACCTCGGAGCCTTCTCCCGCACCCTGGACTTTGAGCTCGATGACTTCCAGCGGCAGTCCTGCCTTTCCCTGCAGGAGGGCCGGGGCGTGCTGGTTGCAGCGCCTACCGGGGCCGGCAAAACCATTGTTGGCGAGTTCGCGATCTACCTGGCGCTCGAGCGGGGCCTGAAGGCGTTTTACACCACACCCATCAAGGCGCTGAGCAACCAAAAGTTCACCGAGCTCAGCGAAAAGTACGGAGCCGACAGCGTGGGACTGCTGACCGGTGATACCAGCATCAACGGTGATGCTCCCGTGGTGGTGATGACCACTGAAGTCCTGCGCAACATGCTCTACGCCGATTCGGCAACCCTGGGCGACCTTGGCTACGTGGTGATGGACGAGGTGCACTATCTTGCCGACCGCTTCCGCGGTGCCGTCTGGGAAGAGGTCATCATCCACCTTCCCAGCGAAGTGCAGGTGGCCTCCCTCAGCGCCACCGTGTCCAATGCGGAGGAATTCGGCGCCTGGCTTGATACCGTCCGCGGCGATACAGACATCATTGTGTCCGAGCACCGGCCGGTGCCGCTGTGGCAGCACGTTATGGTGGGCCGCCAGATCATGGACCTCTTTGCCGGCGAAACCACCTTCGACGAGATCGCTCCACCAGTGGACTCCGACGAGGCTCAAGAGAATTCCAGCAAGGAAAGGGCCAAGAGCCGGGGCTTCGACGTCAACCCCGACCTCCTCACGGTGGCCCGAAGCGAAAGCATGCAGAGTTTCCGTGCCAGATCCGGGCCCAACGGCCGCGGCCAGCGCGGCAGGCGCGGGAATGAGCGCCCGGGGCGGGGCGGAGACGAACGGGGAGTGCGGCCGGCCAGCCGGCCCCAGGTGATCGCAAGCTTAGACCGCATGGACCTCCTGCCCGCCATCACCTTCATCTTCTCCCGCGCCGGTTGTGACGCTGCCGTTGCCCAATGTGTCGGTTCCGGGCTGTGGCTGACCACGGAAAAAGAGCAGCGGATCATCGCCGAGCGCGTGGACGAGGCCGGTCATGACATTCCCCCGGACGATTTGGACGTTCTGGGCTTCTGGACCTGGCGGGACGGCCTGCTTCGGGGTTTCGCGGCGCACCACGCCGGGATGCTGCCTACCTTCAAGGAAGTGGTGGAGAAGCTGTTCGCGGACGGCCTGGTGAAGGCTGTTTTTGCCACCGAGACACTTGCCCTCGGCGTCAACATGCCGGCCCGCTCCGTTGTGCTCGAAAAGCTTGACAAGTTCAACGGTGAAGCGCACGTGGACATCACTGCGGGGGAGTACACCCAGCTGACCGGCCGCGCCGGCCGCCGCGGCATCGACGTCGAAGGCCACGCTGTGGTGCTGTGGCAACCGGGTACGGACCCGACGGCGGTCGCTGGCCTGGCGTCACGGCGTACCTACCCCCTGAATTCCAGCTTCCGGCCCACCTACAACATGAGCATCAACCTCCTGGCCCAGTTCGGCCGGGTAAGGGCCCGCGAGATCCTGGAGTCCTCCTTCGCCCAGTTCCAGGCGGACCGCTCGGTGGTCGGCCTGGCACGGCAGGTCCGGAGCCGCGAGGAATCGCTGGCCGGCTACGCGAAATCGATGACCTGCCACCTCGGGGACTTCACGGAGTACGCGCGGTTGCGCCGGGAGCTCTCTGACGCCGAGAACGCCACCTCCCGCACGAAGTCACGGGCCCGGAAGTCGCTCAGCGATGATTCGCTGGCGCGCCTGCTTCCCGGCGACGTTGTGCACGTCCCGGGCGGCAGGGCCCCTGGCCCCGCGATTGTGCTGAGCTCGGACCATAGCAGCCGGGAGCCGCGTCCCGCCGTGCTGACCCTGGACAACCAGCTTCGCCGCATCGGGACCGATGACCTGGAAGGTCCCATCGCACCGGTCACCCGAATCCGCATCCCCAAGTCCTTCAACGCCAAGGTTCCCAAGTCCCGGCGCGACCTCGCATCCTCGGCCCGGAACGCGCTGCGGGAGAACCGCCCGCCTGCCCCCGGCAATAACCGCAACAACGACTTCGGCCTCGCCACCGCCCTGCCGAACCAGGAAAAGCGGATCGCCGACCTTCGACGCGCACTCCGCGCCCACCCCTGCCACGGGTGCAGCGAACGGGAGGACCATGCCCGCTGGTCCGAACGCTGGTGGAAGCTCCGGCGGGAAACGGATGGGCTGGTCCGCCAGATCCAGGGCCGCACCAACACCATCGCCAAGACGTTCGACCGGGTTTGCGACGTCCTGTCCTCCTACGGCTACCTCGAACCGACTACCGACGGCAGGCTGGTCATCAGCTCCGACGGGCAGAGGCTGCGGCGGATTTACGGCGAGAAGGACCTGCTGATTTCCCAGTCGCTCCGGCTTGGCGCCTTCGAGGATCTTGACGCCGCGGAAGTCGCAGCCCTTGCCAGCGTCCTGGTGTACCAGGCCAAGCGCGAGGACCGGGGGCTGCGCCCGCGGATGCCCAGCGTGTCTCTGGAGACCTCGGTGGACATCGTGGTGCGCGAATGGTCTGCCCTGGAGGATACGGAAGAGGAATACAAGCTTCCGTTGACCGGCGAACCCGAGCTGGGCCTGGTGTGGCCGATCTACAAGTGGGCGCGTGGCCGGCACCTCCAGGACGTCCTGAGCGGCACCGACCTGGCGGCGGGAGATTTTGTCCGCTGGGTGAAGCAGGTGGTTGACCTGCTGGACCAGCTCGCCAAGATCCCTGGCCTCGATCCCCGCCTCGCACGCCATTGCTCCGACGCCATCGCGCTGATCCGCCGCGGCGTCGTGGCCTACTCTTCCGTTCTCTGACTTACCGCCCGCTGCTGCCGGCCGTCCTATTTCCAGGAGTACTGCTTACCTATGCCCCGTCCCGAAGACCTGCCCGGATCCCGTGCCAAAACCAGCCCGGTACTTTATCGAAACGGCTCCGTCTACACGGCCGCCGACCCCTTTGCCACCGCCATGCTTGTGGACGGAGACACGGTGGCGTGGGTGGGATCCGAACAGGCAGCTACGTCCATCGCGGATAGCTCCATGGACATCATCGACCTCCGCGGCGCGCTGGTTGCCCCCGGTTTCGTTGACTCCCACATGCACCTCACGGAAACGGGAATCGCTTTGGATTCCCTGGCACTGCAGAAGGCCAGCTCTGCACGTGAGCTTTTGGACGCCGTGGCCGCCGCACCCGGCGATGGTCCGGTCCTCGGCCACGGCTGGGATGAGAGCACCTGGGCCGATGCCAGCCTGCCAAGCGCGGAGGAACTGGAGCGGGCGTCAGGAGGCCGCCCGGTGTACCTGTCCCGCGTTGACGTCCGCTCAGCCCTGGTCTCGGCGTCGCTGGCAGACTCCGCAGGCATCCGCGGCCTTGATGGTTTCGACGGCGGCCCAAGGGTTCGGCGGGCCGCGCACGCAGCAGCCCGGCAGGCAACACGCCGGCTCCCCGAGGACGTGCTCCGGGGGCACCAGCGCCGGGCCCTCACTGAGGCTGCCGCCAACGGCTACGTGGCGGTCGCTGAGATCGGCGCTCCGCACATAGGGGGTCCCGGGGATCTCAGGATGGCAGGTAGCTGGAACAGCACCAACGGAGGATTACCGGTGCCTGAAGTACTGCCGTACTGGGGCGAACTGGCGACATCCGAAGAGCACGCCCGCAGCATTCTTGATCAACTGGGGGTTGGCGTCCGGGGCCTGGCCGGCGACCTGAACATCGACGGCTCCATAGGATCACGCACGGCGGCCCTGAGGGCCGGTTACAGCGACGCCCCCGAGGAGTCGGGCAGCCTGTACCTGACTGTTGAGGAAGCAGCAGCGCATCTTGCTGCCTGTTCCCTCGTAGGGATCCAGGGCGGTTTCCACGTTATTGGGGACGCCGGGCTGGATGCCGCACTGAACGCCTTGGAGCTGGCGGCGGCCGAGGTGGGGGAGCAGCGGGTCCGGGCTGCGGGCCATCGGTTTGAGCACGTGGAAATGGTGGATACAGCAGCCATCGCAACTCTTGCCCGCTACGCCGTGACCGTTAGTGCCCAACCTGCGTTCGATGCTGCATGGGGAGGTCCCGGAGGACTGTACGAGAAGCGGCTGGGGGAGCGGGGCAGATCCATGAATCCCTTTGCCAGCCTCTACTCAGCCGGCGTTCCGGTGTGCTTCGGCAGTGACAGCCCCGTGACCCCGCTGCGCCCCTGGTCCAGCGTCAGGGCCTGCGTGGAGCACCACAATGAGGATGAGCGGATTTCGGCGCGCGCGGCTTTCCTGGGCCACACCCGCGCCGGGTGGCGGGCAGCCAGGTATGCCAATCCCATGGCGGGCCAACTTGTCCCTGGAGCTCCGGCCAGCTTCGCCGTCTGGGAGGTCGAGGAACTGATGGTCCAGGTGGCTGACGGCAGGGTGCAGTCCTGGAGCACTGATCCGAGGGCCCGGACACCGTTGCTCCCGGCGCTGGACACCGGCTTGGACCCGGTTTGCCTGCAGACGGTAAAGGACGGTTCTGAACTGTACTCCAGCCCTTCCCTGCGTTCCTGACCCCCGTTCCTGACCCCTGTGCCGCCCGCCCTATAATAGGTAGCTGCGCCTGCCAGCGATTTCGCTCGCCCGCGGGCGCACCGACCGTTCCCTCCAGGAAGGCTCTCTGTGCGCGTCCTTACCATCATCCCTACCTACAACGAGCTGGAATCGCTGCCTATCACCCTGCAGCGGCTCCGCGCAGCCGTACCGGCCTCGGACGTGCTGGTAGTGGATGACAACAGCCCTGACGGCACGGGCCGGCTGGCCGACGGGATCGCGGCGGAGGACGCCCAGGTGCATGTTCTGCACCGCAAGGGCAAGGAAGGGCTGGGAGCCGCCTACATCGCCGGTTTCAGGTGGGGCCTGGACGCCGGTTACGACGTGCTGGTGGAAATGGACGCCGACGGCTCCCACCAGCCCGAACAGCTGCCCCAGCTCCTCGAGGCCATCGACCAGGGCGCCGACCTTGCCATGGGTTCGCGCTGGGTCCCCGGCGGAAGCGTGGTGAACTGGCCGTTGTACCGGCAGGCCATCTCGCGGGTGGGAAGCACCTACGCCCGCCTCATGCTGGGTTTGAAGATCAAGGACGTCACTGGCGGCTACCGCGCCTTCCGCAGGACCACGCTGGAAAAGCTCAACCTGGACCAGGTGGACTCGGTGGGCTACGGCTTCCAGGTTGACCTCGCCTGGAGGGTTTCCCGCATGGGCCTGCGGATCGAGGAACGGCCCATCACTTTCGTGGAGCGCGAACTCGGCGCCTCCAAAATGAGCGGCAACATTGTGGTGGAGGCAATGATCAACGTCACCAAGTGGGGGCTCCAGGCGCGTTGGAACACCCTCACGCGCAAGAAGGCGTCGGCGCAGCCGTAACTGCTGAAGCGCGCCTGCCAAGAAGCGGCAGCGGCAAAAGCAAGGGCCGTCCCCCACGGAATGGGGGACGGCCCTTGGTGCATTTTCGGGGTGCTAGGCGGAGCGGCGCTCTCCGCGGCGTTCGCGCAAGATGGTCAGCCGATCCTCCAGAATCTGCTCCAGCTCCGGAAGCGAGCGGCGTTCCAGCAGCATGTCCCAGTGCGTGCGGACGGCCTTGTCATTGCTGGTGTCCGGGCGTTCGCCGTCGACCAGGAGGGCTTCCTTGCCGGTCTTGGAAACCCAGACCGGGGGAATCTCGGCCTCGGAAGAGAACGTTACGAAGACCTGCTCGCCGTCCTCGCACCGGTACTCGACGCGCTGGCGCGGAGCCGGCTCGACTCCGGACTCGGTCTCCATGCTCTGCGCACCAAGGCGCATGCCCCGCAGGCTGCGATCGCTCATGTTTTCTCCCTCTGATCGGTTCGCGGAGTAAGACCCCGCGCAAGCCGGCGGCTAAAAAGCACCTCCGGACTACTGTGTGCTCTGTGCTGCATCTTAAGATTCAACGCATCGCGAAGCTTGGTTGTTCCGCGGATCTGCTCCTGCCGGACAAATACCCAATTATACGGGTGCCATCCCATTCGGGCCAAACTAGAGGGGACCCGCAATTGCTGCGGATCCCCTCAAAGCGCCTTCCCGGCCTTGAGCCTAAGGCTCGGAGGTCTTGGCTCCCACTTCATCGAACAACCCCGCCGCGGCGGGATCAGGGTTGGTTCCCCCCAGCGCGTTGCCGATTCCCTTCAGGGCTTCGCCGACTTCGCTGGGAATGATCCACAGCTTGTTGGAAGAACCCTCCGCGAGCTTTGGAAGGGTCTGCAGGTATTGGTATGCCAGCAGTTTCTGGTCCGGGTTGCCCTTGTGGATGGCGTCAAAGACCTTCTGGATGGCCTGGGCCTCGCCGTCGGCACGCAGGATGGCGGCTTTGGCATCGCCCTCCGCTGCCAGGATGGACGCCTGCCGCTGGCCTTCGGCCGTCAGGATGGCTGACTGCTTGGTGCCTTCGGCAGTAAGGATGGCGGCACGGCGGTCCCGCTCCGCGCGCATCTGCTTCTCCATCGAGTCCTGGATGGAGTGGGGCGGGTCGATGGCCTTGAGCTCCACGCGGGAAACGCGGATGCCCCAGCGGCCGGTTGCCTCGTCCAGGACGCCGCGAAGCTGGCCGTTGATCTGGTCGCGCGAGGTGAGCGCCTCTTCGAGGTTTAGGCCGCCCACAACGTTGCGCAGTGTGGTGGTGGTCAGCTGCTCGACCGCCTGGATGTAGTTGGCGATCTCGTAGGTAGCGGCCCGTGGATCCGTGACCTGGAAGTAGACCACGGTGTCGATGGAGACCACCAGGTTGTCCTCGGTGATAACCGGCTGCGGAGGGAACGACACCACCTGTTCGCGGAGGTCCAGCAACGGCAGGAGCCGGTCCACGAACGGGATCAGGATGGTCAGCCCTGGATTGAGCGTGCGCTGGTACTTGCCCAGCCGTTCGACGACGCCTGCGCGGGCCTGCGGAATGATCCGCACCGACCGGACCAGCACGATAATCACAAACACGATCAGGACCACCAGCACAATGGCCAATGCAGTTCCTCCTGCGTTATCCATACATCTCCTTGTTCCCCATTTGTTCAGGCTGTATCAGGACTGGCTTGCTGCTTCCGGCGGCGCTGACACCACTGCCGTGGCACCATCGATGGCGGAAACCACAACTTTTTGGCCGGCGGGAAGGATGCCCCCTGCCGAACGGGCTGTCCAGATGTCTCCGCCGATCTTGACCAGGCCGCCGTCGGATGTCACCGGTTCCATCACCACGGCCTGCTCACCGATGAGCCGGTCAATGTTGGTGCGCTGCTCTGACGGACCGTTCTTCAGGTGGGCCAGGGCCACGGGCCGGACAAAGGCAATCATGAGCAGGGAGACCACGCAGAAGACCACGATCTGGAGCCAGAGGTCGGCGCCTGCGAAGTCCGCGACCAGTGCGGCGAGGGTGCCTCCGCCGAGCATGATGAAAAACAGGTCAAGCGTGATCATCTCGATCACTGCAAACGCCAGGAAGGCCGTGAGCCACAATGCCCACCAGTTTTCCCCGAGCCATTCGAACAACGTTCTCCCCCTTCGCTACGGGGAGCATGCAAGCGCGCACCCGCCAGTAACTGTCCTTCAATCTTAGTGCGGCCCACTTCGCTGTGGGCGGGCTCTCACCAGCAAGGCGGCGATAGTGGCCAAGTCGTTACGTCGCGGCAGCTTTCCCCGGCCGGAACACCATCAGCCTGAACCGGGCTTCGGCCTGCACCGGCTCGGGAATCGCGAGCAGCCGTTCAGTAAGGTCCAGCCGGTCAAGGTGGTGGCCCGCCGGGCCCATATAGGCGAGGTCCGCGGCCTCCGGGCGGGTCAGTGCCAGTTGAATCCCGACGTCGGTGCTTGTCTCGGCGTCAAAATGGCTGCCCATGGCTTCGGCCAGCCGGGCGTCCTTGCCTTCCTCGATGCCAAGCATCCCGGTAGCGGCGGCGATGGCGGCAAGGTGCCTACTCCGTGGAGTAACCACCACCAGCCGCCCGGTGGGCCGCAGGATTCGGGCAAACTCGGCGGCATTACGCGGCGCAAAGATGACAGTGATGGCGTCCACCGAGTTATCTGCCAGCGGCAATGGCTGCCAAACATCGCACACCAGGTTAACGGCCTCGGGGTTGAGCCGCGCGGCGCGGCGCAGCGCGAACTTGGAGATGTCCACGCCCACCGCAGCCACGTGGCGGCGGTCCTGCGCCGCGGCATGATCCAGCACCGCCCTGAGGTAATGCCCCGTTCCCGTCCCTGCGTCAAGGACGGCGCTGCCCTCTTCAGGCAGGCAGGGCACGACGGCGGCTGCCACCGCAGTTGCCAACGGCCGGTAATGCCCCGCCGCCAGGAAGTCGTAGCGTGCCCGGACCATGTCCGCGGTGTCGGCCTCGAAGACAGTGCCCTTCCCGACCAGCAGGTTGAAGTAGCCCTGGCGTGCAGCGTCAAAGCTATGGCCGGCAGGGCACACCAGGCGGTTCTGATCAGCATCTGCTTCGGTCCGACGTTCCAGCGGTTTCCGGCACACCGGGCACAACAGTGGCAGGTCAGTCGTAGAGGGCATGCGAACCATCCTATGGCTCCAGCATCCGGTTTTTTGGGGACGGAACGTGGTGCCGGAACGTCAGTGGAGGCTGATGCCGGCAGGACCGTCGTCGAAACCCAGCCCCAGCTGGGCCTTGCCGATGCCTGGCTCTGCCCAGTGGGCGGCATATTCGGCGTTGGTGCTCAGGGACCTGAGCTGCGCGCGGTCCACGTACAGCACACCGTTCAGATGGTCAGTCTCATGCTGGACAATCCTGGCCTGCCAGCCGGAAAACTCCCGCTGCATGCTTGTGCCATTCGGAGTCTGGAACTCAAGCAGCACATTCTCGTACCGGGCCACCACGGCCTGGAGGCCGTTGAGGGATAGGCAGCCCTCGTAGAAGGATGCCAAGCCATGACCCAGGGGTGTGTAGCGGGGGTTCAGGACCGCAAGGAAGTCCAGGGGGCTCCGGTGACGCAGGGCAGCGGCCTCAGGATCGACGTCGAACTGGTCCTCGACGACGGCCAGCTGCAGCGGTATGCCAAGTTGGGGCGCGGCCAGCCCCACGCCCGGTGCCTCATGCATCACCTGGCGCATAAGCGTTATCAAGCGCCCGAGCTGGTCGTCGGACAGTTGCCCGTCAAAAGCGGCGGCGCGCTGCCTGAGCACGGGGTGACCTGCCTGCACAATGGGCGGGAGCGCACCTGCTTCGAGGATCCGCTCCACGGTTTCGCGGATCTGCTCGGCGGCGTGTGCGGTTTCCGGCGGGCCTTCGTTCATGGGGAAAGCCTAGCGGCCGGGCCGCGGCGCGGCCCTCGGCTCGGCTAGTGTCTATCCCGTGCCTGAAGACTTCTCCGTGCAGACCCCGCCGCTGGACCATGTCCTTAAGTTCATCCGCGTCCTCGAATCCGGCGGGGGAGCGGCAGCCATCAGGCCTTTCCTCGCCGACTCGTTTGTCCTGGTGGAGGCGCCGCACCTCCTGGCGCCGGAAGGATCCACGCGCACGCTGGCGGAAGTCCTGGCCGGCGCCGACCAAAGCCCGGAAGTGGTGGCCGACCAGAAGTTTGTGGTCAGGCGAACCACCTGTGAGGGCGGACGGGTGGCGGTGGAAGCGGATTGGTCCGCAACGGTCCTGATGGACCTCCGTTACTGGGACCGGGGGGACGTTATCCGGGCCAGGACGTCCTCGGTGTTCGAAGTCAGCAATGGGCTGATTGTCAGCCAGCACAGCTACGACTGCTACTTCAGGTAAGCCGGTGCGGCGCCCGCGTTGGCTGCCTGTCCAGCTCTTGCATGGTGAAACGCCGGGCCACCCACAAGTTGACTGACGGTATGGCAGCCGCCGCACTGATTCCCAGGTTCCGAATGTCCAGCAAGGGCCGGGGCAGCGGCCGCCCCAGCAGCATGTTGATCTCTGACCGCCGCTGAGCCAACGTCGCGGCCCGTTGCCGGCTGGCTTGGAACTCCTTGAACTGCCGGTCAACGTGGTCCGGATTCGCGGCGGCGAGTGCCACCTGGAGGAGGGGAGAGAGGGCCCGGGCGTCCAGCCACCCGAGGTTCATGCCCTGTCCACCGATGGGGCTGATCTCGTGGGCAGCATCGCCGAGCAGGAACACCCGCCCGGCCATCATCCGCCGGGCCATGGTGGACCGGACGCTGAAGGCGCTCACCATGGTGCTGGTGCGGGCATCCGGGAGGATCCCGGTCCGGCGCATGACCTGCTGTGCCAACTCATCCGGCGTGGCGGTACCGGCAGGCCGGCCCAGCCGTACCACCCAGCGCCGGACTCCGCCCGGCAGCGGAAAAGACTCAACGATACCGCCCGGCTCAAGGAACAGGACTGCCCCTTCGCCGTAAAACCCAACGTCCCGGAAATCGCCCATGAGGTAGTGGTCGGGATAATTCTTCCGGCGCACGGGCACACCCAGGAGGCCGCGCACCTGGGACCGCGCGCCGTCGGCCGCTACAACGAAGGATGCCGTCCACGTGGATTCCCTGCCTTGGTCCTCCCCGGCGGGTCCGGCGGCCACGGTGACCTGCCCGCCGTCGTCCTTCACCCGCCTGACGCGCACACCCCTGACGAGGGCGGCGCCGTCCAGTTGGCGGACACGCTCCTCCAAAAGCTGTTCCGTGCGGAACTGGGGCAGGGCCAGCACAAAGGGAAAGGCCTCCGAGACTCCGGCGAATGACATGGTGCCCACAGTCTTTCCGCCGCTGACTGCCAGCCCTTCCCGGATCTGTACCCCCTCCTGCACCGCGGAAGCCGCAATGCCGATGTGCTGCAGACCCTCAAGGGCGGGGGGATGGATGCCGATGGCACGTGAGTGCAGGTTCCTGGCCTGCCTCTGCTCCAGGATCCTGACGCTGACGCCGTCCTGAAGCAGCAGGGCGGCCAGGTACAGGCCCACCGGGCCCCCGCCGATGATCAGGACCTCTGTTTCCGTTGACATGTCAGTTCCTGCGCAGGGCGAGAATCTGATGGAATTTGGGGCTGGTTTCGACGTTCCAGCCCGGGGGAGCGAGGGCGGCCAATTCGGCGGGGGTGTAGCTTCTGCGGATGGACGTCAGGCCGTCCGCGCGGATGAAGGACCGGCGGAACGGCAGCGCGGCGGCAGAGAAGAGGGCGTAGGCGGCGGGGCTCCGCCTCAAGTCGTTGTGCAGCGCTTTTTTGGTGCTGAGAGCGGCTGAATCGGCGAGCAGGTGCTGGAGTTCGTGCGCCGAAAGGTGGTGCAGGACGTGGTTCGAAATGACGAAGTCGAAGCGACTTCCCTCCCGGACAAGATCCGCGCTGTGCGTCTGCCGGAACTCCACGCCGGGCACGGGCGGCCGTCCCAGCGCGTACGCGGCCGCGCGTGGATCAGGGTCTATGCCGGTGATGTGAAGCGCAAGTCCGTCACGCCGGGCCCAACCTGCCAACATCAGCGCGAGGTCACCCCCGCCGGCGCCGATGTCCAGCAGTGTGGCTGGAGCGGTGTTAGCAGCCAGGGAGGGACGAAGCTCCCTGACATAAAGCCTCCGCCAACCGGCAAGCACGCGGTTGACCACTGCGAACTGGCGGTACGTGTTCTGGAGTAGCCGGGAGTCGCAGTCCGGCCCGTCCATGATTTCCACGGCGTCGACGGCGCGCTGCCGCAACAGCAAGTCCATGGATTAGGGGACCGATACTTCTGCCGCTGCCTGGCCCGGCACCTGTCCCACCAGTCCTGCACCGGGAGCCTGGCGCAGTTTTGTGAACAGCGCGGTTTCCACTGTGAGTCCCGGGCCGAAGGCCATGGAGCAAATGCGTTCGTCCCCGTCCTCAGGCTCCTGTTCCAGGATGTGTTTGAGGACAAAAAGTACTGTGGCGCTGCTCATGTTTCCGTAGTTCCGCAGCGTCTCTCGCGCCGGCACCAGTTGCTCCCCGGTGAGGCCGAGCCGGGACTGGACTTTGTCCAGGATGCTCCGGCCGCCGGGATGGATGGCCCAGTGCCGGATGGAGGTGTAGGGGAGTGCTTCCAGTTCCGGGTCCCGGGCCAGGAGGGGCCGCAGGGCACCCACAATATGGTCATCGATGATGTGCGGCACATAATTTCCAAGCACCATTTCAAATCCGTGGTCGCCGATGTTCCAGGCCATCGCGTCCTCCCCGACCGGCGTGAGGACCGTTTCGAAGTGATCGAGCTGGAGCAGGGACTTTTCCGCCGACCCGCTGCGTGCAGTGACGACGGCGGCGGCAGCACCATCAGCGAACAGGGCGGAGCCCATGATCGTGTCCGGATCGTTTGAGGTGCGGACGTGCAGGGAGCACAGCTCGGCACACACCACCAGGACAACGGCCTGCGGGTCGGCCTCGCAGAACAGCTTCGCGGCGCGCAATGCAGGGAAAGCTGCGTAGCAGCCCATAAACCCCAGGTGGTAGCGCTGGACAGCCGGATCCAGGCCCAGCTCCCGGACGACCTTATAGTCAGGGCCCGGGTTGAAGAACCCAGTGCAGGAGACGGTGATGAGATGAGTTATGTCAAGTAAATCGAGTTCAGGGGCGGCGTTGACGGCGGAACGGGCGGCTTCCACAAAGAGCTTGGTTGCCTCGCGGCCGAAGATATCATTGCGGACCTTTGTGCTTGGGTTCAGCAGCAGGCCGGTCTCCGGATCAAAGAACTGTGGCTCGTCGGCCCGGTGATCCCTGGTGAGTTCTTCGACGGCGGTGAAGCGCGTATCAATCGCGGCGGAGTCAAAACAGGTATTGACCAGCCGCGAACCAAGCCTGGACAACCCGGGCTGGGCCGCAAAAACGTCACGGGCTTCCGTCTGGATCAGCATCGTTTTAGGAACTGCAGTTTCAAGGGATCGCACGTAGACCGTCATTGACTCATTCTTAACGAGCCCCCGGAATAAGACAATGCTGACCTGCGGATTCATCGCCGATGACCATTACTGCGCACGGGTCGCCAGATGTGCTGGTTCCCGCCCCTCCCGGATCCGGTGCCAACTGGCATGCACGGTTATTCATGAGCCGGGAGTAGTGAACGCGCCAAACTCAGCGTGTGCGATATGGACGCGCGTCGGACGAGTTTTGCGGGGCTGGCCCTGTCCGTGAGATTGTGCATGGCCCGCTCCGGTAGGGTCTGCGTATGGAACCCATTAGACGCTTTTCGACTGAGAACTACACGGCAGCGCTTGAGTCGTGGTCTTTTCTTGAGCTTTCAGGCAAGCGGCCGTTGTTCACTTCACCCTTTGGCGATGTGTTCTTTGAAAGCGAGGACGGTTTCTGGTTCCTGGACCTGCTCTCCGGAGAGCTAAGTCGGCGCTGGGAGTCTGAAAGTGACTTCAGTAGTGCCTTGAATTCCCGAGAGGGTCAGGATGAGTACCTCATGATCGGGTTGGCCAGCGGAGCGGATAGCGCTGGCCTTCGACCCGGCGAAGCTGAGGTTTACAGCTTTCGGGTTCCTCCGGCGCTCGGTGGCGCGGTGGATTTGGAAAATGTCGAGCTGAGCGACTTCGTCGTGGCCACCAATATTGCCGGGCAGATCCATCAGCAGATCAAAGATCTCCCACCGGGAACGTCGATTAGTGGAGTGTCCCTGAAGTGATCGTTTCTATCTGCCTTTAGGAGCACTGCGCACGGCTGCCATGTATTGGGCATAAGCTGCTGCCGAATCCGTGGCGTGGCGTTCAATGGTGGTGGGGGAGTAACCGAGTGTACCGGCGATGATGGCCACGGGTGCAAGCTTGGTAAGTTCGTGGAGGGTTCCAAGCCTGGCGGCGCGGGTGCTGAAGAGCCGCGTGAGGCGTTGGGTTAGGTAGCCCGGGTTGATGTGTTTCCCCGGGGAGTGTCCTGTGAAGACCCACTTGCTGTTTGGGTGAGCGGCCGTGAGGCCATGGCTTGGGTTCATGGCCAATTCCCGCCAAGGCTCGTCCAACGGGTCCGGCAGCGCGAGCTTTATCGATCCGAGCCGGACGGTGACCAGTGCTTCGGTCACCGTCACGTCTTCCCACGTCAGTTTGGCAATGCGTTCTGCCTGCTGACCAAATACGAGGATGAGTATCGCGGCGGCTTGATCGCGTGTCTGGATGTGTTCATTAGCGTGGAGCACGTGCCGCAGCGCTTCATCTTGTCCGGTTTTGTCGAGCTTGGGGCTGGTGCCGCGGCGGTGCGGCACGATGGTCAGTCCTGCCGGGGCGGCTTTGGTCTTGATGGCCCATTTTAGAAAGTGCTCAGCGATTCTCCTGGTTGTCGGTCCTTCCGCCTGCCATAGGTCAAGATGAGCCTGGCTTAGTTCGCTCAGGCTGGTGCCGTGTCCGGTGAGCCAGTTGAGCAGACCGATAGCGACGGTTACTTGCTGCTTGGCCCGGAGGAAAGTGCCACGATTGACTTCGTCCATCTGGTTCATCCGCCGCAAGTGATGCCAGCGGACGTAGCGGCGGACAATGTCGCGATGCTGAGGATCTTTGGTCCTCTCGATGACGTCTGCAGACCAGTTCTCGTAGCGGGTGCGGAGTTCGTCGCGCCGGGGGAGAACCCCGTGCTCTATCAGGAGGCCGCGAACGTACTCGCGGGTGCGTGAGTCGGGCAATTCGTCGAAGGTTTCGTGGGTGATGTCTGGTGCGACGGCGATGTTTCGGAGGAAGGCTGAGACGTGCTTTTGTTGGATCCAGGTCAGGCCGCTGTTGGCCCTTTTCATCGACTTCAGGGCCGCTGCCAGTGGGATCAGTTCGTTAGCCATTGAGCCGGTGGCCTGGTTGGTAAGCAGGTCGTCTACGACATCGCCGAGGACGCATGTCCAGCAGCGTCCTCGGCTGTAAAGTTCATCCTCTGCTCCGCAGCCCATGCAATCGACGTTGAGGCGAACGCCGGAACATCGGCGACATGCCGGCTGCTCATCGATAATTCCTGGCAGGACTCCTTCATGGCCGCAGGCGCAGAGTCCTCGGGTGCGTTTTGCCTGCTGGTAGCAGTATCCGCAGACTCCGCCGTCGGGCCAGCGCGCGACGGTTTGGTGGTGCTGGCCGCAGCGGTTGCAGGGGACCGGCCAGCGGATCGGGTCCTCTGCTTTGCGTGGCTTACTCACCGTCCTCGGGTGTGACGAGGCGGATGCGCTTGGCTATCGGGTTACCTGGTTGGATTCCGAGGTCTTCGCTGCGCTGCGGTGCGTTGGCGGTCGCGGCGGCACGCATCTCCACGAATGGTTCGAACAGGTCGTTTGGCGTGCAGTCCAAGTTGTCACTAAGCGCCGCGAACGTGCTGGCTGGAATGCGTTCCGGCGTGGCCGTGACCAGCCGGTAGACTTGGCTCTCGGAGAGGTTGATGCCGCGGGATCTCAGAAGGGGCATCAATTCGGTGGTCTTCCAGAGGTTGCGCCTGGCCATGAGGGCACGCAAGTTCCAGCGGTAGCCAATCCGGCGCTGTTCAGGCATCTGGGTCCTCCAGGGTAGTGATGCGGCGTGCGATCATCTGCTGCACGGTTTTCTGCTTGAAGTCCGCCGATACCGATGTGTAGAGG
>JBKJVX010000032.1:0-30070 GCA_046717065.1 Arthrobacter sp. | reverse complement strand
GGCAGCGGTTACGGTAGGAACCCGGTTTTGCGGGGCGGGCCCGAGGAACAGGTCAGCGGCAGCCGCAGGCGGCGAGCGCCGTGGCGGCCCGGTCCAGGGCTTCCCTGTTCCCGGCGGCGCCAGGCTTCAGGTCGTTGCCGATGAAGGAGAAGACTAGGAGCCGGCCGTCGGCGTCCACCACGTAGCCGCTGAGTGCGATAACCGAGTTCAGGGTCCCGGTCTTGGCCCGCACCAGGCCGGCGCCGCGGGCTGTGGAGCCATCCACGTAGCGGGTGTCCAGTGTTCCGGTCAGCCCCGCGACGGGAAATCCATCCAGCGCGGCCCGCAAACGGGTGTCGGTCCCGCTGGCGATGGCACGCACCACTTCCGCGAACTGGCGGGCAGAGACCTGGTTGGCCAGCGCCAGCCCGGACACGTCCGCGAGCCGCATGGTGTCCGTAGGGATGCCCAAATCCGCGAGCTGTGCGCGGACTGCTCCGGTGGCGCCGTCGTTGCTGACGGGCTCCCCCGCAGCCGCCGAGGCCGTCGGGCCCAGGACCTCCGCCAGGTAGTTGTCCGAGGTCTGCAGCATGAGGTCCACCTGCTGGCCGACCGTGGCGGACTGGACCTCGGCATGGACCGCAGGCTCTTCTGCCCGGGGCGCATCGCCCGAGGGTGCGGTGTAACGTTCGACGCCGGCCGCTACCGTGAGTCCCGCAGCGGCACCCGCCGTCTTGAGCTGCGCGGCAAACGCCTCGGCGGCGGTGATTGCTGAGTCTTGCGGGCGGGGGCCGGTGGTCACGGCCGGGTCAAAGCGCGCCGAGTTCAGCGCAAGGGGGTACAGCGGGGCAACCTCGCCCGCGGCAACGTCCCCGTCTGCCCACGCGGGGTTCAGCGCTGGGCCGGTGAACAGGGAGTCGTCCACCAGGACCTTCAGCTCGCCGGTTGTTCCTGCGGTTTGGAGCGCGTTCACGGTGGCGGTGGCGAGGGCGGCGAGTCCGGCGTGGCCCATCACCTGGTTCGGCGCGGATTCTCCGGCACCCAGGAGGACGTCGCCGCTGCCGGTGAGCACCACCTGATTGGCAGCGGGCCCGGCCAGGACCTTGGTGCTGAAACGGTGATCCGGCCCGACTGCCCGGAGGGCGGCCACCGCGGTGAGCAGCTTCATATTGGAGGCGGGGATCCGGCTCTCCGAACCGCCGCGGTCAAACAGGACCTGGCCAGTGAGCGCATCCTGGACCAGCCCGGTGAAGCTGCCGTCGCCGTCGGGCTTTAACAAGGCGTCCAACTGCGATGCGACGGCGGAGGGCAGCGGCACGGACGCCGACTCCGAGAGCGGAGCCAGGCCATGCCGGGCGGAAAGCGTGGCCGGGAGCTGCTGCCAGGCAGGCACCACGGGCGTCGCCACTGGAGGCGGGCCGACGAAAGCCGGGGAAACCAGCCACGCGGCGGGCAGTGCCAGGATGACGATCACGGCCAGAAGCAGAGCGGTGGGCCAGGCACGCAGCCCGCGCTGGACCGTGCGCCGGAACGCGCCGGGGCCCGATGATTCCTTCATGCTGGTGCTGGTCCTCAAGTCCTGAAATTTCCCCGCAAGTTCCTGAAACCTGGGCCTCTCGCTATATCCTCAATAGTAGTCGGCGGCACGGACACTCCTTTTTGTTGTTCGTCTCCTGTGCCGCGAACCCCCTGCAATTGCCGAGGAGCATTCCATGAAGCATGACGTGACCATCGAGATCCCCAAGGGATCTCGCGTCAAGTACGAAGTTGACCACGAGACCGGCCGCGTCCGCCTGGACCGCGTCCTCTTCACCTCCATGCAGTACCCCACGCACTACGGGTACTTCGAGAACACCCTCGGCGAGGACGGCGACCCGTTGGATGCACTGGTGCTCCTGCAGGACTTCGACCTGCACCCGGGCGTCATCGTTGAGTCCCGCCCCATTGGTGTTTTCAACATGACTGACGACGGCGGCGGAGATGCCAAGATCCTCTGCGTACCCGTCGATGCCCGCTTCGACCACATCCAGGAAGTCAGCGACGTCAACGACTTCCTGATCAAGGAGATCGAGCACTTCTTCACCCGGTACAAGGACCTGGAGCCCGGCAAGTGGGTCAAGGCCGAAGGCTGGGGCGACCGTGCCGCCGCTGAAGCCGAGCTCGAAGCCTCCATCAAGCGTTACGTGCCCACCGGCCACTGATCCCCACTGTCCCCTCACCGCATAAAGCAACGCGAGGTCACTCAGCGCCCAATCCACCGCCGGAATTGGGCCGAAAGTGACCTCGCGTTGTGGTTTAAAGTGAATCGGTGAGTTCCGAGCCGATTTTCCACCCGCCCTGCGGTCCCGTCACCGGCTGGCGGGACGGCGACGTCGTCCGGGCCACCGGCATCCCGTACGCCAAGGCCGGTCGTTTCCAGCCTCCCGTTCCGGCGCCAGACTGGGACGAACCGTTGTCCGCAACCTCCCCCGCTCCTGCCTGTCCGCAGGGGCCGGTGCCGTTCCTCGACGACGTCCTGGGTACCCGCTACGGCGAACTTCCGGGCAGCGAGGACTGCCAGAACCTCTCCATCACCATGCCCGCAGACCTTGCCCCAGGCGAGAGGCTGCCCGTGATGGTCTGGATCCATGGCGGTTCCTACACCACCGGATCCGGCGACCTCGCCATCTTCGACCCCGCTGTACTGGTTGCCGAAACCCGGGTGGTGGTGGTCTCGGTGACCTACCGCTTGGGGCTGTTCGGCTTCCTCGCCACGCACTCGGGCCGGCCAGGCAACCTGGGGCTGCTGGACCAACTCGAGGCGTTCCGCTGGGTGCAGCGGAACATTGCAGCGTTCGGCGGCGACCCGGGCTGTGTGACGGCCTTCGGCCAGTCGGCCGGTGGCGACGCGATCGCCCACCTCATGGCCACTCCTGAAGCGCCGTCCCTGTTCCAGCGGGCCATCATCCAGAGTGCACCGTTGGGCATCTCGCGCGGCCGGGACAAAATGAACCACGCAATGGGCATCGCTGCCGAAGCCGTCACCGAGGAGACGCCGGCGATGGAGGTGGTGGAGCGCGAGGACCACGTGGCGCAGGTGGCCCGGAAATTCGGCATGCTGGCCGCCATGCCTTTCGGCACCCAGTACGGGCACGCGCCGCTGCCGGAGGAATCCGCCATAGAGGCAGCCTGGAACCGTTCCGCTCCAGGCATTGAGGTGCTGATCGGTCATACTTCCGAGGAGGCGCGGTTGTTCCTGCCACGAAGCCCGTACCTGAGCCGTCTGGCCAAGATCCCTGTCGCCGGGACCGCGGCCGTCCGGGCCATTGATTGGGTGGTCACCGAAACCGTCTACGGCAGGGCGGCCCGGAAGTTCGCGCGCCGCCATGTCCTGGCCGGCGGAAAGGCTTACCGCTACATCCTGCACTGGCATGCGCCGGGAAACATCTTTGGTGCTGCCCACACCATTGATCTTCCGCTGCTTCTCGGTAACCGCAAAACGTGGGACGGCGTAGGTCTGATCGCGGGTGCCCGCTGGGAGGACGTGGACGCCGTGGGACGCGAGCTGCGCGGCCTGTGGGCTGCTTTCGCACGGGGAGACTCGCTCGGCGACAAGGGCGGGATTCCCGGGGCGCTGACGTATCACGCCGCGTGACCGGGAGTTTTTGTCCACGTATGCGGACTTGCGGGCGCGGAAGCCTGCATATCTGGACCAAAAACTCCAAGCAGGTTTAGGCGGTGGCTGCGGTGTTCCGGATGGTGTCCACCAGGATGTCCTGGCGCTGGAAGTAGGCGTTGTGACCGGCCTCCTCGACAACCAGCAGACGGGCGCCGGGCACCGTGGCCGCAACGTGCTCGGCCCCGCGGCGGATGCGCGGCCTTTCCTCGTCCCCGATCAACACCACCAGCGGGCTGGTTATTGATTCGAGCCCCTGCTGAAACCAGTCGACGTCCGACGGGTCGGCGCTGAGGAACTCCCCTTGGCTTTGTTCGAGGCTGCGCGGGTGGCGGGCTGCTTCAATCGCCGTCGCGGTGGAACGGATACGGATATAGCGGGCGTAATCACGCGGGTTCTCCGCGATCCACTGCTCCGTGAAGGAGTTTCCTACTCCCAGCCAGATCCCCTCGTCGGCGTCAAGCGAGCTGAACACCTCGAATTTCTCCGGCTGGCCGGGCTGCCCGGGAGGGGGAACCACCAGTGGCCAGCCCATCCCGCACACCACCAGGCCGGCCGCACCGCCTGGATTCCGGACAGCCCAGCGGAGGGCTGTCATGCCGCCCATGGATTGCCCCACAACCACCGGGTTCTCCAGGCCGAGCGAGTTGATGAAGTGCTCCAGCTCCGCAGCCCGGTCCACCAGAGGTCCCTGCCGCGGCGAGTTGGAGGACCACCCGTGATCGTAGGTGTCATAAGCCAACACCCGGAAGTCCTGTTCCAGTTCAACGATGATCGGTTCCCAGCAGGCCGCCGCCGAGGCGTGGCCATGGAGCAGCACCACCGGCCGCCCGGCGCCTGAGTCCGTGTAGTGGATGTCGTTGCCGAGTACATCAAGCCATGGCATGAAGATGATCCTTTCGGTCGTGGTCTGCCGGGACGGCGCACCAGGCACCAGCGTTCCAGAATCAGGGGCACCGGGTCATCCAGTGTCCAGAACGGGGCCAGGAGAGCCGGAGGTAGAGTCTGGTCACGTGAAAACGCTCGGAGTGGACCTCGCGGCAGCAGCCAGGAAAACAGCCGTGGCTGTCATCGAATGGGGCCAGGGCACGGCCCGGTTGGTGCATCTCGCACTCGACGTGGATGACCACCACATCGTGGAGCTTTTCGGCACCACGGACATGACGGGCATTGATTGCCCGGTTGGTTGGCCGCAGGCCCTGATTCCGTTCCTCACCGGGCACCTGAACTTCGACGCCGGCCCCGTCCTGGCACACGACGGCATCGCGGGCAGGCGCCTGCTCGCGTACCGGGATACGGACCGGTTCGTCACCGCCCGGACGAGGCTGATCCCGCTGAGTGTCTCGGCGGACCGCTTGGCCCACCCGGCCATGAGATGCGCCGTGATCCAGGCGAAAATAGCGGCCCGTTACAGCCCCCAACCACGGGACGGATCGGGCCGCCTGGCTGAGGTCTACCCTGCTGCTTCATTGAAGCTGTGGGGCTTGAGCGCCCGCGGCTACAAAGGGCGGGGCAGCGCCGAGACGGAACAGCTTTCCCTGCTCCTGCGCCATTTGTGCCGGCAGGCACCGTGGCTGGACCTTGGCGGCCACGAGGACCGTCTGGCTGGCTCGGACGACCTGTTCGACGCCGTCATCGCAGCCCTTACCGCCCGTGCCGTCGCCGTCGGCCTGACCGTGCTCCCGGATGACGTCCACGCCGCGGCGGCCGGCAGCGAAGGCTGGATCCACCTGCCCGCGGGCGGCCTCGATGGACTGATCGCCTAGGAGAGTTTGTCCGGATGAGACGGCTTCGCATTGCCGATAGTCCGCATATCTGGACAAAAACTCCAAGGGGCTAGCCGAGCTGCCAGTTCCGGATCTCCTCCGGATCCTCCCCGTGGGTGCGGGTGTGCTCGCGGGCGCGGATCCTGCGGTCCTGGAGCTCCTGCCGCAGCATCGAGTGCTTCTCCGCAAGGCCGGGAACGCGGTCGATGGTGTCGATGGCCAGCTGGAAGCGGTCGATACCGTTCAGCATGGCCATGTCGAATGGCGTGGTGGTGGTGCCCTCCTCCTTGTAGCCGCGCACGTGCAGCCCCTCCTGGTTGCTGCGGCGGTAGGCGAGCCGGTGGATCAGTGCCGGGTAGCCGTGGTACGCGAAAATGATGGGCTTGTCGGCGGTGAAGATCCCGTCGAAATCGCGTGCCGGGAGCCCGTGCGGGTGCTCGCTCTCGTCCTGCAGCCGCATCAGGTCAACCACGTTCACCACGCGGATCTTCAGCCCCGGAGCACCCAGCCGGAGCAGCTCCGCCGCCGCAACTGTCTCCACCGTGGGAACGTCGCCGGCGCAGGCCAGCACGACGTCGGGCTCCTCGCCCGGGACTTCGGAGCCGGCGAACTCCCAGATTCCCAGCCCCCGCTGGCAGTGGGTGGCCGCGTCGGCCGGCCCCAGCCATGTGGGAGACGGCTGTTTTCCGCTGACCACGATGTTTACGTAGTCCGTGGACGCCAGGCAGTGCTCCATCACGGACAGCAGCGTGTTCGCATCCGGCGGCAGGTACACCCGGATGACCTCGGCTTTTTTGTTCACCGCGTGGTCGATAAACCCCGGGTCCTGGTGGGAGAACCCGTTGTGGTCCTGCTGCCACACGTGCGAGGACAGCAGGTAGTTCAGCGACGCCACCGGCTGGCGCCACGGCAGCTTGCGGTGCACCTTCAGCCACTTGGCGTGCTGGTTGAACATCGAGTCAACAATGTGGATGAAGGCTTCGTAGCAGCTGAAGACGCCGTGCCGGCCGGTCAGGAGGTAGCCCTCCAGCCAGCCCTGGCACAGGTGTTCGCTCAGCACCTCCATCACCCTGCCGGAGCGCGCAAGGTGCTCATCGACGTCGTCAATCCGGTACTGCCACACCTTATCTGTGACCTCATAAACGTTCTGCAGCCGGTTCGACGCCGTCTCGTCCGGGCCGAAAAGCCGGAAGGTTTCCATGTTCAGCTCAATGACGTCCCGCATCCAGGAGCCCAGCGTCACCATCGGGCTGACCCGCTCGCTGCCTGCCCGGGCAACCTCGACGGCGTGGTCCCGGTAGGCAGGCAGCTTCAGCGCCCGGCGGAGCAGGCCGCCGTTGGCGTGGGGCGTGGCGCTCATCCGGAAGTCCCCGGTGGGCGCCCCCTCGGCGACGTCGGGCCGGAGCCGCCCGTCGCCGTCGAACAGCTCCTCGGGGCGGTATGACTGCAGCCACTGCTCAAGCATCCGCAGGTGGTCTTCGTTGGTGCGTACCTCCGCCAGCGGCACCTGGTGGCTCCGCCACGTCCCTTCTACCTGCTGCCCATCTACCTCGCGTGGTCCGGTCCAGCCCTTCGGCGAGCGCAGCACGATCATGGGCCAGCGCGGCGCGCCGCCGTCGGCCTCCTCCGTGCCTGCCTGCGGCGTACGCCGGGAGTCCTGGATGGTGCGGATGCCGGCCAGGCAGCCCTCCAAAGCTTCGGCGAAGTCCCGGTGCGCCTGTTCGGTGTCGTCGGGGTCCTTCACGGTGACGAAGTGGGGCTCGTGGCCGTACCCCCGCAGGAGCTGCTCCAGCTGCGATTCGGGCATGCGCGCCAGGATGGTGGGATTGGCAATTTTGTACCCGTTCAAGTGCAGGATGGGCAGTACGGCGCCGTCCGTGGCGGGGTCGAGGAAGTTGTGCGAATGCCAGCTGGCGGCAAGGGGCCCCGTCTCCGCCTCGCCGTCGCCAATCACGACGGCGGTGACCAGCTGGGGATTGTCGAGTACAGAGCCGTAGGCATGGGCGAGGGAATAGCCGAGTTCGCCGCCCTCGCTGATGGAGCCGGGGCTTTCCGGAGCGGCGTGGCTGGGGATGCCTCCCGGGTAGGAAAACTGGCGGAAAAGCTCGGCCATGCCGTCCGCGTCGTTGCCCACGTGGCCGTAGATTTCGGAGTAAGTCCCTTCCAGCCAGGCGTTGGCGACGACGGCGGGACCGCCATGGCCGGGACCCGCCACAAAGAGCATCTCGGCGGAGTCGCGGCGGATCACGCGGTTCAGGTGTGCGTAGACAAAGTTAAGGCCCGGGGTGGTGCCCCAGTGGCCCAGCAGCCGGGACTTCGTGTGCTCCGCCTTCAGCGGTTCGCGCAGCAGTGGGTTGGAGCGGAGGTAGATCTGCCCTACCGAAAGGTAGTTGGCGGCGCGCCACCAGCGGTCTACACCTTCGAGCTCGTCCTGGCCCATGCTGCTGGTCATAACCATCCTCACGTCGCGTTCCCCGCCGATGGCGGCCATTGGTCCATCGCATCAGATGGGTCCGGACGAGGCAACCCCGCTTGCCTGCACTCTGCTGCCAGCGGGTAGTCTTTGGTTTCAGATGTTCACGCTGACAATCAACCAAACCGACAGCCGGCGCGATGGTGACCGGGTGCCGCAGTTACTCAAGGACCTGCGGCATATTCCTGCGCGCCTGGATTTCGACCGGTCGGTGGAGGACGAGGTCCAGGGCATCGTGGACTGTCCACATCAGGCCGTGGAGGCGGCGCTGATTGCGCTGCGCTGCGGTTCCTGGTATGTGGGTATCGGCGTGGGGCCTGTCAACGAGCCGTTGCCCAACCAGATCAAGGACGCTTCCGGCCACGGGCTGGTGTACGCCCGGCGCGCGGTTGACCGGATCCGAAGCAGCAAGGAACGGATTCCGGTTGCGGTGGAGGGGCCCCTGGCCGACGTAGCCCATGATGCTGAGGCAGTGCTTCGGCTGCTGGGATATATCGTCCGTGAACGTTCCGATGCCGAGTGGCGGGTCCTTGACCTGCTGACCCCGGGCGTCCGCGGCCAGCAGAAGGCGGTGGCCCACGAACTGGGCATCACCACGCAGGCGGTCAGCAAAGCGGTGGCCCGGGCGCAGTGGAACGAGGAGCATGCAGCCCGGCCCGCCGCCGCCCGGCTGCTGGGGATGATCCTCGAGGTGCGCTGAAACGGCCTTTCCTACGAAAGCCAGGGCAGCTATAACCCCTGCGATCAAGCCTGGGTGGCGGCCATCACCGGCTCCCCGTTGAAGTATTCGAGCTGCCACCCGTCAATCGCGTGGTGGTGCGCAAGGTTCAGGACGGCGTTGTCGATGCTCTTCAGGGTGCTCCCTACGGCGCGGCTCAGGCTCACGCGGAGCAGCGTCCCGTGGGCGACGACGAGTAGCCGGCATCCGCGGAACTCCTCAGCCAAAGCCTCCAGGGCGGCCAGCCCCCGATCTGCCGCTTCGTCCTCGCTTTCCGCGCCGCGGAAACCCCCGGGGATCCGCAAAGCGTCGAGTTCCGGACCGGCCTGCATTCCCTCGGCGGGCCCGAAGCTGCGCTCAATGAGTTCCGGCACGCGGCGGACCTCGGTGAGCCCGAGCCCGGCGGCGATCAGCTCTGCGGTTTCAGCAGCGCGGCTGAGCGGCGAGGACACAATGGCGTCCCATCCGTAAGCGGACAAAACAGCGACGGCGTCACGCGCCTGGGCCCGGCCGACGTCGTTCAAGGGAATGTCCGTGGAACCCTGCAGCCGGCGCTGCGCATTCCAGTCAGTCTGGCCATGGCGGATGAGGGCGAACGTCGTAAGGGTCATGCTTTCCATTCTGCCCGACGGCGGCCCCCCACTCGGACGCCGGCTGCCGTTCGGCGCTGTAGCCGCCATCCAGCCGCAGTTCACCTCCGGCGGGGATCAGTTGACGGCAAGAACCAGGTAAGCGGCGGCGAGGACCAGCGCCACGGGTGTCATCACGGCACGCTCCGGCTTGCTCCGCGATATGGCGTTCATCAGCACGCCGAGTGCGAAATACCCTGCCAGCACCCAGGCGGCGACCGACGTAACAGCCCCGTTGGCCAACAACGGCACCAGGCCGGCTTTGGCAAGGGCGATGTAACCGAAAGCCCCGTACAGGACGATGGACGCGGCGCTGCCCACCCGAAGCCCGGTGGGCAGGACTTTGTGCTGTCCGCCCCAGGCGAACCGGCCAAGCGGAGCACCGCCCGCCAGTGCGGCCTGGAGCACGGCCAGGCCAGCCAAAACGGCGCAGGCGGCCAAGGCCGCCAGCTGAACCAGCACGGAAGCGCGCCGGCAGCTAAAGGAGGCTGCGCAGCACGTGGGCGGCGCCGTCGTCGAACACGGAGTGGGTGACCTCGTCCGCGGCCCTGATCACTTCCTCCGGCGCCTGGCCCATGGCCACGCCCCGTCCGGCCCAGCTAAGCATCTCGATGTCGTTGCGGCCGTCTCCGATAGCCACGGTAAGGTGCGGTTCGAAGCCGAGGCAGCTCCGCAGGTTTTCCAGGGCGCTGGCCTTGGTCACACCGGCAGCGGCAATGTCCAGCCAAGCGGTCCAGCCCACGGAGTAGGTGACGCCGGCAAGGCCCACGTGCTCGATCGCTTCGTTGAACTCTTCCGGTGTGTTTTCGGTGCTGAACACCACTACGCGCACTGCGGTGGCCTCGAGCATGGTGTGGAAGTCCACGCCGACGGCCTCGACGCCGAAGCTTGCGTCCTGGAAGCGTTCGGTGGAAAGGAAGTTTCCGTCCTCATCTTCCAGCGCGTATTTGGCCGATGGGAGCCGCTCACGGAGTGCACGAAGGGCAGGAGCAGGATCAAAGGTGGCCTTATGGATGACCTCGTAGCCTTTTTCAAGCTCCGGGTGGAGCCGCAGGGTCACGCCGCCGTTGCAGCACACCGCGTAGCCGCGCTCGATCCCGATGTTTTCAATGATGGGCAGCATGGCGTTGAGTGAGCGGCCGGTGGCAATCATGACCTCATGCCCTGCGGCTACTACCGCCTGCGCCGCTTCGCGGACGGCCGGGGACATGTGCCCGTCGTGGTCCACCAGGGTGCCGTCCACGTCCAGGGCGACCATGAACTTCTGGTTTAGGGTGTCGTTTTCGTTCTCTCGCCGGTCATCGTTGCCGGCGACTGAGGTTTCAGTCAGCGTTGTCATCCATCAAGTAGAGCAGACCGCCCCCAACCCCGCTAGGACGCGCGCCACAGATTTTTTGAACTGTTGGTAAACATCCGGACCCGGCCGCCGGGGTGGATATTCACCCCGGCGGGAAACTCTTACAGGACCGGGAGGACCTCAAGGCCGCCCAGGTACTTCTGCAGTGCCTTTGGAACGTTGACCGAGCCGTCGGCGTTCTGGTGGTGCTCCAGGAGAGCCACGATCCAGCGCGTGGTGGCCAGGGTGCCGTTCAGGGTGGCCACCGCCCGGGTGCCCTTGGCAACACCGGCCTCGTTCACGACGCGCTCACGGATGTTCAGGCGGCGTGCCTGGAAGGTGGTGCAGTTGGACGTCGAGGTCAGCTCACGGTACGCGCCTTGGGTGGGGACCCAGGCTTCGCAATCGTACTTCCGCGCAGCAGACGTGCCAAGGTCGCCGGCGGCGGTGTCGATCACGCGGTACGGAAGCTCGCACTTGGCCAGCATTTCCTCTTCCCAGGCCAGCAGGCGCTGATGCTCGGCGGCGGCTTCCTCAACGGTGGTGTAGATGAACATCTCCACCTTGTTGAACTGGTGCACGCGGATGATGCCGCGGGTGTCCTTGCCGTGCGAGCCAGCCTCGCGCCGGTAGCAGGAGCTCTGCCCGGCATACCGGATGGGGCCCTTGGAGAAGTCGAGGATTTCGTCCGCGTGGTACCCGGCCAGGGCTACCTCGGAGGTGCCCACCAGGTATAGGTCGTCTTCGGCGAGACGGTAGATCTCGGCGTCGTGCTTTACATCAAAGCCGGTGCCCTGCATGGTCTCCGGTCGCACCAAAGTGGGCGTGATCATCGGGACAAAACCGGCTTCAATGGCCTGCTCCATCGCCATCTGCAGCAGCGCCATCTCCAGCCGGGCACCTACGCCGCGGAGGAAGTAGAAGCGGGCGCCCGACACTTTCGCGCCGCGCTCCATGTCGATGGCGCCGATCAGTTCACCGATTTCCAGGTGGTCCTTCGGCTCGAAGTCCGGGAACTCGCGGGGCGTCCCGCCGGTCTTGACCACCACATAGTCGTCCTCGCCGCCCTCGGGAACGCCGTCCTCGATGAGGTTGGGAATGGTGCGCAGCAGCTCTTCCTGCTTTAGCTGCGCCGCGTCTGCCTCGGCGGAGGCAGCCTTGACAGAGTTGGCCAGTTCCTTCACCTCGGCCAGCAGCGCCTTCTTCTCGTCGCCCTTGGCCTGGGCCACCTTTTTGCCAAAGACGTTCTGCTCGGCGCGGAGGTTCTCGAAGCGGATCAGCGCCGCCCGCCGTGCAGAGTCCGCGGAGATGATCGCGTCCACCACTGATTCGTCCGCACCGCGGGCGCGCTGGCTGGCTCGGAACTTGTCCGGGTTTTCGCTGAGGTCTTTTACGTCGATCACCACACAAGGGTATCCAATCCGAGGGAGTACGACGGCGGCCGCGGGCAGCCAGGACCGGCGCACCGCCCGCCGGGATACTGTTGGGGGACCATGAGCGACCTGATTCTCTACGTGCTGATTGCGGTGGCGCTTGCCTTCGCCATCTCCAGCTGGTGGGGAGTGCGCAGGCTCAAGGCGCTGCATGTGCGCAGCGCCGTAGGCGGGGACGCCCACAAACCGGGGCTCACTGATCAGCGCGTGGTGGTGATCCTCAACCCGATCAAGGCCCGCTCGGACGAAGCCAAAGCCACTATCCAGCGCGCCTGCCTGACGGCCGGCTGGGATGAGCCGGTGTTTTACGAAACGACGGCGGAGGACCCGGGCTTCTCGCAGGTGCAGGCGGCGTTGGAGCACAAGCCCGACGTCGTCGTGGTGGGCGGCGGCGACGGCACCGTTCGGGTGGTGGCTGAGTCCCTCGCCCGCACCGGCGTCGCGATGGGCATCATCCCGCTGGGCACCGGAAACCTCCTGGCCCGCAACGTGGACCTGGACGTCAACGACCTTCACGGCAGCGTGCAAACCGCACTTTTCGGGCACCAGCGGTACATCGACACGGCACGGATGGGGATCGAAAACTCCCGGACCGGCCATTCCTCCGAGCACGCATTCCTGGTGATCGCGGGAATCGGCATGGACGCCGAAGTCCTGGCCGACACCAACGCCGGCCTCAAAAGAGCGTTGGGTTGGCTCGCCTACACGGAGGCCGGCATGCGCCACCTGCCCGGCCGGCGGAAGAGGATCTCAATCTCCCTGGACGGCAGCCCGGACCAGGTCCGGAACATCCGCAGCATCCTTTTTGCCAACTGCGGGCTGGTTCCCGGCGGCATCGACTTCATTCCGCAGGCCATGATCGACGACGGCATGCTGGACGTGGTGGTGATGAGCCCGCGGAGTGCCATCGGCTGGCTGCTGATGTACGTAAAAATCATGTTCAAACACAGCGGCAAACTGCCCATCATGACCGTTTACAGGTCAGGCAGGATCGTCATCAAGTGCCCCGAGCCCATGCCTACCCAACTCGACGGTGACACGGCAGGCGAAGCCACCAAGGTCACTGTGCAGGTGGAGCCGCGTTCGCTACTGATCAGGGTTAAGGGGCAGGGCTTGCTGGTCTAAAGCAGGAGGATCAGGCGTGGGCTTCCTTGCGTGCCTCGGCGGCAGCTCTGGCGGCGGCGCGGGCCTCGGACTGCTCACGGATCATGGCCTGTTCCTCTGCGAAGCGCAGGCGGTCCGCCCGATCGGCCTCGTCGCCGTCCCAGTCCTGGTTGTCGGCGGTGGGGCGGGGATTAACGATCATCCCCTGGCCGTCATTGTCAGAGCTGTTGGTACTCATGACCCGCTCCCTTCGTTAGGGGCCATCCCCAATGTGGATCAAGTAAGCATACGCATTGTCCACAGCCCGCGGAAGTGGTAGGGAAGGCAATCACCTACGCTGTGGGCGAAGCGGCGGAACCGATTTCCAGACGACTGGTTTGCGGCTGCAACCCTTCCACCCAGGCCCGCGCTGTTTCGAATGCGCCATCAGAAGTATGCGGCTCCACCACTGTCTCCTGGTGGCCAGCCCGCGGGTAGGAGCCCAGGAAACGCGTGGCCGGGCTGATGCGGTGTAGCCCCGCCAGGGCGTCCGCGACACGCGCGTCACCGAGGTGGCCGTCGGCGTCGATGCTGAAGAAATAATGCCCTAAGTACTGCCCGGTGGGCCGGGATTCGATCCTGCTGAGGTTCACTCCCCGGCTGGCGAACTGGTCCAGGATCTCCATCAGGGCACCTGGACGGTCTTCCGGCAGGGGCACCACCACTGTGGTTTTGTCCGCTCCGGTGCGTTCGGGCAGGATGCCGGGGCGGCTGACCAGGACGAAGCGGGTTACGGCGCCCGGGTTGTCTCCAATGTCCTCGGCGAGCGCGGTAAGTCCCGGCTGTTCCTGGGCCACCAGCGGCGCACAGATCGCGGCGTCGTAATGGGAATCGTCCTCCAGCAGCCCCATGGCAGCGGCAGCGGTGGACGATCCCGGCACGTACTCAGTACCGGGAAGGTGGGCGTCCATCCAGAGCCGGCACTGCGCCCAGGCGTGGCCGTGCGTGGACACCCGCTTGACGTCCTGCAGCCCCACGCCCGGGCGGGCCACCAGCACAAAACTGATGGGCACCAGGACTTCCCGGATGATCCGCAGTTCCTGGCCGGTGGCGATGGCGTCCAAGGTGGCCGTGACGCCGCCCTCCACCGAATTCTCGATGGGCACCATCGCAGCGTCGGCCGATCCCTCGCGCACCTTGTCCAAGGCAACATTGACGTTCGATGCCGGGATGCGGGTAGCCCGGCCGGCGCCCGGCACCTTCAGCAGGGCAGCCTCGGTGAAGGTACCTTCGGGCCCGAGGAAGGCGTAGGTGGCGGAGGGCGCAGGCATAGGTATTCCTTCGAAGGCATGGAGCACCCTTGGGCAGGGCGCCCGGAACGCGGAAGCGAAGCGGAGGTGCTAGAGAACCAGCGGCTTCAGCCCGTTGTCTGACACCAGCGGCTTCCCGGCTTCCAGCCACTGGTCCATGCCGCCGGAGACATTTATTGCGGTATAGCCCTGGCCAGTGAGCCACTGTGCAGCGCGGAAGGACCGGCCGCCGGTACGGCAAATGATGTACAGGTCCTGGTCCGGATCGAGTTCGTCCAGGCGTGAGGGCAGTTGGTCCAGGGGGATGTGAAGGGCCCCGTCCGCATGCCCGGCCACCCACTCGTAATCCTCACGCACGTCCAGGATGGCAGCGTCGGCAGGGATGTCGTTGACGGGAACGGAATCAAAATCGCTCATGGAAAGTCCTGTCTGGCTGATCGGGTTCAGCGTTAAGCCTAGCCCCCGCAGGCCCTTGCCCGCCGGAAAGAACTGCACGTTAGGCTACTCGGAAGACCCTAGGAGGAACCTTGCCTGCAGAGCAGCCCACCATTCTGGCAACCTCGGGCGGCTTCAAGCCCGGCAGCCGCACCCGCCTCGAGTTTGACCGGTTGCTGCACCACGCCGTCGAACTCTCCGGAGTCAACGGCCGGGCACCAAGGGTGACGCACATCGGCACGGCCGCCGGTGACCAGCGCGCCTTCAACGCCGAAATGGATGAGGCGTCGCGGCAGGCGGGATTCGACTTCAGCCACCTGAACCTTTTCACCATGCCCAACCACGCCGATCCCGAGGCCCACCTGCTGGACCAGGACGTCATCTGGGTGAACGGCGGTTCCGTAGTGAACCTGCTGGCGGTGTGGCGGGCCCACGGCCTGGAACACCTGCTGCATAAGGCATGGCAAAGCGGCGTGGTTTTGGCAGGCGTTTCTGCCGGGTCCATCTGCTGGTTCCAGGGCGGCACCACGGATTCCTTCGGCCCTGAACTCCGCGCCGTGACCAACGGGCTGGCGTTCCTGCCCTTCGCCAACGGAGTGCACTACGACTCGGAGGAGCGCAGGCGCCCCCTGGTGCACCGGCTGGTGGCTGACGGGACGTTGGGCGAAACACACTGCACGGACGACGGCGTTGGGCTGGTTTACCACGGCACGTCACTGATCGAGGCGGTGGCCGAAGCCCGCGGCAAGGGCGCGTATATCGTGACCCGTTCCCAGGATGCGGAGGGCGGCGCCGATGAGGAACGCCTGGAGCCGCGGTACCTTGGCTGAGCTCCACGACCTTTCCGCGGTCGCCCTCCGGGACAGCCTCCGTAAAGGGGAGGTTTCGTCAGTGGAAGCGGCAGCCCACTACATGGGCCGGATCGAACGGCACAATCCCTTGCTCGGGGCATTTGTCACGGTGACCGCCGAGCAGGCGATGGACAACGCCCGCGCGGCCGACACGCTCCGAGGCAGCGCTCCTGTTGACGAACTGCCACTCCTGCACGGCATGCCCCTGGCGTTCAAGGACCTCACGGACGTGGCCGGCGTGGTGACCAGCCACGGCAGCGCTGCCCTGGAACACAAACCGGCAGTCAGCGACGGACCGCTGGTGGCGCACCTCCGGGAAGCGGGTGTGATCTGCCTGGGCAAGACGCAGGTGCCCGAATTCGGACTGACTGCCTACAGCGAGAACCGCGTGGCGCCGCCGTCGCGCAATCCCCATGCTCCCAGCAGAAGTTCAGGGGGATCCTCCGGCGGGAGCGCCGCGGCGGTGGCCGCCGGACTTCTTCCGTTCGCACCGGGCACGGACGGCGGCGGCTCCATCCGCATCCCTGCCGCGGCCTGTGGTTTGGTTGGCCTGAAGCCGGGGCGCGGCCTGGTGCCGGCCGGGGAGAGCCTGGGCGACCCCGCACGGCTGGTGGTGGCCGGCCCCCTTGCCCGGAGCGCCGCCGACGCCGCGCTGATGATGGATGCGCTGGTTCCCTCCCCCTCGGATATCAGGAAAGGCGCCTACCTCGCGGCCGTGGAACAGGAGCCCCCGCGGCTGCGGATCGGCGTCACCCTGGACAGCCCCTGGTCCGGCACCTTCCCTTTTACTCCGGACCAGGAGGCGCTGGACGCCCTCCGGACCGGGCAGGAACTTCTGGAGCACGCGGGCCACGCGCTCAGCGACGCCGCCATCCGCTATGACAACCGCTACCCGGATGCCTTCACCACCGCCTGGACGGCTCCAGTGGGCGCGGCCAGGATCAGCCCCCACCGCGAAGCGCTGCTGGCGCCGCTGACGCGGACCTTCCGGCGCCGGGCCCAACAGCGCAGCGCGGCGAAGCTGAATGAAGCGCTGGCCTTGCTGCGGCAGTTCCAGCGGGACACGGTGACGCAGTACGCGCAGTGGGACCTGATGCTGATGCCGGCGCTTGCCCAGACACCGCGCCCAGTGGGCTGGTTCACCGGGACAGCCCATGGTGATGACCGCTGGCCGTCGGCGCAGTGGGCAGGGGATGCCGACGGCGACTACCGGAAGCAGTGCGAGTTCGCGCCGTGGTCCTCCATGGTCAACGTGTGCGGGCTGCCCGCCATCACAGTTCCCGTTTCCTGGACCGGCGGAGCTCCCGGCCGGGGGTTGCCCATGGGAATCCAGCTGGTGGGGCCAAAGGGCTCAGAGACCCTCCTGCTGCAGGTGGCCCACCAACTGGGGTTTTAGCGGGACCCTTGCAGGGCAGCAGCCCGCAGCGCCGGGCAATGCCGGATTGCCTGCAGGTGTCGACTCTTTGGCACATCGGGAGGACGATTAAGGGGCAGTCACGAGAAGGAGGCCTGCGATGTGCTATTCATCCAGCAAGGACTTCGGGTGGGGCGTCAAGAAGGAAACCCACCGTCAGCCTGAAGCCAAGCAGGAAACCCCGGTGGAAACTCCGGAGCAGGAAGTCAAGGCACAGGATTACACGTTCTGGGCCTTCCCCAACTGGCGCAGGATGCCACGGCCCAGCACCCCCTCCGGCGAACGGAGCAAGGAACGGGTCTGACACAGTGCCGGTCCTCGGAAGGGCCTCCCCAAGGGGCCCTTCCGTTGCGTGCGGGCATGGTCAGGCAGGGCCGGGCCCGGCGGCGGGGGCGCCCGTTGCCGGAGAATGGACGCATGCCCGCTTTCTACGTGCACGAAGCCACCCTCCGGCTTGACACCGAGGCCGACGCGGCGGCGCCAGGAGCTGCGATCACGGTAGCCCTGTGCGGCAGCTGGGAGCATCCCCCGCCATGCCCTCTCGCCGCCCACCACACTGCCCTCCAACAGGAGGGACAGTCAGTGAGGCTCCGGACAATATTCGCAGCCGATCCACGGCAGGAAGCCGAGGTCCGCCGTCGTATTGACGCTGCGCTTGCCGGAGAATCGCAGGCCCGCCCCGACGGCACACTGTCCCACTGGGCTCTTGTGGGGACCAAAGCTGCTGAACTGACCATGGAGGAGCACGAGCACGCGCAACGAATTGCCGGCAGTTAGGAGGCGTGGCGTTGTGCCAAGCGAAATTTCCCGGCTAAGGTGGCATTATAAGCATGCTTAGCATCCTTGGAAGGGGCCGTGAATGAGTGCTGGACAGTACACGCCGGGGACTGACGGGCCGCTGGAGCCGCACGACAACGGCACGCCGCCGGTTGACCGGACCGGCACGCCAGGAGTACCCGCCGCGCGCCCCGCAGACTCTTCACCTGGTCCCACCCCGGCCGCCCCAGCGGGTGCCGGCGAACCCAAGGTGACCCGCGCCGGCGTGGTGTGGGCCGCAGTGGTGGCCGCCTTGGCGCTCCTGATCCTGCTGATCATCTTCATCCTGCAGAACCAGGACCTCGTGCTGGTCAGGTTCCTGGGCTTCGAAGGAAGCTTGCCACTGGGCATGGCACTGTTTATCGCCAGCGTGACCGGCGGGGTCCTCGTGGCCGCGGCAGGCGGCGCGCGCATCCTCCAGCTGCGTGCCAACGCCCGCCGGGCGCGGGCAACGCAGCGAAGGTAGCGCCCCGTAGCTTCATAAAGAGCGGGTAGCCCCCAGAGCTCAGAAGCTCCCGAGGTTGCGGTACTTCCCCGCCCGCGCTGCCACCAGCTCGCGAACGGACATCCCCGCAACGGATCCCAGCTCGTATTCAATGGCGAGCGCCATCCGCCGGCAAAATTCCTGGGGTTCCAGCGAAGCGTCGTCCCGCTCATCCACGATGTGGTCCACCAGTCCGTTGGCGTAAAGGGAAGCGACATTCACACCCTGCGCCTCGGCCATGGCAGGGGCGAAGGCGGTGGTCCGGTGGACGATAGCGCTCGCGCCCTCGGGAGGCAGCGGTGCGAGCCAGCTGTGTTGCGCCGCGATGGTCCTGTCCGCGGGCAGCAGGGCCAGGGCCCCTCCCCCGGCCCCCTGGCCCAGCAGCACCGAAACAGACGGCGCCTCCAGCCCGATGAGCTCGTGCAGCGACCGCGCGATCTCGCCAGCGAGCCCGCCTTCCTCCGCCTCCTGGGACAGGGCTGCACCTGCGGTATCGATGACGGTGAGCAGCGGCAGGCGCAGCTCCTCGGCCAGTTTCATGCCGCGCCGCGCCTCCCGCAGTGAGGCTGGACCCATCCCGGCCGCGTCCCTGCGCAGCGGGCGGGAATGCCCCAGGACGATGCAGGACTGCCCGCCGAACCGGGCCAGGGCAAGCAGGAGCCCGGGGTCCTTCTCCCCCTGCCCTGTTCCATTCAGCGGCAGGGTGTCGCCGGCACCAAACTTGAGGAGCTGCCGCAAGTCCGGCCGGCGGGGACGCCGGGATATTCCGATCGACGTCCACGCATCAACTGCTGCCGGCCGGACAGCCAGCGTCTCCGGGGCTTCCGGCCGGGGGCCGCGCCGGGCGCAGAGGATGTCCAGGGCCCTGCCCACCAGTTCGGCGAGGTCCGCAGGCTCAACAACGCCGTCGATCAGCCCTTTGTTGAACAGGTTTTCCGCCACCTGCACATTCCCGGGAAATTGTTCACCGTGCAATGCCTCGTATACCCGCGGTCCCAGGAATCCCAGGAGCGCACCGGGTTCGGCCACGTTGATATGGCCCAAGGATCCCCACGAGGCCATCACACCCCCGGTGGTGGGGTGGCGCAGGTAGACCAGGTACGGAAGTCCGGCCTGGCGGTGTGCCCGCACCGCCCCGGTGATATTCACCATGGACAGGAAAGCCAGCGTGCCCTCCTGCATCCGGGTGCCGCCGGACGCCGGGCCGGCCAGCAGCGGCAGCCCTTCCGCGGTGGCCCGCTCGATGGCGGCCACTATCCGCTGCGCCGCCGCGTGGCCGATCGATCCCGCCAGGAACGAAAATTCGCTCACGATCACTGCAACCCGGCGCCCCCGGATGAGTCCGGCGCCCGTCATGACCGATTCGTCGGTTCCGCTGCGTTCCCGCGCTTTGGCCAGGTCGCGGAAGTACTCTTCAGACAGTGGAGGCTCCTGCGCAGGGGTGTCCCAGGAGACGAAGGAGCCTTCGTCCACCACAGTTTCCAGCAGCTCTGCGGCGCTGAGGTGCCTCACCTTTTCGGTTGTCGGCATGCTATGCCACCTGCCCGGCAAGTGAAGCCAGGCCGAGCCATTCACGAATCGCCTGCCCGTCCTCATCCAGCAGCGGCGGCGCGTCGTGCTCAGTGACGGTGGTTTCCGCAGCATCGCCCGGGGCAAAGAACCTCAGCGGCGGGCCTGGCAGGCTGACCTTGCCGAGCAGCGGGTGGTCCACATCGACCACGAGGCCTTGGGACACCACCTGCTCCCACGCGTACACCTCATCAAGCGAACGCACCTTGCCTGCCGGGATCCCGGCGTCGTTCAGTTTCTGCAGCAGCTCCGCCGCGCCGTAGTCCGCGAAGGAGCGTTCGACGGCGGCAATGACGCCTGCGCGGTTCCGCACCCTTTCGGCGTTGCTGGCAAAGCCCGGCGCCGCCGGGTCAAGATTGAAGGCCGCCGCGAATGAGGACCACAGCTTTTCGCTGCCGACGCTGATCTGCACGCTGCCGTCCTTGCAGGCAAACAAGCCGTAGGGCGCGATGGACGGGTGGTGGTTTCCCTGGGCCCTGGGAACTTCCCCCGCCACCGTGGTGCGGGTGCCCTGGAAGGCGTGGACTCCGATCAGGGACGCCAGCAGGGAGGTGCGCACCACCTGCCCGTGGCCCGTCCGCTCCCGTTCGACGAGGGCTGCCAGCACCCCGAAGGCACCGTTCATGCCGGCGAGAAGGTCCGCGATGGGGACGCCCACGCGCTGGGGGTCGTTGGGCCCTGAACCGGTGAGGGACATCAGCCCGGCCTCGCCCTGGAGGATCTGGTCGTAACCGCTCCGCTGCGACTCGGGACCGTCATGGCCGAAGCCCGTGATGGAGAGGATGACCAGCCGCGGGTTCAGCCCATGCATGGCCGCGGGCGAAAAACCGAGCCGGTCCATGACTCCGGGGCGGAAGTTCTCGATCACCACATCGGCGTGTTCCAGCAGTCCGCGCAGCACTGCCTGTCCGTCAGCGCTCTTGAGGTCCAGGCTGATGGATTCCTTGTTGCGGTTGCAGGACATAAAGTACGTGGACTGCTGGTCGTCCTCCGGGCCAACGAAGGGGGGACCCCAGCCGCGTGTGTCGTCTCCGGTTCCGGGGTTTTCCACTTTGATGACCCGGGCGCCCAGGTCCGCCAGCATCATGCCGGCGTGCGGGCCCGCGAGGGCACGGCTCAGGTCAACCACTAGGTGGCCGGCGAGGGGGCCTCGGGTGTTCTCGGTTTTGCTCATGCGCTGGTTCCTTTTCTCAAACAGCCGGGGAAGTGTGTGTCACGGTGTTGCAGGCCGCTACAGCCAGCCGGGGACGACGAGCGCCAGCCAGGCAAGGGCGGGGCCGGCAACGATCACGATGCCGCTGTAGCCCAGGATCTTCTTGTAGAACCTGTCCTTGTCCACGCCTTCGGGAGCGTTGGCAAGGACCAGGGCCCCGTTGGTGGAGAAGGGTGAGACGTCCACGATGGTGGCCGAAACTGCCAGGGCGCAGATGACGCCGACAGCTCCGATTTCGCCCGTCGAGAGGAACGGCACTGCCAGCGGGATCAGGGCTGCGAGGATGGCGGTGGAGGAAGCGAAGGCGGAGACCACGGCACCGATGTAGCAGATCAGAAGGGCCGCCAGCAGGGGCAGGCCCATACTGGCCACGCCGTTGGAGACAAACTCGATGGTTCCGGCTTCCTCGAGGACCCCGACGAAGGTCAGCATGCCGCAGATCAGCAACACCGTGGACCAGCTAATCTTGTTGATGGCGCCCTTCTGGGCGGCGGGTGAGACCAGGGCCAGAACGATGGCGATGGTGATGGAGACAAACCCGACGTCCACCTTGAACCCGAGGGCGATGACGGCCAGCGCGATCAGGCCACCGATGGTCACCAGCTGGGGGATGCGCTCCGACCGCTCCTTGGTGGCTGCCACGCCGTCGCCTGCAGGGTCGCGGGGGCCGTACATGCCGGAGCCGAAGCCTTTGAGGGACACGTCGCCAGCCTTGGCCCCGACGCTGACGGCCATCCGCGCTTCGGCGGCCTGCTCCACGAAGTGGCTCACCTTGGAGGACAGGAGCGCCCGCCCGCCGAGGACCACAAAGAGCACCAGGGCGATGAGGGTGTTGAAGACGAGGCTGGACAGGAACAGCGCCGTGGGGCTGAAGGCCAGGTCGGTTTTGGCCAGGATGCCGTTGACGGTGACGCCGTAGACGGCGATGGGCGAGAAGCCGCCGGCCTGGGCGCCATGGATCACCATCATGCCCATCAGCAGCGGGCTGATCTTGTACTTTCCGGCGAAGCTGAGCGCTATGGGAGCGATGATGGCGACGGCGGCGGGAGACAGTGCGCCCACGGCGGTAATGACTGCCGTAATGGCGAACATCACCCAGGGGATCAGCGCAACCCGGCTTCCCACGAGCTTGACGGCACCGCGCACTAAGAGGTCGATGGTCCCGTTGTTCTGGGCAATAGCGAACAGGTAGGTGACGCCGACGATGGTGAGGAAGAGGCCGCCGGGGAAGTTGGCCAGGATGTCGTTGGTGGACATACCCAGCACCACCGTGCCGAGCAGGAACGCGCCAACGAACGCGAGCGCACCCATGTTCAGGGGCAGGACAGTGGCGAGCAGGAACATTGCCGCCAGGATGATGATGGACAAAACAGGAGCGGACATCGTTGGTCCTCCAGTGGGGAAAGAAATTGTGATGTGGGCTACTGGCTCACTGGACTAGCCTCCTAGACACTCAGTCTATCTGTCAATAGGAGCTTCCCTGTAGTCTTGGGGGAACGACGACGGAGCGAGGGCTTTGTGGAGAAGACATCACGGTTGGGACTGGAGCGGGTTACGCGGCCTCGGCTTTACGAACAGCTGGTGGAGCAGATCCTTGCCTATATCGAATCGGCCCAGCTCGGGCCAGGAGATCTTCTGCCGGCCGAACGGGACCTTGCCGAGCGCCTCGGTGTATCCAGGGCGACCCTCGCCCAGGCCCTGGTGGCACTTGAAGTCCTGGGCGTCATCAATGTCCAGCACGGAACCGGCGCCGTGCTGGCGCGGCGGCCCAGTGTTGCCTCCGTGATTAAGGGGTTGCGCGAGCACCGGAGCCGGCTGCCGGAGATCGTGGAAGCGCGGAGCACGCTGGAGGTCAAGCTTGCTGCGCTCGCTGCTGCCCGCCGCACCGAGGAAGACCTGAAGGCAATCGACAAGGCGCTGGACGTCATGGCCCGGGAGATCAGCGACGGCGACCGCGGCACCCAGGGCGATGAGCTCTTCCATGAGGCCATCACTGCCGCAGCCCATTCCTCGGTGCTTGCCCAGCTGATGGCTTTTATTGCCGAGATGATCCTGGAGACGAGGATGGAATCCCTGGGCCAGCCGGGACGGCCCGAGCAGTCCCTCGCCTCGCACCGCAAGATCGCCGATGCCATCCGGGCGCAGGATGCGGAAGGGGCAGCAGAGGCCATGCTGGCCCACATCGAGTTGGTCTCGGACGTGGAACTGCTCCGCTAAACGGCGCAAGGACTTCCTTAACCTCTTCAAGAACTTTGTCCTGCTGCTGTTGATGGTGTTCACGCCGTGGTCAGTAATCAACCTCGTGGACTACTACAAGATTTCCCGGGACCGGCTGGACATCCCCGCGCTCTACAACCCGGACGGCCGCTACGGCCGCTGGAACGCCGCCGCGCTGGCGTCTTATGGAATCGGCGTCGTGGTCCAGATCCCGTTCCTCGCGCAGGCGCTGTACACAGGCCCCGTCACCCGCTGGCTGGGCGGCGCCGACATCTCCTGGCTGGTGGGGATCGCAGTCACCCTCGCCATCTACTACCCATGGGCGAAGGCCACCAACCGCGCGCCCGCCGAATCAATTTACCCGGCGGGTCCTGCGGAGGAGAGGGTTCCGCTGGCAGCCGCAGGCAAAGCTTAAAAACTCAAGTTGCCCTATCACTTTTGGTCCCTATAACCGCGCCTTGGGGACCAAAAGTGATAGGGCATCCGGGGGTTTAGAAGGTGTTCATCGACGTGGTGCCGGCGTATGCCAGACCAAGAATGAGCAGCAGCCAAAAGGCACCGTAGCCAAGCAGGCACAGGTAGCCCAGGACCAGGCCGGTGATGGACATGCCCTTGCCGGACGGCTCCCGCTTGAGCGCCATGTGGCCCGTCACGATCGCCGCGACCTGCGGAAGGAGCAGCCAGCCCATGATCACGGAGGCGATGCCGCACACCATGCTGGCGATGCTGAGGGTTTTGGGCTCAGCCGGCACGCCGTAATACGCGGGCTGTCCATACGGGCTGGACGGCTGCCCGTAAGGCGCAGGTTGCGAATAAGCATCCGCCGGTTGTCCGTACTGATTCCCGCCGTACTGATTCCCGCCGTACTGATTGCCGGAGTACTGGCTGCCGAGGTACTGGTCCTGCGCACCCTGGCCGTAGGGCGGCCGCGTGGGAGCCTCCGAGCCGTAGGGCGGCACGAAGCGGGGCGTTTCATAGCCCGACGGCGGCACGTTGGGTTGCGGATCTGCGCCCGGGTTGTCGGGCCCCGAATATTCAGGCCGCTGGGAAGGCTGGTCAGTCAAGGTTTCCCCCTGGGAGTTTTGATCCCAGCCTACAACTGAAGCGCCCTCCGGAACCGGTCAGTGCGCTACAAGCCTGATGGCGAGCACCAGCATCAACACCCCGATGGCCAGGTCCACCCAGCGCCAGGTCCGCGGACTGCTGAGGACCCCCGCCAGACTCCGCGCCCCATACCCCAAGGCGGAAAACCAAAGTACACTGCCGGTGACGGCACCGCCCGCGAAGACCCACCTAGTAGCGGCGCCCTGCTGGTTGGCGAGGCTGCCCAGCAGCACCACCGTATCCAGGTACACGTGGGGGTTCAGGAAGGTCAGGGCGACCGCAGTGCTGACCACCGAGTGCTTCGATTGCGGAGGCTGTTCGGTCAGCGAGGAGGGCTTCAACGCCGCGATGAAGGACCGGACAGCAAACCAGAGCAGGTATGCAGCCCCGCCCCAGCGCAATATCTCCAAGGCCTCCGGAAAGCGCGTGACCAGAGCCCCGATGCCGGCCGTGCCGCCGAGGATCAGCAATGCATCACCCGCCATACATACGGCCACCACCGCACCTACGTGTTCCCGCCGGATTCCCTGGCGAAGCACGAAGGCATTCTGCGCCCCGATTGCCACGATCAACGCGAGACCGGTCAGGAGTCCGGTCAGCCCTACAATCCACATGCTTCGACGCTAAAGGAATCCCAAGATGTAGACAAATAACGAATTCTGCGTAGCCATTAGAATATCTTCATGAACTTCGAGCACCTGAGAGCACTGACTGCCGTGGTTGACGAGGGCACTTTCGAGGCCGCGGCGGACGCGCTGTTCATCACCCCGTCCGCCGTGAGCCAGCGGATCAAGGCATTGGAAGCCTCGGTGGGCCAGGTCCTGGTGCGCCGCCGGGTGCCGTGCACGGCCACCGACGCCGGCATGCTCTTGCTGCGCATGGCCCGCCAGGTACAGTTGCTAGAGGCCGAGGCATCGAACGCCCTGGGCAGTGGCGGGTCGTCCCGGACCCACATGCCGTTGGCCGTCAATGCGGATTCGCTGGCCACCTGGTTCGTCCCGGTCCTGGCAGAGGCCGCTGGCTGGGATGACACCGCAATCGACCTCCATGTCGAGGACCAGGGATACAGCAGCCAGCTCCTGCGGGAAGGGGAAGTAATGGGCGCCGTGACCTCGGATCCCGTCCCGGTGAGCGGCTGCCGGGTAGAGCTGCTGGGGCACATGCGCTACATCCCGGTGGCCGCCGCCGGACTGCATGCCCGCTTTACCACTCCCGCGGGCCTGGACTGGGCGGCGATGCCCGTGCTGAAGTTCAACGCCAAGGACACCCTCCAGCGTCAGCTGCTTGATGCCAAAGGTATTGACCCGCTTCCGCCCACCCACACCGTTCCGTCCTCGGAAGGATTCCTCGCCGCTGTCAGGGCCGGGCTGGGGTGGGGAATGATCCCCGAACTGCAGCTCACCGATGGGATCGCAGAAGGGCCCCTGATCCGCCTCGAGGACAGCCACCAGGACGTTCCCCTCTACTGGCAGTCCTGGACGCTGGACTCCGAACGGCTCAACCGTGTCACGGAGACCGTCCGGCAGGCCAGCAGCAAACTGCTGGTTCCGGCCCACTCCAGGGTACGCACGGAACAGCCGCCGCCACGGTCCGGCCGTGGTGCTAGTACCCCCAGTACGGCAGGATATAAACGGCGAAAATGACGAACGCGGCGAGCAGCGCCAGGCGTCCCGCACCGGCTCCGGCATGCTGGTGGGCCTTAGCGTTCCGGCCCTGCCGCACCCCGGCTGCCTTGACGTGGCGGCCCGCCGGATGCCGGGCAGAGCTCCCGCTCCGTGTTGAGGTGATCCTGCCCGTTGCGGGCACGGGGCCACCTTCGGAACGGGAATCCTCAGCCGTTGCCCGTCCAGTCGCACCCTCAGCCGCTGGGCCACGTGGCGGCAGGGCACCCGTTGGCTGGACCACGACCCCTGGCCGGGCGTTCCGGAATGCGGTAATCCCGGGCTCCTGTTCATGCGTAAGCTGCTGGCCGAGGTGCGCATAGATCCCCACTACGGTCTGCTGGTCCAGCACTGGCGGGAGCGATTCGATGGCGCCCACCACACGCTGGGCACCCGCTACGGCGACATCGGAGTTTGTTACGCCAAAAAGGTCCGGCTGCGCGGCCATACAGATGAGCGGACGCACCAGCCGGCGGTGCGGCGGGGCCATCACGGAGGCGACGGCGGCGCATTGGGCCAGTGCACCTTCCACGGCCTGGGTCCGAGCGTAGCGGCCCTGCCACAGCACACCCGAGGAGACTTTGACTTCTCCGGTCCAGTTCTTGGCGTCCACCACCACCACGCCGCCCGGCCCCACCAGGACATGGTCCAGGTTGGCCTTAGGCCGGCCCGGCCAGTGGACATCGTGCAACACGTACCAGCCGCGCGGCACCAGTTCGCTCAGCTTCTCTGCCACCACGTGCCCGCCGACGGCACCGGCATCCCAGGCCTCAATAGAACGTTCGGCCTGGTCGAGCTGGCGCTTGAGCCTGGCAACCCTTTCCGCAGCCAGCCTGGCCTGCTCCGTTGCCTCGTCCCCTGCCCCCATGGCCGCCCTGCTTCCCTTGCCGGAGGACGACGGCGGAAGGCCGCCGTCGCCCTTTGCTTACGGACATTCCGCCCGATTTTTTGAAAGTAACAGGGCATGCAGGCGGCGGTATATAAGTACTTTGCGGCCCCGATACTCAAGTCCGCTACTTGGTTGATGACGTTCTTCCGTCACAGGGCAGGACACAGTGGCCGGATTATGGACGGATCGTTTTGGCTGCGGCCCGGGTCTGGCATGCTGGTGCCATGGCTAGCCGCGCGGGTACAGTTGCCCAACCCCATGACCTTGTTGACATCACTGCGCTTCTCGACGCGTATTACGACATCACCCCGGATCTGGGTGACCCCGGCCAGCGCGTGGCGTTCGGCACGTCGGGGCACCGCGGTTCCAGCCTCAAAGCGTCATTCAACGAGAAGCACATCGTCGCCATCACCCAGGCCATCGTGGAATACCGGGCCGGGCAGGGCATCACAGGCCCGCTGTTCCTGGCCAAGGACACCCACGCCCTGAGCGAGCCGGCGCAGAACTCCGCGCTCGAGGTGTTGGCCGCCAACGGCGTCCAGGTCCTCATCGACGCCCGCCACGGCTACACCCCAACGCCGGCGCTGAGCCACGCCATCCTCACGTACAACAGGAACGCCGGTACCGGCGCTCCGCAGGCTGACGGCATTGTGGTCACCCCCAGCCACAACCCCCCGGCCGACGGCGGCTTCAAGTACAACCCGCCGCACGGCGGCCCGGCCGATTCGGATGCCACCGGCTGGATCGCGAACCGCGCCAACGAACTGCTCGAGAACGGCCTCCGGGGCGTTAAGCGCATCCCGCTGGCCGACGCTCTGGCGGCTGACACCACGGGCAAGTTCGACTTCCTCAGCAGCTACGTGGACGATCTCCCCTCCGTCCTGAACCTGGACGCCATCCGCGACGCCGGCGTCCGGATCGGCGCGGACCCCATGGGCGGTGCCGCGGTGGACTACTGGAGCGAGATCGGTGAGCGCCACCACCTGAACCTCACCGTGGTGAACCCGAGCGTGGATCCGCAGTGGGCCTTTATGACGCTGGACTGGGACGAGAAGATCCGCATGGACTGCTCCTCGCCCGCCGCCATGGCCTCGCTGATCAAGCGGATGTCAGACGCTTCATCGTCCGGCCAGTCGGCCTTCGACATTGCCACCGGCAACGACGCCGACGCGGACCGCCACGGCATCGTCACCCCGGACGGCGGGCTGATGAACCCCAACCACTACCTTGCCGTCGCCATCGACTACCTGTACCGCAACCGCAGCGGCTGGAACCCGGAATCAGTGGTGGGCAAGACCCTGGTGTCTTCCTCGATCATCGACCGCGTTGCAGAAAGCCTGGGCCGCAAGCTCGTAGAGGTCCCGGTGGGCTTTAAGTGGTTCGTGCCGGGCCTGCTCTCCGGGGAGGGCGCATTCGGCGGCGAGGAGTCTGCCGGCGCGTCCTTCAATAAAAAGGACGGCAGCGTCTGGACCACGGACAAGGACGGCATCCTGCTGGCCCTGCTGGCCTCGGAGATCACCGCTGTCACGGGCAAGTCCCCGTCCCAGCTCTACAAGGGCCTGACCGACCAGTTCGGTGCGCCCGTCTACGCCCGCATTGACGCAGCAGCCACGCGGGAGCAGAAGTCGGCACTCGGCAAGCTGTCGCCGTCGGACGTGACGGCAACTGAGCTGGCCGGCGAGCCGATCATCGCCAAGCTCACGGAAGCGCCCGGCAACGGCGCCTCCATCGGCGGGCTCAAGGTGGTCACGGAAAACGCCTGGTTCGCCGCCCGCCCGTCCGGCACCGAGGACGTGTACAAGATCTACGCCGAGTCGTTCAAGGGCGAGGATCACCTCAAGCAGGTGCAGGCGGAAGCCAAGGCCCTGGTGGACGGCGTCATCGCCTAGCCGGGCGCTTCGTCCAGGCTCCACAGCCGCAGGACGCGCCGGACGGTGTGGTCACCGTCCGGCGCCATGTCCACCAACGCGATCCGGTCAAGCACGACGGCGTCGCCCGGGTTCAGGCGCTTGGCCCCGTGGTGTGAGACGTGCGGCCGGTAGCCGGACATTGTGTGGGCCGGCGTGAGGATCTTGCCGCCAAGGCTCTCGGCGGCAGTGACCAGCTGCTCATGCAGGGCCTGCAGGTCCGGCTGAGGTTGGATGCGACTGACGGGCACGGAAGCGTTCCGGCCGAAACCGGCGTCCTCCCCCACCGTGAGGGTGGCGCCCAAGGCTGCCCCGGCGTACGGTGCCGCGAGGACTGCCGCCCGTTCGGCTAAGTCATCAGTGCCGACGTCGAACCTCACGAGCGTGATGTGCAGGGGCCAGTGCGTCCGCGGGAAAACCAGCCCGTCCGCCACGGGTTCGACGAAGGCGACCAGGATAAGGTTCCGCATCTGCCCAGTCTCCCACCGCGCCTCTCCGCTCCGCCCCCTTCCGATGCTCTCTCAGATAATGCGCCTTAAACACCAACGCTCTCTCACTGGGGAGAGAGCGTCGGCCGAGATGACGCATTAAGTGAGAGAGCGTCGGGGGGATTAGACGGTGCGGACAACGTCCTGGTAGGAGAACTTGGGCTTGGCTTCGCCCCAGGCATCCTCGGCCGGCTGGCCGATGTTGACCACCAGGAAGCTCTTCTGGTCACCCTCGGGGAAGAAAGCTGCGTCGATGGCACCGAAGTCGGCACCGGTCATGGGGCCTGCCGCGAACCCGAGGGAGCGGACTGCCAGGATGAAGTAGCCGGCCTGCAGGTGGGCGTTGTTGTTGCCCGTGGCGGCAGCCAATTCCGGGTTGGCGTCGTACATGGCCTTCGGAGCGTTGTAGCCGGGGAGGAAGTTGTCCCACTGCCCCGCCCAGTCGGTGTCGTAGCTGAGGATGGCGACGAGCGGCGCGGACGCGGTCTTGGCACGGTTTCCGCTGGACAGGGCCTCAACCAGCGTGGCGCGGGCTTCGTCAGAGCGGACATAGGTGACGCGCAGGGGCTGGGAGTTGAACGCGGTGGGGCCGAACTTGGTGAGCTCGTAAATGGCACGGGCCTGGTCCTCGGTCACCTCG
>JBKJVX010000031.1:0-17737 GCA_046717065.1 Arthrobacter sp. | reverse complement strand
CGGCAGTTCGCCGGACTCCGCGAGGTCCGCCAGGCGGCGTTCCAGGTCCGCGACGGCGGTGGCGGCCGTGACCTTGGTTTCCACGATGGCCAGCTTGCAGTATTCGATGCCGGTGCAGGCGATGGTGCCGCGGCGGAACACGGACGGGCGGGCGGAGAGGCCCAGGGCGTCCAGCTCGGCAACCAGCGGTTCCACGTGGTCCTTGGCAACGTCCAGCACCACAAGCTTCTGGTGTGGCGTGGAGCGGAGGCGGTAGGAGCCGCGGGCCTCGAGGGTGTCCGCGAGCTTGATCAACTGAGCGCCGGACAGGCGGCCGGCCAACGGGGTGGCGCCGATGAAGAACTTGCCGTCCTTCTGCTCGTGCACGCCGATGTGGTCGCCCGGAGTGGTGGGCTTGGGCGCGGCCGGACCGTCGGCCAGCTTGTAGCCGAGGTATTCGTCCTCGAGGATCTGGCGGAATTTCGCCGGTCCCCAGTCAGCCATCAGGAACTTCAGGCGGGCTTTGGTGCGCATGCGGCGGTAGCCGTAGTCGCGGAAGATGCTGGTGACGCCGAGCCAGACTTCGGCAGCCTCTTCAGGCTTCACGAAGGCGCCCAGGCGCTTGCCGAGCATCGGGTTGGTGGACAGCGCGCCGCCGGCCCAGAGGTCGTACCCGACGCCGAGTTCGGGGTGGCGGACGCCCACCAGCGCGAAGTCGTTGATCTCATGCACCACGTCCTGGCTGGGGTGGCCGGTGATGGCGGTCTTGTACTTGCGCGGCAGGTTGGACAGCAGCGGGTTGCCGATGAACCGCTCCCCCAGCTCCTCGATCAGCGGAGTGGGGTCGATGATCTCGTCCTTGGCGATGCCGGCCACGGGCGAACCCAGGATGACGCGGGGAACGTCGCCGCAGGCCTCTGTGGTGGAAAGGCCAACAGCTTCCAGGCGGGTCCAGATCTCGGGGATGTCCTCCACGCGGATCCAGTGCAGCTGGATGTTCTGGCGGTCAGTGAGGTCGGCGGAATCCCGGGCGAAGTCGACGGAGATCTGGCCAATGACGCGCAGCTGCTCGGTGGTGAGTGCGCCGCCGTCGATCCTTACCCGCAGCATGAAGTACTTGTCCTCAAGCTCGTGCGGCTCAAGGGTTGCGGTCTTGCCGCCGTCGATCCCGGGCTTGCGCTGGGTGTACAGGCCCCACCAGCGGAACCGGCCGTGCAGGTCCTGGCCGGGGATGGCGTCGAATCCCTCTTTGGAGTAGATGGTCTCGATACGCTCGCGCACGTTGAGGCCGTCGTCTTCCTGTTTCCAGGTTTCGTTGGCGTTCAGCGGCGTCTTGCCGTCCACTTTCCACTGCCCGTGCGGTTTCGCGGCGGGTCGGGACGTGCGGGCCGGGCGCTTGGAGGCAGCGGAGTCCGCGGACGCTCCGGCTAGAGCTGTATCAGTCATGCATCGACTGTAGGTCCCGCCCGAATAGCGTCACAAAGGCCCGGAAACGCTAAGTCACCTAGGGAAATATTTCGTCACGAAACGCCGGACGGCCTTGAAGAAGCCCCCCTGCTGTGCATCTGGCCCGGCTTCTGCGGGCGCTGCGGCAGGCTCGCTGGCAGGCACCTCAGGTGCTGTTTCTGTTGGTTTTCCGGCAGCGGTTTCGAGGGCCTTTGCGACGGCGGCGTTATACCTTTCCAGCGCGATCTCGGCCAGCACCGGCGACGGCAGCAGCGGTTCCGTCACGAGGTCGGCGCCCGCCTTGGCGAGCTGGTCGTGGAAGTAGCCAGGCGCCAGGAGGTAGGAGGCAATCACCACCCGCCCGCCGACGTCGACAGCTCCTGCTGACTCCCCTGCCCCGGCACCCCCTTTCAGCTCCTCACGAAACATCGCGACGGCGTCGGGCACGGACGGCTTGGCAGAGGCCCCATAGGCGGCGACCATCCGGTTGGGCCGCAGCTCCTGGAGCTGGCCGAGCAACTCCTCAACGTTCACGGCTGCTTTGGGGTTGGACGAGCCGGCGGCGGCCAGGACAATCACGTCGCGGTCCGTCACTCCGGCTTCGAGCAGGCGCTGGTCGAGCAGCGCGGCGAGGCGCGGATCCGGTCCGAGCGGGGCGGCCGCCGCACTGCCCGGACGGCTCTTCACGGCCCGCGCGATGTCCACCTTCACGTGGTAGCCAACACTCAGCAGCAGCGGCACCACCACCGCGGACTCCCCCTCCGGCAGGCCCGCCACGACGTCCACCAGGTCCGGCTGCTGGACATCCACGTACGCTTCGCGGACATCGAGGCCCGGGCGGAGCGCGGCAATGGCGTCGCGCAGGGCATTGACCTCGGCGGCGCCTTGTGTGCTGGATGTCCCATGGGCGCAGGCGATCATGATGGGGCTGTTCATAGGGGCTAGCGTAACGTTGGAGCCGCCCTGTCCGCCCTCTTTGAAACCGCCGGGACGCTCAATGACATTCCCTTTTGACATCGCCCTGGTGTGGCTGGACCTGGTAGGTGTCTTCTTCTTCGCTGTCTCGGGATCCCTGCTGGCCGCCCGGAAGCAGTTCGACATTGTCGGTTCGCTCCTGCTGGCCTCCCTCGTGTCCTTGGGCGGCGGCGTCATCCGCGACATCATCCTCGGCGCGACGCCCCCCGCGGCCTTCAGCAATCCTGCATATCTCGTCCCGCCGATGCTGGCCACCTTCCTGGTGTACTTCCTGTTTTCCAGCGTGGAACGCTTCACGTCACTGCTGGTCCTGTTCGACGCCGGCGGGCTGGGCCTGTTCTGCATCACGGGCACACTGAAGGCGATCTCTTTCGGTGTCAATCCTGTGGCGGCCGTCCTGCTGGGCGTCACCACAGCGGTGGGCGGCGGGCTGTTGCGCGACATCACAGCCAACGAGGTGCCCCAGCTGTTCAACTCCCGGGACCTCTACGCCCTGCCGGCCTTCACCGGGGCCGCCCTGACCGCGGTGCTGTGGGTCACCGGATCCTTTAATGCGGTGACCGCTTGCGTGGTGGCCGCCCTCGTTTTTGCCTTCCGGGTGGTTGCCTGGCGGCGCTCCTGGTACATCCCGCTGGCCGTCAACGGATGGCACCGTGCAGGGGTTGACAGCGGCGAATTGCGTGCCCGCGATTAGCTAGGATATGAACCATGACTGACATGTTCCTCGAGAAATTCCGTGCGCTTGTTCCGAAGTATCTCGAAGACGAATGCCAGGAAGAGGACGGGCTGTCTCCCGAGGAGCTGGACAAGGTCCTGGCCGACCACCAATTCCAAATTCCCCTGGTCCTCCGCGAGTTCTATCTGGCAATCGGCGGCTGCGAGGACCTGATGGAGGCCTACCACTACTTCTGGGACCCCGACGAGCTCGAAGTCGACGACGAAGGCTTCCTGATGTTCCTCGAGGATGAAGAAGAGGAATACACCTGGGGCTTCCGCGTAGGCGACCTCAGCGTCCCGGACCCCATCGTGTACCGCCGCAACAACGCCCGCGGCCAGTGGAAGTCCGAAGAAGGCACGTTCTCGGAGTTCGTGTTCGACATGTTCGAGTGGGCCTTCGAGGACGAGGACTAGGGGTCTCCTGCCGCGCCGGCCGGGGCCCCGGCCAAAGCGGGGCACTTTGACACAGACCCGCCGTGAGCAGAGCCAGATTCAGGGGTTTCCGAGGCCCAAAGTAGCCCACGACGGCGGCGCTCACCTGGTGCCGAAGGCGCCCCGCCGGCTCAACTCAAGCACCGCCACTACCCGGTCCACCATCCGCCCGGGGTGATGGACGACGTCGTCATAGCCGAACCGAAGAACCAGGTAACCGCCGGCCACCGTGGCGTTGTTGCGCTTGCGGTCCTTTTTCACCTGGCGGGGCTCCAGGTGGGTGGCACCGTCGGTCTCCACCACCAGGCAGTCCTCGACCAGGAAATCCACTTCACCAACATCCGGCACCTCCACGTGCCTGCGGACATGCAGCCCCGCTCGCCGGAAGTGATAGTTCGCCAGGACCTCCAGCAACGAGTCGGCCCTCGGGATCACGTAGTCCAGGACTGCCCTGGCCCGGGCATTACGGTTTCCGGGGAGCTTGCGGCACAGGAACTCCACCCTGATGTCTCCGCGCTGAGCGGCACACTGCACCATGACCAGCGCCTCGATCTCCGGCAGGCACCGCAAGGAATGGATCAGCACGTCCGCCAGCCCGGCGATCGGCAGCCAGCGGTGGCGTGGATGTGAACACTTCCCGTGGGCAAGTGCGCCCGGCGGGGTCCTCTTATGCCCGGGGCTCAGGTGTAATGCGTCTGGTTTTTGCACCGTCCACAGCCCATACGTCGGTGCAGCCGACAAGCAGGTCAACAGGGCGTTGTACTGCAGCGCCATGCCAAGGACACCCGCCTCCCGCGGCAGGCTGTAGATGCCCCGCCTCAGGCGCACTATCCGGCCGGACGCCAAGGCTTTATCGATGCTGCTGCGGGAGAAGCCTGCCTGACGGAGCGTTGAATTGCGCGCTACGCCCGCGTACCTGTTTAGGAAAGCTTCAATGTCCATGCCTCCACGGTGCCTTGGCTGGGAAGGTAAGGGCAGCGCGGTCCTTGATTATGTGGACAAGCCTGCCTTCGTGGGGCACTTCGACACGGACGCGCCGGCTCACCGTCAGGAAAGGCCAGGCGGACGGCGCAATGTGCCCCAAAGAGGGCTTGAAAGTCTTTGACACCGTCAGTAACAGAAAACTTGCATCTTGTGACAGACCTGTCATACACTATTCACGGATCCGCTAAACGCCTCCGGCGGGTCTGATGCGAACGGAGAGATAGCCTCGGTTCACGGCAACGTATGACTCGTATCGTTGCTGCGGACCGGGGCTATCCCGTTTAACGGCTACCCCTGGGAAAGCAGCCGGGACGCCAGGACCAGGCACTGTTGGCCCTAAAAGAAAGAAGCCCGGCACCATCCGGGAGCCGGGCTTCCAAACACCACAAGGGCTAACTGGCGCGGTCCACCACAGCCAGCGCGAAGTTGGACAGCGATTCCTTGACCACACCTTCGGGGAGCGGGGCAAGCGCGGCAATAGCCTCGTTCGCCCACTCGCGCGCCACAACCCATGACTCCGCAGTCACCGGGTGCCCGCGCAGCGCCGCCACCGCCTCGGCCAAGGCTTCATCGGAGGTCAGGTCGCCGTCGATGAGCTTGAGAAGTTCGACGGCGGAGCTGTCACCCTCCGCGGCAGCCCGGCGCAGGAGCAACACCGGCAGAGTGGGAACGCCTTCGCGCAGGTCCGTCCCCGGTGACTTGCCTGACTTAACCTTGATGCCGGTGACGTCGATGACGTCGTCGGCAAGCTGGAAAGCCACGCCCACTTTTTCGCCGTACTCCACGAGGACTGACTCGTAGGCAGGATCGGCTTCGGCAAAAATCGCACCAAGCTGGCCGGATGCGGCAACCAGGGAGCCGGTCTTGTCCGCAATGACGGAAAGGTAGTGCTCCACGGGATCCTCGTCCGGACGCGGCCCCACGGTTTCGTGCAGTTGGCCCAGGCACAACCGCTCGAAGGTACGGGCCTGGATCCCCAGCGCCCGCGAACCGAGTTCGGAAACCAGGATCGAGGCCCGGGCAAAGATGAGGTCGCCGGTCAGGACCGCCACCGAGTTGCCCCATACTTCGTGGGCCGTGGGCGCACCGCGGCGGAACGGGGCTGAGTCCATCACGTCGTCGTGGTACAGGGTGGCGAGGTGGGTCAGTTCCACCACGACGGCGGCCTGCACCACGGCCGGAAGCGATGGGTCCCCGAGGTGGGCGCACAGCAGGGTGAGCAAAGGCCTGATGCGCTTGCCGCCGGCTTCCACAAGGTGGCGCGACGTTGCGTCCGCCAGCGGATCCGAGTTCGCAATGGCCTCGCGGAGCTTCTTCTCCACCCGGGCAAGGTTGTTGGTGAGGGCCGGCCCCAGCTCGGCATCCCCGGCGATGGCAGCGAAGCCTGCGGGCAGCTGCAAACCCGTCGCGATGGCGGTGGTGTTGAGGCTGGGTTCGGAGTCCGGCAGGCCGTGTCCGGCGTGCGTCCAGCTGTGGTCTGCGGGGTTGTTCACTGGTTAACCCTAACTTTTTGTTGCGGATACCGCTGATTCGAAACCGACTGGGTATTGGATGTGGCCGGGACCAGCGACTCCAGGACCCGGATCACCCGGTCCTCGAAGCCCTTCGCGGAGGGGTCCGTGAGGTTGGCCAAAAGCCGGACCACGAACCGCATCAGTACCGGGATGGGCATGCCGGTCCGCAGCGCGAGCTTCATGACCGCAGGCTTGCCGATCAGCGCTGCGAACGCCCGCCCCAGCGTGAAGTGCGAACCCCACTGGTCCCGCACATGCTCCGCGTACCGCGAGAGGTGCGCGTCGGCGTCGTGCGTTCCGCCCGAGGACGCAGCGCGTGAGGAGGCGTCGATGATGAACTCGGCCGCGAACCGGGCGGACTCCATGGCGTAGGAGATGCCCTCGCCGTTGAACGGGGAGACCATTCCGCCCGCGTCACCGAGCAGGAGCAGCCCGGGCGAGTAGTGCGGGGTGCGGTTGAAGCCCATGGGCAGCGCGGCGCCGCGGATTTCGCCCACCTGGTTTTCCGGTGTGAAGCCCCACTCGGCGGGCATGCCGGCGGTCCAGTCGCGCAGGACCTGCTTGTAGTCGAGCTTGCCGAATTCCTTGGAGGAGTTCAGGATGCCGAGGCCAACGTTGGAGGTGCCGTCGCCCACGCCGAACACCCAGCCGTAGCCCGGCAGCAGCTTTCCGTCGCGGCCGGGGAGCTCCAGCCAGCCTTCCATCCAGTCATCGTCCGTGCGCGGCGAGGTGAAGTACGTGCGGACGGCAACGCCGAGCGGGCGGTCGTCGCGCTTTTGGATGCCGAGGGATACGGCCGTGCGGGTGGAGTTTCCGTCGGCGGCGAGTACGACGTCGGCACTGAACTCGCGCGTCTCCCCCGTCTTGCGTCCGGCCTCGTCAAGGATGGCGGCACGGACGCCGGTGACCCGGCTGTCGTCGGTTCGAAGGGCTTCAGTAACGCTGTGCCGCTCAAGGATTTCCGCCCCCGCGGCCTGGGCGTGGCGGGCCAGTTCCTCATCGAAACCCAGCCGCGTGCGGATGAGGCCGTACTGCGGAAAGTCGGAAACCTCGGGCCAGGGCAGCTCGATGGTCCTGCCCCCGGCGACCAGGCGCAGGCCCTTGTTGCGGCGCCAGCCGTCATCTTCAGGGTGCGGCAGGCCAAGTTTCTGGATTTCGCGGACGGCGCGGGGGGTGAGGCCGTCGCCGCAAACCTTCTCGCGCGGGAAGCTCGTCTTCTCCAAAACCGTGACGGCGATGCCTGCCTTGGCAAGGTAGTACGCGGCAGTGGAGCCGGCCGGCCCCGCGCCGACTATCAGTACCCTCACAGGTCAGCGGGTGATGTTGCGGCGCAGCTTGGCCACGGGGCCCTTGTGCGCGGCGATGGCGGCAGCCGTTCCCCCGGGAGCGCCTGCAGTTGACTCGGGGGCCTTGAATGCACGGTGCACCGCCACGATGCCGCCGGTGAGGTTCCGGTAGGTGACTTTCTCCCAGCCCGACTCCTCCAGCCAGGCAGCAAGGTGGTCCTGGTCCGGCCACGCGCGGATGGACTCGGCCAGGTAAACGTATGCGTCCGGGTTGGAGGCGACCTTGACGGCGATGGCCGGCAGGGCGCGCATGAGGTATTCGGTGTACATGGTGCGCCAGAGCGGGACCACGGGTTGCGAGAACTCGGCGATGACCAGCCGGCCGCCGGGTTTGGTGACGCGGAGCATCTCCTCCAGCGCCTTCTTCGGCTCGTTGACGTTGCGCAGGCCGAAGGAGATGGTGGTGGCGTCAAAGGTGTTGTCGGCGAACGGCAGGTTGGTGGCGTCCCCGGCAATGAAGTCGATGTCCGGCCGGCGGCGCTTGCCCACCTTGAGCATTCCGAGCGAGAAGTCGCACGCCACGACGTCTATGCCGGCATCGGCATACGGCTCGCTGGACGTGCCCGTTCCGGCGGCGAGGTCCAGGACTCGCTGCCCCTTGGTGGTTTCCATCGCGTCCACGACGATCTTGCGCCAGCGGCGGGTCTGCCCCAGGGACAGGACATCGTTGACGACGTCGTATTTGGGGGCGACGTCGTCAAACATCGTGGCTACTTCGTCCGGACGCTTATCCAAGGATGCTCGGTTCACCATGTCATTGTCTCAAATGTTCGGGAGGGTCCCGACCAAGCCCTGCCCCAGCGGTCCCCCGGCTGGCCAGCCGAGCTAACCCAGGAACGCGTTGGTGTCCCCCGCCACTCGCTCCGGGTCCTCCCACAGGACCACGTGGCCGACGCCGGGATAGACCTTCAGGACCGAGCCCGGGATGCGGGCAGCAAGTACTTCGTGGTCGGCTTGCGGCAGGAGATGGTCCTGTTCACCCCGCAGGATGAGGGTGGGCGCGCGGATGGCTCCCAGGTCCAGGGGCGGTGTGGCCTGGTAAAGCCCAGCCAGAGCGGATTTCCAGACGTGTAGGGGCATGCTGAGGCCGTCACGCACGCGGTCGTCCAAGTACCACTGCGGAACCGGCCTGCCCAGCTGGAACCACAGGAGGGACTGCCGCACCCAGTCCTCGTTGATGGGCTCGGTGAGGGCTTCCACCTCGTCAGCGAACGCCGGCCTGCGGTTAAGGGTCAGCGGCGCGCCAACCAGGACCAGCGCGTCCACGCGCTCGGGATGACTGACGGCCAGCTGCTGGGCAATGTAGCCGCCGCTGGAGGAGCCCAGGGTGGACGCGGACTTCAGGTGCAGGGCATCGAGGATCGCCGCAACGTCCTCCGCCTGTTCCTGCAGGGAGTACCCACCAACTGGTTTGTCCGCCTCACCCTGGCCGCGCAGGTCGGGGGCGAGAATCCGGAAATTGGCGAGGAGCGGGATCAGCCGGTCGAAGCTGCGGCGCGATTCACCCCAGGCGTGCAGCAGCAGCAACGGCTTCGCTGTCGACCCACCTTGCACCAGGCACGGCACCATAATCCCAGTGCAAAGGTTCAGGATGCGGACCTCGGCGTCCATAGCTGAAGGCTACGCCCGGCGCGGGTTCTGGGGTATGCGCAGCCCAAAGTACTCCTTTGTGCGCTTTACGAGGGGTAAAAAGGAGTACCGTGGAGCAATCATGACCAGCACGTTCCGAACCTTGACAGTCCCCCTTGATGGCCAAAAATTCACTGGGGGGCTGCCTTCGTTTCTGGTCCGGGACGATGTCCTCTGCTGGACCCGCCGCGAGGCTGGACTGGTGGGTTTCGGCGAGATCACCCGCTTCACCGCAATCGGCCCGGAACGCTTCCTCGAGGCTGATATCTGGTGGCGGCACCTGGTACTCGAGGCCGACATCACCGACTCCGTGGAACTCCCCGGCACCGGCCCCGTCGCTTTTGGCTCCTTCGCCTTCTCCAAGACGTCAGCCCACCAGTCCCGGCTGATCGTGCCCGAGATTGTGGTGGGCGTCCGTGACGGCCAGGTCTGGGTCACCCAGCTGACGTTCGACGACGGCCCCCTCACCGAGGCGGGCGCACTCGCCGCGCTGGACCGCTGGCTGGGGGGCGGTTCCGCCGGTGGAAGCACGGCGTCGGAACGCACGACGGCGGCAGCAGGCTTCGCCGGGAACGGCACCCCAGGTACCGCTCATGCCAAGGCGGGCGGCGCCGTCGTACGTCCCCTTCCTCTGGCGGCCGGCGCAACCCTGCACACGGGCTCGCTGAGCGAGAAGGACTGGATGGCCGCCGTGGCCGCGGGAGTGGCCGAGATCCGGACGGGCGCGCTGGAGAAGCTGGTGCTGGCGCGGGACGTTGTGGCCACTGTTCCCTCCGGCGTGAACGCTGCCAAGGTGCTGCGCGAATTGGCCGGCCGGTACCGCGAATGTTGGACCTACGGAGTGGACGGGCTGGTGGGTGCCACGCCCGAGATGCTGATCCAGGTGGAGGGGCGCACGGCACAGGCACGTGTGCTGGCCGGCACTTTGGACCGCCGCGATGCGCACGGGGAGGACGGCCTTCCCATGGATTACGCCACCCGTGTGCTGGCGGGATCGGAGAAGCAGCGGCACGAGCACGAGATCGCCATCCAGTCGCTGACGTCCCAGCTGGCGCCGTTCTCGGAGGCCATGAACGCCCACGACGAACCGTTCATCCTGGAGCTGCCCAATGTCTGGCACTTGGCGTCGGACGTCAAGGCGGAGCTGGCCGAGGTGGAGGGGCACGTCCCAACCTGCCTGGCGCTGATCAATGCCCTCCACCCCACTGCTGCCGTCTGCGGAACCCCCACCCAGGTGGCCGGGGCACTAATCCGCAAACTGGAGCACTTGGACCGCGGGCCGTACGCCGGGCCGGTGGGCTGGTTGGACGCTGCCGGAAACGGAGAATGGGGCATCGCCCTGCGTGGCGCCGTCATTGAGTCCCACGACACGGTGCGGCTATATGCCGGCTGCGGCATAGTTGATGGCTCGCTGCCGGAAGCCGAGCTCGCCGAGACCTGGGCGAAGTTCCGGCCGATGCTGGAGTCGCTTGGAATCAACAACTAGGTTCCTCTGGGCAGGATGTCCGGCATCCAAGACACTCCCCCTTCCCCTAGCTTGCAAACAGCAGTAACTTAGTTATCCAATAGTGAATCTAAGTTTCCTGTGATGCACATCTCCTAAACGGCGCTACACTATGAACCGATTTAGTACCGCATACTCCTGCAACAAAAGGTAAGAAACATGCAGCTCAAGTCCCTGGCCACGGCCAAGATCACCGCCAAGGCAGCAGCACTGTTCGCCGTCGGCGCCCTCACTCTCACGGCCTGCGGCGGCGGAAGCTCCGCTCCGGCAGCTTCCGAAGGCGGCATCCAGCTCATCAACTCCGGCAAGCTCACTGTGTGCTCGGATATCCCCTACGAGCCGTTCGAATTCGAGAAGGACGGCCAGACGGTCGGCTTTGACGTGGACATCGCCAAGGAGCTCGCGAAGGACTTCGGCGCCGAACTGAGCATCGTGGACAGCTCCTTCGAGGCCATCGAGACCGGCACCGCCCTGACCCAGTGCGACCTGGGCATCTCCTCCATCTCCATCACGGACACCCGCAGGTCCGTCATGGACTTCTCCACCCCGTACCTGGATGACGACCTGGCCCTGGTAGCCAGCGATGATTCCGGCATCAACGGCCTGGCTGACGCCAAGGGCAAGAAGGTGGGCGTCCAGCAGGCCACCACCGGGGCCGACTACGCCCAGGAGCAGGGCCTCGACGCCCAGCAGTTCGAGGACACGGGCCTCCTGGTGCAGGCGCTTGAGGCCGGCACCATCGACGCAGCCCTGGGCAACCAGTCCGTCCTGGGCTATGCCATCAAGGACCAGCCCAAGTTCAAGAGCGTTGAGGAATTTGCCACCGGCGAGCAGCTGGGCATTTCCATCAAGAAGGGCAACACCGCCATGGCTGAGAAGGTCAACGGCACCCTCAAGCGCCTGACCGACGACGGCTCCCTTGAGAAGTTCAAGACCACCTGGTTCGGCGAAGCCGCCAAGTAGCCAACCACCGCCAAGTAGTCGCCGTGCAGGCCTGAGGCTCCCCCGCCTTGGTTCGGTCACGGCCCTGAGAACTACGCAGCCGGGGCCCCGGACGAGCTGTACCGCAGTCCGTCCGGGGCCTCTGCCACGCACAACGAATGTGAGCAACCCATGGCAATGACCGCACGTCAGCGAGCCAGAGTAAGCCTGTATGTCCAGGCCGGAATCTTTGTTGTGGCCATCGCCGCGCTGATCCTGGCCACCGATTGGGAGACCATCGGCAACAGCGTCTTCAACTTCGGCAAGATCGGCCCCATGTTCCCCGGCATCTTCATGACCGGCCTGGTGAACACCCTGATCTACACCTTCCTCGGCTTCATCGTGGGCCTCTCCGGCGGCCTGCTGCTGGCCCTGATGAAGCTCTCAAGCTTCCCGCTGTACCGCTGGATTGCCACCGGCTACATCGAGTTTTTCCGCGGAATCCCGGCGCTGCTGGTCTTCATCGCCTTCGGCTACGGCGTCCCGCTGGCGTTCGGTGTCTCGTGGAACATTACTGTGATCGTGATGATTTCGCTGGGCATGGTTGCCTCGGCCTACATCGCCGAAACCCTCCGTGCCGGCCTGCAGGCGGTACCGAAGGGCCAGCTCGAAGCAGCCCGCTCCCTGGGCATGCCGCAGTGGCGGGCCATGGTCACCATCGTCATCCCGCAGGCGTTCAAGATCGTCCTGCCGCCCCTGACCAACGAGGTCATCCTGCTGACCAAGGACTCCTCGCTGATCTACGTCCTGGGCCTCACCGCTTCCCAGTACGAGCTCACCAAGTTCGGCCGCGACGGCATCTCCAGCCTCGGCGCAGGCCTGACCCCGCTCCTGGTGGCCGGAGCCTTCTACCTGGTGATCACCATCCCCCTGAGCTTCCTGGCCCGGAAGTTCGAAAGCCGCACTGCGCGGTCAAACCGATAGGCAGCGAAGACCATGAACGACGTCGTAAACAACTCCCGCGGTGGCACGGCAACCGTCCACGCCGCCGGCGTGGAGATCAAGGACCTGCGAAAGTCCTACGGATCCAATGAGGTCCTGAAAGGCATCAGCCTGGACGTGGCTCCCGGCGAAGTGGTGTGCCTGATCGGGCCGTCCGGCTCCGGCAAGTCCACCCTCCTGCGCTGCGTGAACCTGTTGGAGCAGCCCAACAAGGGCAGCATCCACGTGGGCGGCTTCGAGGCGACCGATCCCGATGTGGACATCGACAAGATGCGCCGCAAGCTGGGCATGGTGTTCCAGCAGTTCAACCTGTTCCCGCACCTGGATGCCAAGCGCAACTGCTCCATCGCCCAGACGAAGGTCCTCAAGCGGTCCCAGGTTGAAGCGGACAAGGTGTCAATGCACAACCTGGAGCGCGTGGGACTGGGGCACCTCTCGGACCGTTTCCCGGACCAGCTCTCCGGCGGCCAGCAGCAGCGTGTGGCCATTGCCCGCGCGCTCAGCATGGATCCGGAGCTGATGCTGTTCGACGAGCCGACCTCGGCCCTGGACCCCGAGACAGTGGGCGATGTCCTCTCCGTGATGCGGAACCTTGCCAAGGAGGGTATGACCATGCTGGTGGTTACCCACGAGATGGGCTTCGCCCGTGAAGTGGCCGACCGCGTGGTGTTTATGGACGGTGGCATTGTGGTGGAGGAAGGCGTGGCCGAGCAGGTCATTTCCGCCCCCACCCAGGCACGCACGAAGGAGTTCCTGCGCCGCGTGCTCGACCCGACGCACATTGATATCGAGGAGTAACCTTCCTCCAGTTTCGACACGCAGATTCCCTGGCGCCCGGATATATCCGCAGCGGCAGGGAATTTCTGCGTCCGGGGTGGCTTGCGCGCCGCCGCTCACAACGCGTGCGACGGCGGCACGCGCCACTTGCCCGGGCATTTACTTCCGCGGTGCCGCGGCACACAATAGGTCCCACTACAGCCCTGGCTCAGCAGCGTGCTGCCCATCCGATTTGCCGTCCCACCCTGGCCGGCCAATAGAGGAGCGCCGGCATGACAGACCCGACAACCACACCGTGGCCAACCTCGGCTGTATCAGTCCGCGCTGCACGGCTGGCATCTATCCCCTCGTTCCAACGGGTGGACGCCTACCTCACGGCGGCCAGCCTGCGCCGGAAAGCCCAGTCGGACATCTGTGATTTCACATTCGGCAACCCGCACCAGATGCCGCCCGACCGGTACGTCAATACGTTGCGGGATGCCCTTACTCCGCAGCACGACCAGTGGTTCGCATACCAGACCAACGGCGCAGCTGCCCGGGAGGCGGCCGCGAAATCCCTTCAGCGGCTGCTGGATGTGCCGTTCCGGACGGAAGACATCTATCTGACCACCGGAGGTTTTGCCGCCATCGCCCTGGCTCTGAAGACGGTCAGCGATCCGGGTGATGAGGTGATTTACAGCCTGCCCCCGTGGTTCCTGTACGAGCCGCTGATCCTTGAAGCCGGCCTCGTCCCGGTGAAGGTGAAAGTCAGCACGGCAACGTTCGACCTGGACCTGGACGCGATTGAGTCTGCCATCACGGAGCGCACCAGGGTTGTGATCGTCAATTCACCCAACAATCCCACGGGACGGATCTACCCTCCCGAGCTGCTGCTTCGGCTGGCGGAAATGCTGGAGGCGGCCTCGGTGAGGATCGGCAGGCGGATCTACCTGGTCTCAGACGAGGCCTACAACCGGATTGTGTTCGATGGCCTCCGTTTCCACAGTCCCGTGGAGTTCTATGCGCACACTCTGCTGGCCTATTCCTACGGCAAAACCCACCTCTCTCCGGGCCAGCGGGTGGGCTACCTGGCGCTGCCGCCCACGATGCCGCAGCGGGAGGAGATGCGCCCGGCCATCACCGGCCTGCAGGTGGCGATGGGGTGGGTGTACCCGAATGCGCTGCTGCAGCACGCGCTTCCAGAACTGGAGACGTTCACCATCGACGTCGGCCAGTTGCAGCGGCGCCGGGACCGGCTGGTGGACGCGCTGGGCGGCATGGGTTACCGCGTCCACCGGCCGGAGGGCACGTTCTACCTGTTTGCCACCTCCCCCATTCCGGACGACGAGGCGTTCACCGAGTCACTCGTCCGCCGGGATGTCTTTGTTTTTCCGGGTGTGCTGTTCGAGACGCCCGGCTTCTTCCGGATCTCCCTCACTGCCAACGAGGACATGATCGAACGCAGCTTGCCTGCATTCGAAGCCGCAATGAAGGAAAGCATGAACAGGAGCGAGGCATGAACCAACGGACCTACCCGCAGGGTGTCCCGTGCTGGGTGGACACCGAGCAGCCTGACGTCGAGGCCGCCAAGGAGTTCTACGGCGGCCTCTTCGGCTGGACGTTTGAAGACGTGATGCCGCCGGGAGCGCCAGGAAGGTACCTGATAGCACGGCTCGCCGGCCGGGAGGTCGGCGGTATAGCCAGCGGGTCAGGGGGAACCACAGCGTGGAACACGTACATAGCAGTAGATGACGCGGATGCTGCAGTGGAGCGGCTCACCGCAGCCGGGGCCAAGGTGTTATCACCACCGGAAGACGCAGGTGAGGGCGGACGCAGCGCGTTCCTGACCGATCCGCGGGGTGTCGCGTTCCGCATCTGGCAGGCGAGGCGGCGGCCGGGGGCGCAGGCCGTCAATCAGCCTGGAGCCTGGAATTTCAGCGACCTGCACACGGATGACCGGAGCGCCGCCATGGTGTTTTACGAGGACGCGTTCGGATGGCAGGTGGACGACGTCGGCTTCGGGCTGATGATCCGACGCCCCGGCTACGGCGACCATCTCGAGGCTACGATCTACCCAGACATCAGGACGCGGCACTCAGAGATTTCCGCCCCGCCCGGCTTCGAGGACGCCATCGCCTGGGTCGGCGACACTGCCGCCAACGAACCCCCACACTGGCATGTCACGTTTACCGTTGCCGACCGGGACCAGGCGGTCCTGGACGCCGAACGGCTCGGCGCGCAGATCCTCAGCCAGGAAGATACCGACTGGACGCGTCAGGCTCTAATCCGGGATCCCCAGGGAGCACAGTTCACCGCCAGCCAGTTCACACCGCCGACGGAATAGGTCCACAGGGCACTGCTCCTGGGCTACCGCGCCAGCACTCCCCTGACCGCGGCGGCGACGGCCTCTTTGATCCGGCCGTGAAGGGCGCGCAGGCCCTGCCGGTCGGTGCGGACTTCCACGATGCTGCGGCCCTCGATCGGCTGGGTGAGCGCCTCGGCGAGTGCCGCCGTCGTACTTACCGAGCAATGCCCGACGCCGTACGCTGCAGCAAGTGCCGCAATGTCCACCGTATGGGGGGTGCTGAAGAGGCGCTCGACGGCGTCACCATACGTTCCCGCCTCACGCACCGCGCCGTGCTCCAGCAGGTCGAAGATCGCCCCGCCGGCGTCGTTGAGCACAACGATCCGCAGGTGCGGCTCCTCCTCCCCGCTGCCCAGGAGCAGGCCGCCGGCGTCGTGCAGGAAGGTGACATCGCCCAGCAGGACGGTGGTTTCCTGCCGACCACCGAGTGCAATGCCGGTGGCCGTGGAGACGGTGCCGTCGATCCCGGCGAGGCCGCGGTTGGCATAAACCGTGGCGGCAGGTTCAGGAGCGGGCAGGCCGGCCAGGTCCACGTCGCGGATTCCGTTGGAGGAGCCCAGCAGCAGCTGGCCCCGGGCGTGTTGCCACACCAGCGAGCCGACGGCCGGACCGGTGGCCGGCGCTCCCTCAGCCAGGATGCGGTCCAGCGCGTGCTGGGCGGCTGATCCGGCAAGTAGCCAGGTATCCAGCCACGTGGCCGGCCCGCGGCCGGCAAAATCTGCCAGGTCCGCAAGGCTTTCCAGGGGCAGCTCAGTGCGCCGGCCAGGCTCGTACCAGGCCACCGGAACCGGCTGGTAGAGAGCGGCTTGAACGTCCGCGCGGGCCAGCAGGGCTGCGACCGGCCGGGACAGAGTCGGCCGGCCGAACAGGACCACCCGCTCAATCGGCGCTGCGGACCCGGCTCCGAAGTGCTCCAACAGAAGCCGGTACGGGCCCACGGCGTTCGGCCCGAAGCGGGCGTTGGAAGACGGCTCGGCCAGCAGCGGCAGGCCGTGCGCGCGGGCGAAGGCCTCGGCGACTGGGCCGGCGTCGTGCCCTGCGAGTACCACCGTGCGTCGTTCGGGCAGGTTTCCGGATGCAGGCGGCAGGTTCATCACGAGCGGCTCATTGGCCAACCGGTATCGCGGCCGTTCTGCCGCCGCCGGCAACTTCGCCCCGGCCTCGGGAACCAGCGGATCGCGGAACGCCAGGTTGAGCTGGACCGGGCCGGGGGCCAGGTCGGGGAACGCACCGGTGGCCGCCGACAGGCCGGTCCGGATGGCGCGTTCGGGGTCAGTACCTGCGGGGACGTCGACGGCGAAGCGCACCTGTTCGCCGAAGATGTCGGGCTGGATGGTGGTCTGGTTGGCGCCGGTGCCGCGCAGCTCGTCCGGCCGGTCAGCGGACAGGACGATGAGCGGGACGGCCGCATGGTTTGCCTCCATCACCGCCGGGAGGAGATTGCCGACGGCGGTCCCGGACGTCGTGAGGACGGCGGCGGGCGAGCCGGTGGACAGGGCCAGGCCCAGCGCCGTGAAGCCGGCGGAACGCTCGTCGATGCGGACCAGCAGCTCCACCTTGCCCTCCGCCGATGCCTCCGCCAGCGCGTAGGCCATGGGAGCGGACCGGGACCCGGGCGACACCACCACGTGCTGTACACCGCCGTCCACCAGGACCCCGACGGCGGTCCGCGCCGCCGCCACGGCGCTCAACGAACGCGCGGCGTCGGAAGCCGCTGCGGGGAAAGTCTCTGCGGGGGAAGAGTCTGCAGGGGATGCGTCTTGGTGGGGAGCGTCGGGGGCGGAATCGTTGTGCGAAGTCACCAAACCAGTCTGCCACTCCCGACGCGCCATCACTTCCTGCACCAAAACGGCCAACGCCCCCTCACCCTCCGCACCACCCCCCGACGCCCGCTCACTTGATGCGCCTTAACCCGGGACGCTCTATCACTCTCCTGAAGAGAGTGATAGAGCGTCCTGGAATTACCCGCGTTAAGGGAGAGAGCGTTGGATTTCGACAGGCTCAATCACCGGGGGCGAACCTAGCCGCGGAACACCTGGATCACGGACGGGCGCGGCGCGCGTGCCTGGCCCGGAGCCGGCGTCGTGCCTTCCTTGACGTAATCCGGGAAGAAGGACACCTGCGCCTCGAACTTACCGTCCTCGCCCGGGTGCTGCACGGAGACGAA
>JBKJVX010000030.1:0-7774 GCA_046717065.1 Arthrobacter sp. | reverse complement strand
GTGCGGTACGGCGAGCACGAGTGTTGTTAGCCACTTGTGTCCTTCCAATATCTGCGGTGTGTCAGTGTTACTGGCCTCCACGATGGAGAGCATCGGCCAACCGCTGCCTTTTGCTACTGGGCACAGGCATAACCTTCTCAACGTAAAATTGGGGAGATTGTGCGTCCGCGCCTTGCCAGACAAACATCCATCCTACCACGGCGCCTACTGGCCACGGACAATCTTCCTCAGCCGCTCCAGCCGTACAGCGATGTCCCGCTCCGCGCCGTTGGCAGTGGGCTGGTAGTAGTCCCTTCCCACCAAATCATCGGGCGGGTACTGCTGGGTGGCTACTCCGTGGGGAGCGTCATGGGCGTACTTGTAGCCAAGGCCGTGGCCCAGCTGCTTGGAACCCGGGTAGTGCGCGTCCCGCAGGTGGGCGGGGATGCCGTTCCCCAGCCCTGCCCGCACATCGGAGATGGCCTTGTTGATGCCCATATATGCGGCGTTGGACTTTGGCGCCGTGGCCAGGTGCACCACGGCTTCGGCCAGGATGATCCGCCCCTCGGGCATGCCGATGAGTTGCACGGCCTGGGCTGCGGCCACGGCCGTCTGCAGGGCAGTGGGATCAGCCATCCCCACATCCTCGGCTGCCGAGATGACGATCCGGCGTGCGACGAACCGGGGGTCCTCCCCCGCTTCGAGCATCCGCGCCAGGTAGTGCAGGGCGGCGTCAACATCGGATCCGCGGATGGACTTGATGAAGGCGCTGGCCACGTCATAGTGCTGGTCGCCGGCCCGGTCGTAGCGGACAGCGGCAACATCCAGGGCGCGCTCGGTGTGCTTCAGTTCCACCTTCACCAGGCCCTCGCCGGCGTCGTCAGCGTCCCCGAACGCAACGCCCGCCGCCGCCTCCAGCGCCGTCAGGGCACGCCGGGCATCACCGCCGGAGAGCCGGACAAGGTGCGCCAGGGCTTCGTCATCGAGCTCCACCTTCCCCGCCAGGCCGCGGGCGTCCGCAACCGCCCGCTCCAGCAGCCCTTCGATGTCGGCGTCAGTCAGCGGCTTGAGGGTCAGCAGCAGGGAGCGGGACAGGAGCGGCGAGACCACGGAAAACGACGGGTTCTCGGTGGTGGCCGCCACCAGGACCACCCAGCGGTTTTCGACGCCGGGCAGCAGGGCATCCTGCTGCGCCTTGTTGAAGCGGTGGATCTCATCGAGGAACAGGACGGTAGTGGTTTTGTACAGGTCGCGGGCCGTCAGGGCATCATCCATCACCCGCCGCACGTCCTTGACCCCGGCGGTGATGGCCGAAAGTTCCACGAACTTCCGTCCCGGCCCCCTGGCGATCACGTGCGCGAGCGTGGTCTTCCCGGTCCCGGGAGGACCCCACAGGATCAGCGAGCTGGGCCCTGCCGGTCCGGCAGCATCCGCTCCCGCGGCCAGTTGCCTCAACGGCGAGCCCTGGCCCAGCAGGTGCTGCTGGCCTACTACCTCATCGACCGTCCGTGGGCGCATCCGCACGGCGAGCGGACTCCGCGGCTTTGCGCTCCCGCTGGAGACGGTGCTGTCGGCGGCAACGGGACCGTCGTCGTCATCATTGCCGGGCCCGTGCCCGAAGAGATCTTCCACATAGATAGGCTACTTCCAGTTCACCCATGGCTTCCGCGGAAGCCGCAGCCGTTCAGCGAAGGATGCCAGCATGTCCGCACGTACCTCCGCCGGCGGGCAGCGGCCGCCCTCCGTCCGCACTGCATACGTCCCGGGCAGCCGCTTGCCCGGTTGGGCGGAGAGGTTCGGCGCCGCGCACCGCGGGTTCCAGGTTCGGGATGACGACGACGGGCTGCGCCTCCTCGCTGACGACGGCGCCGAAGCGCTCCTGCAGGCGCCCTGGCCCAGTGATGGCAGGCCGGGCCGCGGAGTTGACGCGCTGGAACGGCTGGCCTCCCTCGCGTCACAGCCGCGCCGGCTCGGCCTCCTCCTCGTCCGGCGTGGAGGTTACGGGGTTGCGGTGGTCAGTGAGGGCGTGCCCTTGGCTTCGAAAGTCGGGTCCACCTACGTGCAATCCCGGACCGCCGCGGGCGGCCAGTCCCAGCAGCGGTTCGCCCGGCGGCGGTCCAACCAAGCGGATGCTTTGGTGGACGCTGTTGCTGAACATGCCCTTCGGGTGTTCAGCGGTGAGCCGTTCGAATATGTGGTTCCCGGCGGCGACCGGGCGTTGGCGGGCTTTGTCCTCGACCACGCGGCCCTGAAGGACTATGCCGGGCTGCCCCGCCTGGCCTACCTTGACGTTCCGGACCCCAAGGCTGCGGTGCTGAGGAAGGCGGCAGCGGACGCCTGCTCGGTTCGGATCCAGGTCATCGACCCGCCCGCGTAGGCTCCCGCGTCTGAAGCCGGACGGAACGGCCGTTGGCCTTGCGCTAGCGCTTCAGCAGCCCGTCAGGGCGCGCCGGGGCCGCTGCTGGCGGTAGAGGTAGCGGCCCGACGCCTCGAACCCGGCCTGGCTGTACAGTTGCTGGGCTGCCTGGTTGGCCGCCGTGACCAGCAACCAGGTGGCGGCAAGACCGCGCGCGTCCCCTTCGGACAGGAGCGCCTGCAGCACGGTCGAAGCGTAGCCGCGCCTCCGGTAGGACGGTGAAGTGGCCATGCAGTAGATGCCGCCAGTTCCTTCCACCAGGGCGAGGCGCCCGACGGCGGCCGGCCCGCCGTCGTCGTCCCTCGCCAGGGCATAGAGCGAAGGGCACCCGGCCAGAATGGTGTGCGCCGTCTCCCGTTCGGCTTGGCCGCCCCGGCCGTCCACGCTCCACCAAAGGTCCAGCCATTCCTTGTCCGGCTGGTCCAAAATTTCAACCTTGACAGCTACCGGACCCGGAGGTTCAACACCGGCCGGCCGGACCATAATGAGCGTCTCGGACTGCCGGGTGAAGCCCTGCGCATCCAAATGGTCGTTCAGCCCGGCGTTGGCAGGGGCATCCGTTATCTGGAAGATCAGGGGAAGACGCCGCTTCCGGTACCACTGCACCGCCTCGCGCAGCGCGGCCTGGGGCTCCGCGGCGGCCTCCCGCGGCCACACGGAGTTGGCGCGCTGGGTGACGCCGGCGGCGGCCCGGAGGACCCACTCCCCCGTGTCGTAACGCTCGACGGCGGGCCAGGCAGCATCCATGAGCGGCTCGTAATCCATGAGCGTTTCGAAGGCGCGGGTCTGCTGACCGGGGAGGCTGTCGACCAAAAGGACTCCTGTCTGCGGTTAAGCCTGAAGGCCCTCCCTTCCAGGAGAGCCTTCAGGTGGATCAGCAGTGCTTTACTTGCCCTCTGCCGGCTTGGCCAACGGCTTGAAGTCCACGCCGGCTTCCTTGCGCTGCTGCGGCGTGATCGGGGCCGGGGCCGCGGTCAGGGGATCGTAACCGTTGCCGGTCTTCGGGAAGGCAATAACGTCGCGGATGGACTCCACGCCGGCCAGCAATGCCACCACCCGGTCCCAGCCGAAGGCGATGCCGCCATGCGGAGGGGCGCCATACTTGAAACCCTCCAGCAGGAAGCCAAACTTGGTCTGGGCATCCTCGCGGTCGAGGCCCATCAGTTCGAAGACGCGTTCCTGGACATCGCGCTCGTGGATACGGATGGAACCGCCGCCGATTTCGTTGCCGTTGCAAACGATGTCGTACGCGTAGGACAGGGCCGACTCCGGATCCTGGTCGAACGTGTCCAGGAACTCGGGCTTGGGCGACGTGAAAGCGTGGTGCACGGCTGTCCACTTGCCGGCGCCGACGGCCACATCCCCGGACGCCACCGCTGCTGCGGCGGGTTCGAACATGGGCGCGTCCACTACCCAGCAGAAAGCCCAGGCCTTGGGGTCGATCAGGCCGGTGCGGTGCCCGATTTCGACGCGGGCGGCACCGAGGAGGGCGCGGGCGGCTGACTTCTCGCCGGCGGCGAAGAAGATGCAGTCGCCGGGCTTGGCGCCTACTGCATCCGCGAGGCCTGCGCGCTCGGTCTCGGTCAGGTTCTTGGCAACCGGGCCGGCGAGCTCGCCGTCCTCCTTGAACAAGACATAGGCAAGGCCCTTGTGTCCGCGCTGCTTGGCGAATTCCTGCCAGCCGTCCAAGGTGCGGCGGGGCTGGGAGGCACCGCCCGGCATCACCACGGCGCCGACGTACGGGGCCTTGAAGACACCGAAGTTGGTTTCCTTGAAGAACTCGGTGAGCTCCGTCAGCTCCACGTCGAAGCGGAGGTCGGGCTTGTCCGAGCCGTACCGTGCCATGGCGTCCGCGTAGGTGATGCGCTGGATGGGCGTCGGGATCTCGACGTCGATCAGCTTCCACAGTGCCTTAACGATGTTTTCGCCGAGGGCAATGATGTCGTCCTGGTCCACAAAGCTGGCTTCGATGTCCAGCTGGGTGAATTCCGGCTGGCGGTCGGCGCGGAAGTCTTCATCGCGGTAGCAGCGGGCGATCTGGTAGTACTTCTCGAAACCGCCCACTTGCAGGAGTTGCTTGAAAAGCTGCGGTGACTGCGGCAGGGCGTACCACGAACCCGGGGCCAGGCGCGCGGGGACCACAAAGTCCCGGGCGCCTTCCGGCGTCGAACGGGTCAGCGTGGGGGTTTCTACCTCCACGAAGCCGTCCTGGTGCAACAGCTCACGCGCCACGCGGTTTGCCTCTGACCGCAGCCGGAGGTTGCGGGCGGGGCCGGGCCGGCGCAGGTCCAGGTAGCGGTGCTTCAGGCGTGCTTCCTCGCCCACCTCAACATGCTCGTCGATCTGGAACGGGAGCGGCTCGGAGGTGTTGAGGATGACCACCTTGTCCGCCATGACCTCGATCCCGCCGGTGGCCAGCGCAGGGTTCTCATTGCCCTCGGGCCGCTTGGAGACGGTGCCGGTGACCTGCAGGACATACTCGTTGCGCAGGCCGTGGAAAACTTCTTCCTCGCGGACCACAACCTGTGCCACGCCGGAAGCATCGCGCAGGTCCACGAAAGCCACACCACCGTGATCACGACGGCGGCCCACCCAGCCAGCGAGGGTTACGGTTTGTCCAATGTGCTCGGAACGGAGGGATCCGAGGTCATGTGTGCGCAGCACAGCACGCCTTTCTGCGGGGTAACACGGGAAGTCATACGGAAACGTTAAATAGGATCGTTCGGGGAACGATCCCGTTCGAGTTTACCCGCTGCAAAGGGACTGTCACCGCATGAGCGCGCACCAGCAACTGCGTCGAAGGCTTGGCACCTTCGATGCCACCACTATCGGCCTTGGCTCCATGCTGGGCGCGGGGGTATTCGTCGTCTTCTCCCCCGCCGCCGCGTTGGCAGGAAACTTGTTGGTCCTTTCGGTGGTCATCGCCGGGGCCGTCGCTTACTGCAACGCCGTCGCATCAGCTGCCCTGGCAGCGAAGTATCCCACCAGCGGAGGGACGTACGTCTACGGCCGCAATCAGCTCGGTGAGTGGCCGGGGTTCCTCGCCGGCTTGGGCTTCGTCACCGGAAAAACCGCTGCGTGTGCAGCGATGGCGCTGACATTCGGCAGCTATGTGGCCGGCGCCTATGCAGTGCCGGTGGCCATCGCGGCGGTGGTGGCGTTGACCGCAGTCAACCTGCTGGGGATCACCCGGACGGCCCTGCTGACCCGCATCCTGCTGTGCGTGGTGCTGGCCACCCTGGTATTGGTCGCCGTCGCGGCGATCGTCGGGCCGCACCCGGCAGCGGAAGGAGCCCTGGCGGGTTCCTCGGGCGGACCCGGAGGCGTGCTGCCGGCTGCCGGACTGCTGTTTTTCGCCTTCGCGGGTTACGCCCGGATTGCCACGCTGGGTGAGGAAGTCAAGGACCCGTCCCGCTCCATCCCAAGGGCGCTTCTTGCCGCACTGGCTGCTGCCTTCGCCATCTACCTGGCGCTGGCGTTGCTGCTGCTCAACCACCTTCCCGCCGGAGAACTGGCGGCCACTCAGACCCCGCTGCTGGAAGCGGTCCTGCAGTCACGGCTGGCCGCCGGCGCGCCGTTGGTGCAGGCTGGCGCGGCGGCTGCGTGCCTCGGCGCGCTCCTTGCCCTCATTACCGGCGTGGGCCGCACCACTTTGGCCATGGCGCGTGAACGGGACCTTCCCCGGCAGCTGGCCCGGGTGGGCGGAAAGCACACTGTTCCGTACGCTGCAGAAGTGGCCGTTGCCGCCGTCGTTATCCTGCTCCTGCTGACCACGGACGTCATGACTGTGGTGGGCTTTTCAAGTTTCGGCGTGCTCCTGTACTACGCGGTGGCCAACGCCTCTGCCTACACACTGGCATCGCACCCCGGGTATGCACCCAAGTGGCTCAACGCGGCGGGCGTCGTGGCCTGCCTTTTGCTGGCCTTCACCCTTCCACCGGCCTCGGCGCTCACCATGATGGCGGTGTTGGCCGCCGGTGTGGCGGGGCGCTGGCTGGTGCTGCGGCTGCGGCTGCGGCTGCGGCTGCGGCGAAAGTTATCCACATAGCTTGTCGGGCATCTGTTTTTGCCGCGCCCGGCTGGAAGACTTTGTTTATGGAAGCAACAGCGCCGTCGGAAACCCGGGGTCCGGAAGCGACTCAAGCAAAGGGAAGTCTTCCTGGTCCCCGGGTTGCTGATGCCGTGCGCACTGTGGCGTCCATCCGTCCCGCGCCTGATGGTAAGGGAATGATTGACCAGCTGCGGGAACTGGAGGATCTGAAAGCGGCGGCCGCTGCTAAGCAGGCCAGGATCGCTGTGGCCTACGGCCTCGCGAGGAGACAAGAACAGGCCGCGGCGGGTGTCCCGGCAGATGAGCTCGGCGTTGGGGTGGGAGCGGAAATTGCCCTGGCCCGGCGCGAGTCTCCATCCCGCGGCGGCAGATTGCTGGGCCTGGGGAAAGCCCTGGTCACCGAGATGCCCCACACCCTCGCAGCCCTCGAGTCCGGGCAGTTGAACGAGTGGCGCGCCACCCTGATCGTGAAAGAAACAGCGTGCCTGTCCGCCGAGGACCGGGCCGCAGTGGACGAAGAGCTCGCCGCGGACACCGGCACCCTCGCCGGTGCCGGGGACCGGGCCATCACCGGCGCCGTCCGTGCCGCCGCGTACCGCCGGGACCCGCAGTCGGTCGCGAAGCGGGCTTCCCATGCCGCCTCCGAACGAACCGTCAGCCTGCGCCCTGCGCCCGACACCATGGCCTACCTGACGGCACTGATTCCAGTCGCGCAAGGCGTCGCCGCCTACGCAGCCCTCACCCGCCACGCCGACGCCCTTAAATCTTCCGGCGACGAACGCCCTAAGGGCGCCATCATGGCCGACCAACTGGTCGAAAACGTCACCGGCACCCCAGCCGGCATCACCGGCGTCGAGATCCAGCTCGTGATGACCGACCGCACCCCCCTCCAAGGCGACAGTGAACCAGCCAGACTCACCGGCTACGGCATCGTCCCGGCCCGGTGGGCACGAAAAGCAGTCATGGGAGCGTTTGGTTCAGAGCCTGCGGGCAGGGAAACAGCAACCCCGGAGAGTGCTGGGTTCAAGGTCTGGCTTCGTAGGCTCTACACCGCCCCGACCGACGGGGAGCCGGTCGCGATGGACTCCAAGGCACGGCTCTTCCCACCCGGGCTCCGCAGGTTCATTCAAATCCGGGACGACACCTGCCGCACCCCCTACTGCGACGCGCCCATCCGCCACCACGACCACATCACTCCGTGGCACAACGACGGCCCCACCACCAGCAACAACGGCCAGGGCCTTTGCGAAGCCTGCAACCACACCAAGGAAGCACCAGGCTGGTCAGCCAAACCCATCCCGGGGCCCCGGCACTCAGTAGAACTCCGC
>JBKJVX010000029.1:0-27424 GCA_046717065.1 Arthrobacter sp. | reverse complement strand
CTCCGGTGTTCCACCAGTTTGAGGGCCTGGCCATCGACAGGAAGCTCAGCATGGCTGACCTGCGCGGCACCCTGGAGCACTTTGCCCGGCAGATGTTCGGCGACGAAGCCCAGATCCGGCTGCGCCCCAACTACTTCCCGTTCACCGAACCGTCTGCGGAGCTGGACATCTGGCATCCCGGCGCCAAAGGTGGCGCACGCTGGATCGAGTGGGGCGGCTGCGGCATGGTCAACCCCAACGTGCTCCGCGCCGCCGGCATCGACCCGGACGTCTATTCAGGTTTTGCCTTCGGCATGGGCATCGAACGCACGCTGATGTTCCGCAACGAGGTGGGGGACATGCGCGACATGATCGAAGGCGATGTACGTTTCAGCGAGCACTTCGGGATGGAGATCTAACAGTGCGTATCCCACTTTCCTGGCTGCGTGAATTCGCAGAGGTACCGGCCGGAGCAACGGCCGAAGAGGTAATGACCGAGCTGGTCAAGGTCGGCTTCGAAGAAGAGGACGTCCACCGTCCTACGGACGCCCTGCAGGGTCCCATCGTGGTGGGCCAGGTCCTGAGCCTGGTCAAGGAACCGCAGACCAACGGCAAGACCATCACCTGGTGCCAGGTCCGCGTTGTCCCCGAGGGGCAGGAACAGACCCTCACCGGCAAGGGCATCGATCCCTCCGGCGTGCAGGGCATCATCTGTGGCGCCCACAACTTTGTGGCGGGCGACAAGGTAGTGGTGACGCTGCCGGGCGCGGTGCTGCCGGGGAACTTCCACATCTCCGCCCGGAAGACCTACGGCCACCTTTCCGCCGGCATGATCGCCTCTGTCCGCGAACTGGGCATTGGCGAGGACCATGACGGGATCCTGGTGCTGTCCCGCATTGGTCTGGATCCGGAAATCGGCACCGACGCCATGGAACTCCTGGGCCTCTACGATGAAGCCGCGGAAATCAACGTCACGCCGGACCGCGGCTACGCCTTCTCCATCCGTGGTGTTGCCCGCGAGTACGCCCACGCCACCGGTACCTCCTTCACCGATCCCGCGTCCCGCGTGAACGCTCCGGCGGAGCTTTCGGGCGGCTACGGCGTCAAGATCAACGACGACGCGCCCATCTACGGGAAGCCGGGCTGCGACCGGTTTGTGGCCCGCACCGTCCGCGGCGTGGATGCCACCCGGCCCACACCGCCGTGGATGAGCTCCCGGCTGCGGCTGGCCGGGATCCGGTCTATCTCCCTGCCGGTGGACGTCTCCAACTACGTGATGCTGGAACTCGGCCAGCCCACGCACTGCTACGACCTCGACAAGCTGTCCGGGGACATCGTGGTGCGCCGGGCCCTGGCGGGTGAGAAGATCACCACCCTGGATGACAAGGAACGCGCGCTCGATGCCGAGGACCTCCTGATCACCGACGCTTCCGGTCCCATCGGCATCGCCGGTGTTATGGGCGGGGCGGCAACCGAGGTGGGCGATTCGACGTCGAACATCCTCGTTGAAGCCGCACACTTCGATGAAGTTTCCATCGCCCGCTCCCGCCGCCGGCACAGGCTGCCGTCCGAGGCTTCCAAGCGTTTCGAGCGCGGCGTGGACTGGCATATCGCCGATATCGCCGCACAGCGGGTGGTCGACCTCCTGGTTGAACTGGCCGGTGGCACAGCGGACGAGGCAGGAACAGACGTCGGGACCGCCCCTGACTCCGCCACGATTGAGCTTCCGGCAGCCTTTGCTGCCGCCCGGATCGGCATCGATTTCACGGAAGAGCAGATCGTTACGTCCCTTGAGGACCTTGGCGCGGCCGTGGTGAAGAACGACGGCGACTGGAGCGTTACTGCCCCGAGCTGGCGGCATGACCTGGAAACCAAGGAGGACCTCTCCGAGGAGATCGCACGGCTGGTGGGCTATGACCAGATCCCTGCCACGCTGCCGGTGGCGCCTCCCGGGCGCGGCCTGACGCGCGTGCAGCAGCAGCGCCGCCGCCTGATCCAGGCCTTGGCAGACGCCGGCCTTACCGAAGTGCTGTCCTACCCGTTCGTCGCAAAGGCGGCCAACGACACCTTCGGTATGCCTGAAGAGGGTGCCGGCCGCAGCGCCGTCAAGCTGGCGAACCCCATCAGCGAGGAACAGGGCTTCCTGCGAACTTCCATCCTGCCGGGACTCATCGAGGTGGCGAAGCGCAACCACTCGCGCGGTTTCCGCGACCTGGCACTCTTCGAATCAGGCCTGGTGTTCCTGCCGGCCGAAGGGATGGGCACCGACTCCATTCCGCCGCTCGGGGTGAAGCCTGCCGATGAGGTATTGGACCGACTGTACGACGGCGTCCCCGCCCAGCCGTTCCACCTTGCCGTGGTCCTCACGGGACACGATTCCCCTGCCGCGGCTGCACATGCACCGCGCGTGTGGGACTGGGCAGACGCCCTGGACATCGCACGCCTTGCCGGGGACGTCCTGGGCGTGGAGGTAGTGGTCAGCCAAGGCAGCCACCAGGCATTCCACCCCGGACGCGCGGCGAAACTGTCGCTGCGGACAGGGGAGGTGGTGGGTTATGCGGGAGAGCTGCACCCCAAACTCCTCGCTGCTTCCGATATGCCGGCCCGCTCGGTGGCCCTGGAGATCAACGCGGACGCGTTGTTTGAGGCCGCGCCGGACGTGATCGTGGCGCGCCACATTTCCACGTTCCCGGTGGCCACCCAGGACGTGGCGCTGGTGGTCCCTGCCGTGGTACCGGCGGACGACGTGCTGGCCGCACTCCGGGAAGGTGCCGGTGAACTGCTGGAGGACGTAGCGCTGTTCGATGTCTACGCCGGCAAGGGCATTGAAGAGGGCAAGAAGTCCCTGGCCTTCGGACTCCGGTTCCGGGCAGATGACCGTACCCTCACGGCGGACGAGGCATCGGCCGCACGGGAAGGCGCTGTGGCACTGGCGGCCGAGCGCTTCGGCGCGGTCCAGCGCTAATCCCGCAGCGCCTACCTCCGGTGGATGCCAGGCTGGTCCTGCGGGCGGTGGATATCTCTAGGGATATTCCCGGCCCGCAGGCGGATCAGCGGCCCGCCGGAGGGCTGGTTCCATGGCAGGCAGAATCGCTTCGGGCAGCCGCTATGGAGCCTGGCGCAGCTGCGCGCTTCCTGGCCGGCAGGGCGGCACTGCGCCGTTTTGCGGGCGACATCCTCGATTTTCCGGCTGATGAGATGACGGCGGCGTACTCCTGTCCCCACTGCGGGTCCGGACCCGCACTCTCCCACGGCCGTCCGGGCTTCACCCATCATGGTCAGCCCGTTCCCCTGCTGCTGAGCATGGCCCGGGCCGGCGAGTGGGTTCTGCTGGCGGGCCTCACGTCGCCGGCGGCGGGGGAGCGGCTGGGGATCGACGCCGAAGATCCTGCCCGCCTGGCCTTTGACGGCTTTGACGCCGTGGCCCTGGCGGACGAAGAAGAGCAGGCCCTTGCCGGGCTTGCAGGACCCGCCCTGTTCCGTGAACGTGCGCGGCTGTGGACCCGGAAAGAGGCCTGGCTCAAAATGACCGGCGAGGGGCTCCGGACGGATCCCCGGGAGGTGGCCGTCCTGGACAAGCCGGAGCTGAAGGACCTGCCGGCCGGCGCAACCGGCCTGCCGGCCTCGCTCGTTGCTGCAGTGGCACTCGGTTGACCGGGCCGGCCCGGTCAATCACTACGGCTACGCGGGCAGCGGTGGAAGGGCCAGTTCAAAGAGCCAGGGGTGGAGCACTGCTTCGGCGTCGATGCCCGCCACACGGTTTGCCATCAGCACGAAGTCTGCCGTTGTGACCGATCCATGGCGGTGGGTCCGGGTCCATTCCTGCAGCAGCGTGAAGAAGGCGAGATCGCCGCAATGCCTGCGGAGTGCGTGCAGTGCCAGCGCCCCGCGCTTGTAAACGCGGTCGTCAAACATCAGGGCCGGTCCCGGATCTCCGACCAGCAGGTCCTGTTCCCCAGCGGACAACCCCCGCCAGGCCGACGCCGCCCGCGCGTGGGCGCCCATGACGCCCGCCTCCTCAGACCAGATCCACTCTGCATAGCAGGCGAAACCCTCATGCAGCCAGATATCGTGCCACGCCGCCAGGGTCAGGGAGTTGCCGAACCACTGGTGCGACAGCTCATGGGCAATAAGGCGCTGGGATTCCCAGTCGGGGCTGAGGTGGTTCCGCCCCAGGATGGACAGTGATTGGGCTTCCAGCGGGATCTCCAGGACGTCGTCAGCCACCACCACGGTGTAGCCCTGAAAGGGGTACGGGCCGAAGCGCCGGACGAAAGCCGCCATCATGTCACGCTGCCGGCTCAGCCCGTCCGCTGCCGCACCGGCCAGTGCCGGGGGCACGGCTGCGGTCTGCCCCACGCCGCCGGCAGAACCGTCGTCAAGGACCAGGACGTCGTACCTGCCGATCTGCACCGTCGCCAGATACGTCGCCATCGGCTCTTCCTGCTCGTACGTCCACGTCTCCCTGCTGGACCCGCGCGTATGACCTACCAGCACCCCGTTGCAGACGGCCCGGTAGTCCGCGTCCGTGGTGACTGAGATGCGGTAGCTGGCCTTGTCCCGGGGATGGTCATTGCAAGGGAACCAGGAAGGGGCGCCGTCGGGTTGTCCTGCCACCAGGACGCCGTCGGTCAGCTCTTCCCAACCCACCTCGCCCCACAGGCCGCGGCGGGGAGCAGGATTGCCCTCGTACCGGACCTCCACGGTGAAGCTTTCGCCAGGAACGAGGGCGGTGTCCAGGTGCACTACCAGTTGCTCGGCACGTTGGGAAAAGCGGCGCACCCGACGGCCGTTGAACTGCACTTTGACCGCCCTAAGCCCCACCAGGTCAAGCACAACGGCGGACGTGGCCCGGCTGGCCACTGCCTGCAGCAGCGCCCTGCCGTTCAGCCGGTTGCTGGCCAGCCTGTAATCCAGCTCCAGTTCGTAGCTCGACACGCTGTAGGCGTCAGTGCCATGGTGTGCCACATAGGGGTCGGACCGCAGGGCGGGTCCAGGCCGGGTGGAGCTTCCGCGGACTGATTCTGGCGAGCTCATGACGGGGAGGGCCTCGACTAAATGCTGTTGGTGGACGGCGGTGGTGGTGCTTCAGGGTGTTGCCAGGCGCTTCATTTCCCTCGCGGCAGGACCGGCCCGGACCAAGGGCTGACGGGGTTGCCCATCCAGTAGGTCCCGGCAGGTACTGTTTCCCCGCGCATCACCAGCGACGCCGGGCCAACTGTTCCACCATGGCCGATCCTTGCCTGCGGGAGGATGACACCGTGTGGTCCCATCGTTGCGCCGTCTTCGAGCGTAACAGGGCCAATGCTCATGATGCGGTCGTGGAACAGGTGCGTCTGCACCACACAGCCGCGGTTAACCGTGGAGTTCGCGCCCAGGGAGACGAGATCCGCCTCCGGCAGCCAGTAGCTCTCGCACCAGGTGCCGGAACCGATCCTGGCGCCAAGGGCACGCAGCCACCAGACAAGGGCGGGAGTGCCGGTGGCCGCGCGGGCGAACCAGGGCGCGCTGACCATCTCGATAAACGTGTCCACCACTTCGTTGCGCCAGATGAAGGAACTCCACAGGGGGTGTTCGCCGGCCTTGATCCGGCCGATCAACAGCCATTTTGCCGCCACTGCGCTGCCGGCTGCCACGGCTCCTGCCAGGAGCATCACCAAACCGCCCAGCAGGGCAGCCACGGCATACCCGTAGCCGGACGCCAGCCAATCGAAGGCCAGTAGCACGCCGGCGGCCAGTGCCACTGTCAGCACCACCGGGACGAACCGGCAGGCCTCCCAGAGCGCCCGGGCAATCTTCAGCCGGCGCGGCGGCTGGTAAGTGAGCGAGTTGTCTGACGCGATGGCGGTGCGGCGCAACCGGACGGGCGGACTTCCCAGCCAGGACGTTCCGGACTTGGCCTTCGACGGCGTGGCCGAGAGTACGGCCACCAGCGAGTTCTTCGGAACATTGCGGCCCGCTCCGGTCATCCCCGAGTTGCCCAGGAAGGACCGCTTGCCGATCTTGGCCGGTGCGATCCGCAGCCAGCCGCCGCCGAGTTCATAGGAGGCCACCATCGTGTCATCAGCCAGGAAGGCACCCTCTCCCACTGTGGTCATTTTTGGGAGCAGCAGAACGGTGGAAGCCTCCACGTTTTTCCCGATTTTTGCTCCCAGCAGGCGAAGCCAGACAGGTGTGAAGAGGCTGGCATAGATGGGAAACAGCAGATCCCGGGCCAGATCCAGGACGCGTTCCGTAGCCCAGACCTGCCAGCCGATCCGGCTCCGCACACGGTAGTAGCCTTCGCGCAGGCCCAGTCCCAGCAGGCGGGTGGTTCCCAGGATCAGCAGGAGGTTTGCCGCGAACCACGCCAGGGCGGCAAGGGGCAGGGAAGCCAGCAGGGGAACCCAGGCTTCCGCCAACGAACTGTTGCCCCTGATGAACAGGAAAACCACCAGGCAGGCCCCAGCTGCGGAAAGGTAGGGAATCATGGCCAGCACGGTGCTGGCAGCGGCAAAGGCAGTAAACCAGAGCCTCGCCTGGAGCCCTCCGGTGGGAGGCTGTTGCGGCCAGTTCTGCTTTGCCTTGCCCCGGCGTTTCGCGGGGGAGCCGGCTACCAACTGACCGGCCTTGACCTTGTCCAGGACTGCTGAACCGGGCTCCACCTGCCCCCCGGCTCCAACACTGGCACCGGGCATCAGGGTGCTTCGGGCGCCCACGGTGGCGCCGGCGCCGATGCGGATGGCTCCGATGTGCACACTGTCCCCGTCGATCCACCATCCCGAAAGGTCAACCTCGGGTTCCACGTTGGCCCCGGTGCCCAGCGAGAGAAGCCCGGTCACGGGCGGCAGCGAGTGCAGGTGCACGTTACTGCCGATCTTCGCGCCGAGGGCCCGCGCGTAGTGGGGCACCCAGGGTGCGCTGGCCAGGCTGACCGCTCCCGCAAGGTCCTGGATCTGCTCAGCCAGCCACAGCCGCAGGTGGACTTTCCCGGATCTGGGGTAGGTTCCCGGTTCAACGTTCCGCAGCAGGATCCGGGCAGCTGCCACAGACAGGCCCATACGTCCGGCAGGGCTGACGAACACCAGCCAGGACGCACCTATCCACCACCAGGACACCGTGGCCGCGCCGGTGAAACCGGCGAGCCCGGCCAGCAGGTTATTGCCAACCATCAGGTACGTCAGCCACCGCATGCCAACGAGAATGTGCAGCGGCACACCCATCAGCGTCTGGAAAACCTGGGACTTGCGGGCGGTGGGCCGGACCTTCCGGACCTTGGCAGGACCGGCTGGTGTTCCCTCGGGCAGCGACTGGCGTGCCACGTCGATCAGGGCACCCACGCGGGGCGTGGCGTAGATGTCCGCCACCGTGATGGTGGGGTAGCGGACCCTGAGCGCAGAAACGAGTTGGGCTGCCGCGAGGGATCCACCGCCGGCGGCGAAAAAGTCTGCATCGAGGCCAGTTGCCTTGACGCCGAGGATGGCGCCCCACTGCTCAACAATCCACCGGGCGTCGTCGGGAAGGTTCAGCGGGGCATGCTCTGCGTCATCGGCGCCGGAACCGGCAAGCGGCCATGGCAGGGCGTGCCGGTCCACCTTTCCGCTGGTCTTGGTGGGCAAGGAGTCGACGACGGTCAGCAGCGGAACGAGGGCTGCGGGAAGGCTGGCAGCAAGGAGCTGGCGGGCAACCGCCAGGTCAGGCTCCGCAGCCCCGGCGGGTGCAAGGTACCCCACGAGGATCTGGTTCCCGGCCGCCGTCGTCCGGACAGCGGCCGCCGCGCCGGCGATGCCGGGCAGCGACTGGAGCGCTGCATCCACTTCGCCCAGTTCGATGCGGCGTCCCCCCAGTTTGACCTGTTCATCGGCGCGGCCCATGAAGACGAGTCCCTCGGCTTCATAACGGACAAGGTCGCCGGAGCGGTAAGCGCGGTCCCAGCCAAGAGCCGGAAACGGGGCATACTTTTCGGCATCCTTGGCCGCGTCCAGGTAGCGGGCCAGCCCGACGCCGCCGATGATGAGCTCGCCAACGGCTCCTTCGCCGACGGGAACTCCATCGGCGTCCACCACAGCCAAATCCCAGCCGTCCAGGGGCAGGCCGATCCGGACAGGACCGGCCCCGCCCAGGGGAGCAGCGCAGGCAACCACGGTGGCTTCGGTAGGGCCGTAGGTGTTCCACACTTCCCGGCCGTCAACGGCCAGTCGCTCAGCAAGTTCCGGCGGGCAGGCTTCCCCGCCGAAAATCAGCAACCGGACGTTTTCGAGTGCTTCGCCGGGCCACAGGGCAGCCAGGGTTGGAACGGTGGACACAACAGTGATGCCGTGGCTGATGAGCCAGGGGCCCAGGTCCATGCCGGTGCGGACCAGGGCGCGCGGAGCGGGGACCAGGCAGGCGCCGTGCCGCCAAGCCAGCCACATCTCTTCGCAGGAGGCATCAAAGGCAACGGACAGCCCTGCCAGCACCCGGTCCGACGTTCCAATCGGGTCCGCCCTGAGGAAGATCCGGGCTTCGGCGTCTACGAAGGCGGCCGCAGAACGGTGCCGTACGGCAACTCCCTTCGGAGTTCCGGTTGAGCCGGAGGTGAAGATCACCCAGGCGTCGTCGTCGGTGTCCGCTGTGCGGGCAGCGGGGAACGGCACGGGCCTGCTGCCGGTGAGTGCCACCCCGCTTTCCGTGACGACGGCGGCAATCTTGGCTTCGGCGAAAACCAGCCTGGCGCGTTCCTCGGGATCGTCTGCGTCCACGGGGACATAGGCGGCGCCAATGAGCAGGATGGCAAGGATGGAGATGTACAGCTTGTTGGTGCCCGACGGGATCCTGACGCCGATCCTGTCGCCTGCGCCAAGGCCGGCGAGGTGCATCTCCCGGCCGGCAGAGCGGACGGCCGCCAGCAGTTGGGCATAGCTCAGCGACTCCCGGCCGTCGTCAAGGGCCGACGCGTCCGGGTGCCGGTCCGCCGTGTCCTGGAGGATGTCAACGAGGGTCCTTGCCGGGGGAGCTGCTGCAGACCCCGCCAGTTGCGGCTGGTAGCGGGGCTCGGGGCCGGGGTCGCCGCCGGTTGCCAGGCTGCTGCTGTGTTGCTCGGTCACCCGTGCAGTGTGCCGGGACAAGATGAACAGAAAGTGTCTACGTTTCCTGCTGTCCACGGGTTGTTCGGAATATGTTCAACAGGCATATGGCAAACGTGCTCCGCCGGACATGGATGTCCCTACGGAATCAGCACGACCTTACCGGTGGTGCGGCGCCCTTCGAGGTCGCGGTGCGCCTGGGCGGCCTCCGCCAGCGGGTACTGGCCGCCCACCCGGACTTTGAGGGTGCCGTCGGCAGCAGCAGCGAAAATTTCGTCCGAGCGCCAGCGCCGTTCCGCGGCGTCCTGCAAATAGTGGGCCATGGTGGGCCTGGTCAGGAACAGTGAACCCCCTGCATTCAGGCGCTGGGGATCCACGGGCGGGACGGGACCGGAGGCTGCGCCGAACAGGGCAAGCATGCCCCGCACGCGAAGGGCGCGAAGCGAACCGTCAAACGTGTCCTTGCCCACGCCGTCATAAACGACGTCAACGCCCTTGCCGCCGGTGAGGTCCCGCACGGCATCCTCGAAGCCGTCATACCGCAGAACGTGGTCCGCCCCGGCTCCGAGCGCCAGGTCTTCCTTCTCGTAGGTGGACACGGTGGTGATGACCCGTGCTCCCTTGGCCTTGAGGAGCTGGATGAGCAGCAGGCCCACCCCGCCTGCGCCGGCGTGGAGTAGAACGTTATGGCCAGCTTGAACCTTGAAGGTGGAATTGACCAGGTAATGGGCCGTCAGGCCCTGCAGCGGCAGGGCGGCTGCGGTGGCATCGTCAAGTCCCTCCGGCACGGGCAGCGCTTTATCCGCGTCCACCAGGGCATAGCCGGCGTAGCAGTCCTGGCCCTCCGCGGTGGCTATGCGGTCTCCCTCGGCGAACCCCGTAACCCCTTCGCCAAGCCCCACAACCGTACCTGCAGCTTCAGATCCCGGAATGAAGGGATACGGGACCTTGTACACGCCGCTGCGCTTATATGTGTCGATGAAGTTGACTCCCGCTGCCGCTACCCGGACCAGCAGCTGTCCGGGACCGGGAACGGGGCGCTCAACCGGTACATAAGAGAGGACTTCGGGACCACCGGCTTGCCCGGCGACAATGGCGTGCGTCATGGATTCCTTCCGCGGGCCGGAGTTTCCTTGCCCGGTCCACCCATCCTAGGCTTCAGGAAAGAAGTGGGGGCGTCCTCCCGCAGCAGTGTGTCCTTCACCGCTGCTCTGAATACCCGTATGCATAAATATCGGACATGGTGAATAACTTTGCTGTAAGGTGGAGGCCATGACTATTTCTGTTGCAGTCTCAGGCGCCAGTGGCTACGCCGGCGGAGAGGTCCTCCGCCTGCTCGCGGGCCACCCGGACGTGACCATCGGAGCGATTACCGCGCACAGCAACGCGGGGTCGCGCCTGGGCGAGCTGCAGCCCCACCTGCACGGACTTGCCAGCCGGATCCTTGAGGACACCACCGTGGAGAACCTCTCCGGCCACGACGTCGTCTTCCTCGCACTGCCCCACGGCGCCTCCTCGGACATCGCTGCCCAGCTTCCGGAAGGGACAGTGGTGATCGACGCCGGCGCCGACCACCGCCTGCAGGACCCCGCGGCGTGGGAGAAATTCTATGGTTCGGCCCATGCCGGCACCTGGCCCTACGGCCTGCCCGAACTGCCCGGCCAGCGGGAAGCCCTCAAGGGCGCCAGCCGGATCGCCGTGCCGGGCTGCTACCCGACGTCGGCCCTGCTGGCCCTTGCGCCCGGGTTCGCCGCCAGCCTCCTCCAGCCCGACGACGTCGTCATCGTTTCCGCCTCCGGCACCTCGGGTGCGGGCAAGGCAGCGAAGGTCAACCTGATCGGTGCCGAGGTGATGGGTTCCATGAGCCCGTACGGTGTAGGCGGCGGCCACCGGCACACCCCGGAGATCGAACAGGGCCTGTCCAATGCGGCAGGGCAGCAGGTGACCGTTTCCTTCACGCCTACCTTGGCACCCATGAGCCGCGGGATCCTCACCACGGCAACGGCCAAGGTTGCGGCCGGAGTTACTGCAGAACAGCTGCGCGAGGCCTGGACCGACGCTTACGACGACGAGCCCTTTGTCCACGTCCTTCCGGAGGGGCAGTGGCCTGGCACCAAGTCCGTGCAGGGGTCCAACCACGCCGCCATGCAGCTTGCCTTTGACCCCCACACCGGCCGGGTGATTGTCACCTGCGCCATCGACAACCTCACCAAGGGGACCGCCGGCGGCGCCGTCCAGTCCATGAACATTGCACTCGGCCTGGCTGAAACGGCCGGCCTTGACCTGCAGGGAGTAGCCCCGTGACCATTACCGCACCCCGTGGATTCCGGGCCGCCGGCGTTACCGCCGGGCTTAAGGCCTCCGGCAACCCGGACCTTGCCCTGGTGGTCAACGACGGGCCCGCCAAAACAGCCGCCGCCGTGTTCACCAGCAACCGCGTGGCTGCTGCCCCCGTCCACTGGTCCCGCCAGGTGGTTTCGGACGGCCGGGTGGATGCCGTGGTCCTCAACTCCGGCGGCGCCAACGCCTGCACCGGCCCCACCGGCTTCCAAAACACCCACAGCACGGCAGAAAAAGTAGCTGAAGTCCTCGGCATCTCGGCGACCGACGTTTTTGTCTGCTCCACCGGCCTGATCGGTGAGCAGCTGCCCATGGACAAGATCCTGCCCGGCGTGGAGGCGGCCGCCAAAGCCCTCAGCACCGATGGGGGACCTGCTGCGGCCACGGCCATCATGACCACCGATTCGGTGCCCAAGGCCGCCCTGTTTATCGGCACCGACGCAGACGGCCAGGAATTCAGCATAGGCGGCATCGCGAAGGGCGCCGGCATGCTGGCACCCGGTCTCGCCACCATGCTGGTGGTCCTCACCACGGACGCCGCGGTGGAAACGGAAATGCTCGACGTCGTCCTCCGCGACTCCACCCGCGTCACGTTTGACCGGGCCGACTCCGACGGCTGCATGTCCACCAATGACACGGTGGTCCTGCTGGCCTCCGGGGCCTCCGGCGCCGTGCCGTCCGCGGAAGCCTTCGGCGCCGGCCTCACCCAGGTGTGCGCCGAGCTGGCCCGGAAGCTGATCGCGGATGCCGAAGGTGCCAGCCATGACATCGCCATCCGCAGCTTCAACGCCGCCAGCGAAGCGGATGCCGTATCTGTCAGCCGGTCAGTGGCGAGGTCCAACCTCTTTAAGGCCGCCATCTTCGGCAAGGACCCCAACTGGGGCCGAGTGCTTTCCGCCGTCGGCACCACCGACGCGGCGTTCGAACCGGACCAGTTGAACGTGGCCATCAACGGAGTCCAGATCTGCCGCAACGGCAGCATTGGCGACGACCGCAGCCTGGTGGACCTGGAACCGCGTGAGGTGCTCGTGGAAATCGACCTGCAGGCCGGCGACGCCGAGGCCACCATCTGGACGAACGACCTCACCCACGACTACGTGCACGAAAACAGCGCGTACTCCAGCTAGGAGCCCCGCGCCCCGGCTAAAAAACGTTGCGGAAAGTGACAGCATGAACACCCAGACGCGTGAAACCACCAGCATGTCCGACGCACAGGACAAGGCAGCAACCCTGATTGAGGCCCTGCCCTGGATCCAGCGGTTTGCCGGCACCATCATGGTGATCAAGTACGGCGGCAACGCCATGGTCAACGACGATCTCCGCCGCGCCTTTGCGGAGGACATCGTGTTCCTCCACCACGTGGGCATCCACCCGGTGGTTGTCCACGGCGGCGGCCCCCAGATCAACTCTATGCTCGGCAGGCTCGGCATCGAGTCCGAATTCAAGGGCGGCCTGCGCGTGACCACCCCTGAAGCCATGGACGTGGTCCGGATGGTCCTCACCGGCCAGGTGGGACGCGAACTGGTGGGCTTGATCAACTCCCACGGCCCCTACGCGGTGGGTATGTCCGGCGAAGACGGCGGCCTGCTGCGCGCCGTCCGGACCGGGACTGTGGTTGACGGCGAAGAAGTGGACCTCGGGCTGGTTGGCGAAGTGGTGGGCGTGGACCCCGCCGGCATCGTGGACATCCTTGAGGCCGGCCGGATCCCCGTGATCTCCACGGTTGCCCCCGAGATCGTGGACGGCGGAGACGGCGTGGCCGGCACGGCACGCTTCCAGCCCACGGGCCAGGTCCTGAACGTCAACGCAGACACCGCGGCGGCGGCCGTCGCCTCGGCGCTGGGCGCCTCCAAGCTGGTGATCCTGACCGACGTCGAAGGCCTGTACGCCAACTGGCCGGACAAGTCCTCGCTGATCTCCTCCCTCACGGCGTCGGAGCTTCGGGACATGCTGCCCAGGCTCGAATCGGGCATGATCCCCAAGATGGCCGCCTGCCTCAAGGCCATTGATGAGGGAGTGGAACGCGCGCACATCGTGGACGGGCGCCTGCCCCATTCCATGCTTCTTGAAACATTCACGACGGCGGGCATTGGCACGCAGGTTGTCCCGGACGAGGAGATCAACGGATGAATGCCATGGAGAAGTCATCGGTGACGGAGCTGGTGGAGACCAAGGGCCACGCCGGATCCGAGTGGCTTGCCCGCTACTCCACCTCACTCATGGGGGTATTCGGCACGCCGCAGCGCGTCCTGGTCCGCGGCGCCGGCTGCCTGGTCTGGGACGCCGACGGCAAGGAGTACCTGGACTTGCTTGGCGGAATCGCCGTCAACGCGCTGGGCCATGCCAACCCGTTCGTCACGTCGGTCATCTCCAGCCAGCTGGCCACCCTCGGCCACGTCTCCAACTTCTTCACCAGCCCCACACAGATTGCGTTGGCCGAAAAGCTCCTTGAGCTCACCAGTGCGCCGGCCGGTTCCAAGGTGTTTTTCACCAACTCCGGAACTGAGGCCAACGAGGCCGCCTTCAAGCTGGCCCGCCGCAATTCCGGTGGCACCGGGACGAAGCGGACCAAAATCATTGCCCTCGAAGGCGCCTTCCACGGCCGCACCATGGGCGCCCTTGCACTGACCGCCAAGGAAGCTTACCGGGCGCCGTTCGAGCCGCTGCCCGGCGGTGTGGTGCACATCCCGTTTGGCGACGTCGAGGCGCTCAAGGACGCTGTTGACGAAACCGTGTCCGCAGTCTTCCTGGAGCCGATCCAGGGCGAAGCGGGCGTTCGTCCCCTGCCGCCCGGCTATCTCCGGGCAGCGCGGGAGCTGACCGCCCGGGTGGGCGCACTGCTGATCCTGGACGAGGTGCAGACCGGCATGGGCCGCACCGGTAAGTGGCTTGCCAGCGAGGACTCCGGAATCATGCCCGATGCGGTCACGCTCGCCAAGGGCCTGGGCGGCGGTTTCCCCATTGGTGCCCTGGTCACCTTCGGTGCCGGAACGTCGTCGTTGTTGGCTGCGGGCCAGCACGGCACCACGTTCGGTGGCAACCCGGTGGCGACAGCGGCCGCCCTTGCCACACTGCACGCAATCGAAAGCCAGGACGTCCTGGCCAACGTGGCAAAGGTCGGGGAGCACCTGCGCTCCGCACTGGCCGCCCTCCCGGGCATCACCGAGGTCCGGGGCGACGGCCTGCTGATCGGCTTCGACCTGGACGCGGACGTTGCCCCGGCAGTTGTGCAGGCCGGCCTTGACGCCGGCTTTATCGTCAACAGCCCCGGCCCCCGCACCATCCGCCTGGCGCCGCCGCTGGTCCTCACCATCGCCCAGGCGGACCTCTTCCTGGCCGCCTTCCCGGCCATCCTCCAGACAGCTAAGGACGCCCAGTGACTTCTGCAGTTCACACCAGTGCAGCCCCTGAGAAAAGCGCCACCCGGCACTTCCTCAAGGACACGGACCTCAGCCCGGCCGAACAGGCCGAGGTCCTGGACCTTGCCGTCCGCATGAAAGCGGACCCGTACAGCGTCCAGCCCTTTGCCGCGGACGGCAACGGCCGCAAGACCGTGGCCGTCATCTTTGACAAGACGTCCACCCGGACCCGGGTCTCGTTCGCCACCGGCATAGCGGACATGGGCGGCAACGCCCTCATCATCAACCCGGGCGAGGCCCAGATCGGCCACAAGGAGTCCGTGGAGGACACCGCCAAGGTGCTTGAACGGATGGTGTCCACCATCGTGTGGCGGACCGGGCAGCACGCCGGCCTGGTGGCGATGGCCGAAAACTCCAGCGTCCCCGTGATCAATGCGCTGTGCGACGACTACCACCCGTGCCAGTTGCTCGCGGACCTGCTGGCCGTGAAGGAGCATAAGGGCGACCTCAAGGGCCTCACCATGAGCTACCTGGGGGACGCCGCCAACAACATGGCCAATTCGTACCTGTTGGCAGGCGTGACGGCCGGCATGCACGTCCGCATTGCCGGCCCCGAGGGCTACCTCCCGGCTGCAGACATCGTGGCCGAAGCAGAAGAGCGGGCCGCACAGACCGGCGGCTCGGTGCTGGTCACCACGGACGCCGCGGCAGCTCTGAAGGGCGCCGACGTCGTCGCTACGGACACGTGGGTATCCATGGGCCAGGAAGCGGAAAAGGAAGCCCGGCTGCAGTTGTTCCGGGAGTACTCCGTGGACGAGGCGGCCATGGCACAGGCTGCGGAAGACGCCGTCGTGCTTCACTGCCTGCCGGCCTACCGCGGCTACGAGATCTCCGCAGGCGTCATCGATGGGCCGCAGTCCATTGTCTGGGACGAGGCCGAGAACCGGTTGCACGCCCAGAAGGCCCTGATGGCCTGGCTGATGCACCGCTCCGGCCTGGCATTCGTCGACGGTCTTTCCCCCGTTGAAGGCACCGGGGAGAGCACGTTCTAGTGTCCACCAGCCCGTCGGTGCCGGGCTCCAGCCCGGCCACCAAAACCGCCCGCCAGGCGCGGATCACCGCCATCCTGACGGGGGAGTCCGTGCGTTCCCAGGCGGAGCTGGCGGCCCTGCTGGCGGACGACGGCGTGCAGGTCACCCAGGCGACGCTGTCCCGGGACCTCGTTGAACTCGGCGCGGTCCGGGTCCGCGGCAAGGAGGGCGTGCTGGTGTACGCCGTCCCTGGCGAAGGCGGGGAGCGGGCCGCCAAGAGCGGCGTGAGCCAGGAAATCCTGGACGCCCGGCTGGCCCGGCTGTGCAGCGAGCTCCTGGTCACCGCGGAGGCTTCGGCCAACATCGCCGTGCTCCGCACCCCGCCGGGCGCCGCCAACTTCCTCGCCCTGGCGATCGACCACTCGGTGATGCCGTCCATCCTGGGGACCATCGCCGGAGACGACACCGTGCTGCTGGTTTCCCGCGACCCGCAGGGCGGCCAGGACCTCGCCGCCAGGTTCCTGCAACTGGCTGAAGAAGCCGGGCAATAAGCTTGAAGACAACATCTACAAACCCCAATTACAAGGAGCATCTCCGTGACTGAACGCATCGTGCTGGCCTACTCCGGCGGCCTGGACACCTCAGTAGCCATCGGCTGGATCGGTGAAGCCACCGGCGCCGAGGTCATTGCCGTGGCGGTCGACGTTGGACAGGGCGGCGAGTCCCTGGAAACCATCCGCCAGCGTGCCCTGGGCTGCGGCGCCGTCGAAGCCTACGTGGCCGACGCCTCCGACGAGTTCGCCAACGAGTACTGCATGCCCACGCTGAAAGCAAACGGCCTCTACCAGGGCCACTACCCGCTGGTTTCCGCCATCTCCCGCCCCGTCATAGTCAAGCACCTCGTCAAGGCGGCCCGCGAATTCGGCGCCACCACGGTTGCGCACGGCTGCACCGGCAAGGGCAACGACCAGGTCCGCTTCGAAGTGGGCATCCAGACCCTCGGCCCTGACCTGAAGTGCATCGCCCCCGTCCGCGACCTCGCCCTCACCCGTGACAAGGCCATCGCCTTCGCCGAGGAAAAGGGCCTGCCGATCGAGACCACCAAGAAAAACCCGTACTCGATCGACCAGAACGTCTGGGGCCGCGCGGTGGAAACCGGCTACCTCGAGGACATCTGGAATGCACCTACCAAGGACATCTACGACTACACCGCCACCCCGGAGTTCCCGCCGGCACCGGACGAGGTCACCATCTCCTTCGAGGCCGGCGTGCCGGTAGCGATCGACGGCGTGAAGGTCACCCCGCTGCAGGCCATCAAGGAACTCAACCGCCGTGCCGGCGCCCAGGGCGTGGGCCGCATTGACGTCGTCGAGGACCGCCTCGTGGGCATCAAGTCCCGCGAAATCTATGAAGCCCCGGGTGCCATGGCGCTGATCACGGCCCACAAGCACCTGGAGGACATCACCGTTGAGCGCGAGCAGGCCCGCTTCAAGGCCACCGTCGGCCAGCGCTGGTCCGAACTGGTCTACGACGGCCAGTGGTTCTCCCCGCTGAAGCGCTCCCTGGAAGCCTTCATCGAGGACACCCAGAAGTACGTCTCCGGCGACATCCGCATGACCCTGCACGGCGGACAGGCCATCGTCAACGGCCGCCGCTCCGACACGTCGCTCTACGACTTCAACCTTGCCACCTACGACACCGGCGACACCTTCGACCAGTCCATGGCCAAGGGCTTCATCGAGCTGTGGGGCATGTCCGCCAAGGTTGCCTCCGGCCGCGACATCCGCGTCGCAGGAAAGTAGCTTCTGTGGTTGAGCCTGTCGACAACCAAAAAGCTGAGGCTACCAACACAGGCGCGCTGTGGGGCGGCCGGTTCGCCGGCGGCCCCGCCGATGCCCTGGCAGCGCTGAGCAAGTCCACGCACTTCGACTGGCGGCTTGCACGCTATGACATCGCCGGTTCCATGGCGCACGCGCGTGTGCTGCACAAGGCCGGCCTGCTGGACGACGCCGAGCTGGAAGGCATGCTGTCAGCCCTCACCCGGCTGGACGAGGACGTTGCTTCCGGCGCCTATGTGCCGGCCGAATCCGACGAGGACGTGCACGGCTCACTCGAGCGCGGCCTGATCGAGCGGGCAGGAACGCAGCTGGGCGGCAAGCTCCGCGCCGGCCGTTCCCGCAACGACCAGGTTGCCACGCTGGGGCGCATGTTCCTGCGCGACCACGCCCGGATCATCGCCCGCGGCGTCCTGGACACCGTGGATGCGCTTGTAGAGCAGGCCAAGGCCCACCACGGTGTGGCCATGCCGGGACGGACCCACCTGCAGCACGCCCAGCCCGTGCTGCTCAGCCACCACCTCCTGGCCCACGCCTGGGCGCTGCTGCGAGACGTGCAGCGGCTCCAGGACTGGGACAAGCGCGCCGGCGTCTCCCCGTACGGGTCCGGCGCCCTTGCAGGATCATCGCTGGGGCTGGATCCGGAAGCAGTGGCGGCCGATCTTGGGTTCTTCTCCGCATCGCACAACTCGATTGACGGCACCGCTTCCCGCGACGTCTTCGCCGAGTTTGCGTGGGTCACGGCCATGATCGGCGTGGACCTCTCGCGGGTGTCCGAGGAGGTCATCCTCTGGGCCACCAAGGAGTTCTCCTTCGTTACGCTGCATGATTCCTACTCAACCGGATCGTCCATCATGCCGCAGAAGAAGAACCCGGACGTGGCCGAGCTTGCCCGCGGCAAGGCAGGGCGCCTGATCGGCAACCTGACCGGGCTCCTGGCCACGCTCAAGGGCCTGCCGCTGGCGTACAACCGCGACCTCCAGGAGGACAAGGAGCCGGTGTTTGATGCCGCCGACACCCTGGAACTGCTGCTCCCGGCCGTCTCCGGCATGATCGCCACCCTGAAGTTCAACACCGAACGGATGGAATCGCTGGCGCCGCAGGGCTTCGCGCTGGCCACGGACATTGCCGAATGGCTGGTCCGGCAGGGCGTTCCATTCCGTGAGGCGCACGAACTCTCCGGTGCGGCCGTCAAGCAGGCGGAATCCCGGGGCGTAGAGCTGTGGGACCTGACGGATGAGGAATACGCAGCCATCTCCGGCCACCTCACGCCGGAGGTCCGCACGGTCCTGTCCACGGAGGGCTCCCTCAACAGCCGCAACTCCCAGGGCGGTACGGCGCCGGCCGCCGTCGAACGCCAGCTGGTGGCGCTCGAAGCCGAGCTGGCCAGCGTGCGGGAATACGCCGGCTGAATCGCTCTCTCACTCAATGCGGCTTTTTGGGCAACGCTCTCTCATTTCCCCCAGGAAAGTGAGAGAGCGTTGCCGGTATTTACGCCTTAAGTGAGAGAGCGTCGGGTGTTGACGCCGAGGACTCCCCGCTACCATGGCGCCATGAGTGACTCGTTCCGCAAGCAACTCCGCGCGCTGCCCGACTTCCCGGCCGTCCTGCCCGGTTTTGACCCGGCCAGCGCCCCGGCAGACCCCGGAGAACTCTTCCGGCAGTGGCTGGACGAGGCACTGGCCGCGGGGGAACGCCAGCCACACGCCTGCAGCCTTGCCACCGTGGACGGCAGCGGCCGGCCGTCGTCGAGGATGCTGATCCTGAAGAACATCGACGACGACGGCTGGCACTTCGCCACGTCCCGCACCTCACGCAAGGGAAGGGAGCTCAGCGCCAACCCCCATGCCGCCCTCAACTTCTATTGGCCGTCGCTGGGCCGGCAGGTCAGGGTTGCGGGATCCGTGATAGAGCTGTCCGCCGAGGCATCGGCGCGGGATTGGGCGGAGCGGCCACGGGCGGACGGCAGCAGCAACCCGAACTGGCAGCTCTACGCAGTCCGGCCCGCTGAGTATGAATTCTGGCAGGCCAGCAACGACGGCGAGCACGTCCGGCACCGCCTCGGGCCCGACGGCCTTCCCCGGCGCTAGGATGGGCGCCATGACAGCTCCCGCACCCGAAGTCCTGCTCGCCGGGCTCCACAAAGCCGCTGATGAGCTTGCCGCCGATGTCGCCAAGCTCAGTGACGAGGACGTGAAGGCTCCGTCCGCCCTGCCCGGCTGGACGCGGGGCCACGTGCTGGCCCACCTGACCGGCATCTCCAACGCCATGGCGAGGCAGCTCGAGTACGCGGCGCGCGGCGAAACCATCGAGCTGTACGACGGCGGCATGGACGGCCGCAATAAGGCAATCGACATGGCAGCGGGCCACGATGCAGCCACCCACCTCGCGGACCTGACCGCGGCCCTCGAACGGGCCATCACAACGTTTGATGCGCTGCCCGGCATCAAGGATTCGTCCGCCCACCGCACCGGCTGGTACGCACCCATCACCTACCGCGGGGGAGTTGTCCTGGACGGCGGCCTGGCGCTCTGGCGGGAACTCGTCATCCACACCTCCGACCTACTGACGGGCAGGGGCCCGGAGGCCTGGAGCCGCCAGTTCTGCGAGCACCTGTTCGACTTCCTCGCAGCCCGCGTCCAGCCGAAGGACAAACTGGTGCTGCAGCCACTGGGCCTTCCGCCGCTGAGCATCGGCAGCGGCACCAGGTCCACCGTGATCAGCGGGATGGTCACGGATATTGCGGCGTGGCTGGCAGGGCGCGAACCCACGCTGGGCAGCCTGAGGGCTTCCGCGGCGGCCGACGGCGTGGACCTGCCGGCCTTGCTGCCATGGCCCGCCGGAACCCCAACACCGAGGCAGGACTAACGGTCGTCCAACCAGGATCAGGCGGCTTCGCGGGCCAGCAGGCTCTTCTTGATGGGCAGTCCCCAGCGGAATCCGCCCAGTGAACCGTCGGTCCTGATGACGCGGTGGCAGGGAACAAACAGGGCCGCTGCGTTGAAGGCGCAGGCGCTGGCAGCCGCCCTGACAGCCTTGGGATTGCCGGCGAGCCCGGCGTACTCGGTGTACGTCACGGGGGATCCCGGCCGGACCAGGCGCAGCACGTCCCAGGCATGGGCCCGGAACGGCCCGGACTTCTGCCGCACGGGGACGTGCATTGCAGGGGCCGGATCGCCTTGGTAGAAGGCTTCGACGGCGGCGGAGATCTCCCCAAGGTCGCTGACCAGTTCCAGGGTGGCGGGCCGCAGGGTCGGATGGATCTGCCCGGTCAGGTCGCCGGGCTTTTCGGTCCAGCCGCTGGAGAGGACCACCCCGTCCTGGGCAAGGATGGTAAACGGGCCGTCCGGAGTGGACATCTGAAGCAACTGGGCCTTCATCGGATCGCTTTCTCTGGTGTTCTGCTGCCTGCTGCGGGAGGGTCCGTCCTTGTGGCTTGACGCGCGCCGGCGGCGGAATGGCCTGCTGCCCGCCACAGGTGCATGGTGGCGTAGGAGCGCCAGGGGCTGACTTCGCGGAAATCCGGGCTGGAAGTCCCGGCCGCTCCGGAGCCACCTCCGAGGTAGTCCTGAGGCTGGTCCAAGGCTTTTAGCCCGTTCCGCACCGCCGCGTCATTGCCAAGGAAGACGTCCGGGGCGCCGAGGACACGCATGGCCAGGTAGCCAACCGTCCAGGGTCCCACACCGACAAGGGGCAGCAGTTTCGCCCCCAGGCTTGCCACGTCGTCGCCATAGCCAAAGTCGAGGGTGCCATCCGCCAGGGCGGAAGCTGCGGCGCGGAGGGCCTCAATGCGTTTCCGGGGGCCCCGCAGGAGTGCGCAGCCGTCGGCGGCGATTTCGGCGGGGGTGGGAAACATCCGGTCCAGGCCCTCGCCCGGGCTTCGGCTTGAGCGTCCGACGGCGGCGAGCTGGGTCAGAGCGGTCCGCGCGGCAGCCACGGTGATCTGCTGGCCGACCATTGCCCTGATCAGCATTTCGGCCGGGTCCAGCGCTCCCGGCATCCTGATGCCGGGAGTGCCGGCCACTGCAGCGGCCAGCCTGGGGTCTTCCACCAGGGCGCCGTCGATGGCAACCGGATCCGCATCCAGGTCGAACAGCCGCCGGACGCGGCTCAGCAGGGCCGGAAGGTCTCGAAGGTCCACCGCACCGATGGTGAGGGTCAGCGGCCGTCCGGGCCCGCCGGCGTCGTACTCAACCCTGAAGCGCGCGTCGCCCTGGGGAAGCCGCAGCGTGCGGGCGTACGAGGTTTGGGTTCCGGCCTCGATCCCCGGGATGGCACGGAGCGCCAGGAAAGTAAAGACGCCGGGATCGAAGGGCTCGCGGTAGGGGAGGCTGAGGGTGAGGGCGGTAGAGCCGGCGGGGGCTTTCGGATGCCTGGCGGCGCGGAGCGCGCTGGGGGTCAGGTCGAAGACTTCCACCATGGTCTCATTGAACTGGCGGACGCTGCTGAAGCCTGCCGCGAAGGCCACGTCGGCGAGCTTCATGGAGGTGGATACCAGCAGCGTGCGTGCCGTCTGGGCGCGGCCGGCGCGGGCGAGCGAGAGGGGACCGGCGCCCAGTTCCTGGCTGAGGATCCTGTTCAGCTGGCGGGAGGAATAGCCAAGGCGGGCGGCCAGGCCGTCCACGCCGTCCCGGTTCACCACGCCGTCATTGATCAGGCGCATGGCACGCCCCGCGATGTCTTGCCGCACATTCCAGGCAGGCGTTCCCGGCACGGCCTCCGGCAGGCAGCGTTTGCAGGCGCGGTAGCCGGCGTCATGAGCCGCTGCTGAGGTCTCGTAAAAGGTGACGTTCGCAGCCTTGGGAGTCCTGGCCGGGCACGACGGGCGGCAATAGATGCCCGTGGTCCGGACGGCAGTGTAGAACTGTCCGTCGAACCGGGTGTCCCGGGCGTCTATTGCCCGGTAGCGCTGCCAGAAGTCCATTCCTCCATCCTGCCAGCAGTGGCGGACGCGGGCTAGCGGAAATCGGACATCGCCGTGGGGTGCCTTTGTGGCGTTGCGTCAGGTATTGCTGCCGGTTTTGGATAGAGTCTGGCCATGAGCAGAAGTCCCTCGCAGGCCCGGGAACCTCTGCGGGAATTCCTCTCGGGCGATGCCCGCACCCTGGCACCAATGCTGCTGGGGGCTGTCCTGACCCATGATTCGCGGGAGGGACGTGTGTCCGTCAGGCTTACCGAAGTGGAGGCCTACCTGGGGCCGGAGGATTCCCTGCACCCCGATCCCGGCTCGCACACATACCGCGGCCCCACTCCACGGAACGCCCCGATGTTCGGCCCCGCCGGGCACCTGTACGTTTACTTCACCTATGGCATGCATCACTGCACGAACATCGTGTGCGGCCCGGCCGGTGTTGCTTCCGCCTTGCTGCTGCGCGCGGGGGAGATCGTGGAGGGCCTGGAGCTCGCACAGCACCGCCGGCCCACATCGAAAAATCCTGCCGACCTGGCAAGCGGCCCGGCCCGGCTGGCCAAGGCCCTGGGCCTGACAACCGCGTACAGCGGCCGCGACGCATTGACGCCCCCTTTCGCGCTGTCGCTCCCCGACAAGCCGGTTGCGGAGGTCAGTTCCGGTCCACGGGTTGGGGTTTCCGGCGTTGGCGGATCCGAGCAATACGCCTGGCGTTTCTGGATCACGGGGGACCCTACTGTTTCCAAGTACAAGGCAGCCAAGCCGAGACAAGCATCGTTTCGCCAGCGTTAACGGAAATGGTTGTAGAATGGACGGTCTGTCTTTTGCGATAGGGGAACGTTAAATGCTCGACGCCGATTTGGCCCACGAACGGGACTATGTTGCCGGCCTGTATGCCCGGCTGGAGGAGCTCCGCGAGGAAAAGCGCAAGCAGCTTGCGCAGGTCCGCAGGGCAGGGGCTGTGGGCACCATGCAGAACGTTTCCGAGCGCGACGCTTTCGCGGCTCTGTACGAGGACCGCCTGGCGCAGCTGGATGCCGTGGATGACCGGCTGGTCTTCGGCCGCCTGGACCTGGACTCCGGGGAAGCGCAGTACATTGGACGCATCGGCCTCACCACTGAGGACCTGCAGCGGCTGATGGTTGACTGGCGCGCGCCCGAAGCCGGGCACTTCTACCAGGCCACGGCCTTCGACCGGCAGGGCGTCCGCCGCCGCCGCCATCTGATCCTGCAGGGCCGGGAGGTCAAGGCCATCGAGGACGATGTCCTGGACGCGGACATGCTGGCGGACAACGAATCGCTGCAGGGCGAGGGCGCCCTGCTGGCCGCCCTGAATTCCCGGCGTACGGGCCGGATGTCGGATATCGTCAGCACCATCCAGTCCGAACAGGACCGCATCATCCGGTCCTCCATCTCGGGCGCCGTGGTGGTGCAGGGCGGGCCGGGCACCGGCAAGACGGCTGTGGCACTGCACCGGGCCGCGTACCTGCTGTACACCCACCGGGACCGGCTTAAGTCCGCGGGCGTCCTGCTGGTGGGCCCGTCGTCGTCCTTTATGAAGTACATCGAAAGGGTGCTGCCCTCCCTGGGGGAGACCGGCGTCGTGATGGCCAGCGTTGGCCGGCTGATGCCCGGCATCAACGCCGTGCCGGAACCGGATGCCGACGTTGCCGCCATCAAAGGCCGCCTGGACATGGCTGCCGTGGTGGCCAACGCTGTGGCCAACCGGCAACGGATTCCCGCTGAAGACCGGATCCTGGAGGTGGACGGCCGCAAGCTCGTGCTGACGCCGCGCCAGGTCCGCCGTGCCCGCGAGCGTGCCCGTTCCACCGGCAAGCCGCACAACGAGGCCCGGGTGACATTCGTCAAGATCCTGCTGCGCGAACTCACCGAACAGATGACCGAGCTGGTGGAAGCCGGGAACATCGGCAACAATGCAGACCGCTCGTACCTGGCCGAGGATGTCCGGACCGCCCGCGATGTGCGGATCGCCCTCAACCTCTGCTGGATGCCCATGACGCCCGAAAAGCTGATTTCGGAGCTGTTCAGCAAGCCGGCTGTGCTGGAATTCTGCACCCCCCACCTGTCTGCGGCGGAGCGGGCACTGCTGCAGCGTCCCGCCGACGCCCCTTGGACCGAGTCCGATGTGCCCCTGCTGGACGAAGCTGCCGAACTGCTCGGTGAGCTGGACCCGGCAGCCGGGCGCGGCCTCGCGCAGCAGGAGCACGACAGGGCCCGCGACCTTGCCAACGCCAAGCAGACCCTGGTGAACATGGAGGCTGCCGGCGTGGATCCGCTGATGTCCGCCGAGGAGCTGGCCGAGCAGAACCAGGAACAGGAAGCGCGGCTGACCGCTGCCGAGCGTGCCACCAGCGACCGCACCTGGGCCTTTGGCCACATTGTGGTGGACGAGGCGCAGGAGCTCTCGCCCATGCAGTGGCGCCTGCTGGTCCGCCGTTGCCCCCTGAAGTCCTTCACGATTGTTGGTGACATCGCGCAGACGAGCTCGGTGGCCGGTGCCAATTCATGGCAGGGCGCGCTTGCTCCGATGTTCGGCGACCGCTGGCAGCTGGAGGAGTTGACAGTCAATTACCGGACACCGTCACAGATCGCAGAAGCGGCTGTGCGGATGGCCAATGCGGCCGGACTCGTTGTCTCCGCACCCAAGGCCGTGCGGGAGGGGCGCTGGTCGCCCGTCATCGACGAGGTGGATCCGGGACAGGTGGTCAGCCGCCTGGTGGAAGTTCTGCCGGAGGAGTTGGAAGCGCTCGACGGCGGCCTGCTGGCCGTTATCGCGGACGGCCCCCTGTTGCCGGAGGCCGCCGCCGCACTGCGCGCCGAGTACGGCCGCCGCATTGGCAACGGCGCCGGCAGCTATGAGCAGGACATCGTGGTCATTAGCCCGCGCGAAGCCAAGGGCCTCGAGTTCGACGGCGTGGTGGTGCTGGAGCCCGCCACCATGCTGAACCATGAGCACGGCAAGGTGGGGGATCTGTACGTTGCCATGACACGCGCCACCCAGCGCCTGCGGCTGATTGCTTCGGATCCCGTGCCGGCAGGCATCAAGCGCTGAGCTTCTTCGGTTGGTGCCGGCCGGTTCAGGGGCCGGCGCCGGTGCCGTCCACCCGGCGCCGGCGCGGGGTAATACTGCTAACTTAGAAGGCGTGTCAGAACTCAACAGCCTCGAATCGCAGCAGAACGACCCCACTTTTGCCAATATCTGGCAGGAACTGAAGTGGCGTGGACTGGTCCACGTCTCCACGGACGAAGCAGAGCTGGAAAAGCTCCTCGCCGGCGGGCCGGTCACGTATTATTGCGGTTTCGATCCCACCGCGCCGAGCCTGCACCTGGGCAACCTGGTCCAGCTGCTCGTGATGCGGCGGCTGCAGCTGGCCGGTCACAAACCGCTCGGCCTGGTGGGTGGTTCCACCGGTATGATCGGTGACCCCCGCCCCACGGCCGAGCGCACCTTGAACACCAAGGACACGGTTGCGGAATGGGTGGGATACCTTCAGGCCCAGGTCCGCCGGTTCCTCAGCTTTGAGGGCGACAATGCGGCGCAGATGGTCAACAACCTTGACTGGACTGCACCGTTGAGTGCCATCGATTTCCTGCGTGAGGTGGGCAAGCACTTTCGCGTTGGCACCATGCTGCGAAAGGATGCTGTGGCTTCCCGGTTGAACTCGGACGAGGGCATTAGCTACACGGAGTTCAGCTACCAGATCCTGCAGGGGATGGATTACCTGCAGCTGTACCGTGATTACGGCTGCATGCTGCAGACGGGCGGTTCGGACCAGTGGGGTAACCTCACCAGCGGAACCGAACTGATCCGCAAGGTGGAGGGCAAGAGCGTCCACGCCCTGGGGACACCTTTGATCACGAACTCGGACGGGACCAAGTTTGGGAAGAGCGAGGGCAACGCCATCTGGCTCGACGCCGGCATGTGCAGCCCGTACGCCTTCTACCAGTTCTGGCTCAACACAGCCGATGCTGATGTGGTGGACCGGTTGAAGGTGTTTACCTTCCTGACCCGGGCCGAAATCGAGGACACCGCAACGGCTGTTGCCCAACGCCCGTTTGCCCGCGAGGGCCAGCGGAAGCTTGCCTTCGAAGTAACGTCCCTCGTTCATGGAGTGGAGGCCACCGAGAAGGTGATCGCGGCTTCGGCTGCGCTCTTTGGCAACGGTGATCTCGCGGCCCTGGACAAGCCGACCCTGCAGGCTGCCACGTCTGAACTTCCTTCTGCCACCGTGCAGGTGGATGCCATGGGAATTGTTGACCTGCTGGTTGCCTCTGGACTTTCGGAAAGCAAATCCGCCGCCCGCCGCACTGTTGGCGAAGGCGGGGCGTACGTCAACAACGAGAAGGTATCCGATCCCGAAGCGGTGATCCCGGAATCGGAGCTGTTGCACGGGCAGTACCTGCTCCTGCGCCGCGGAAAGAAGAACCTGGCCACGGTGGAAGTACTGGTTCCTTAGCCCATCGCTAGACACTTTGCACGCTCTTCCGCAGCCGATTTGCACGGCCGCGGGGGAGCGTGTAATGTCTTTTGAGTCGCCGCCGCTGAAGCGGAAAAATAGCGACCGACCCCCAACAAAAAGTGAAGCAACTTCACCATGTGCGAAAGCACCGGCCTGGAGAAATGCTTCACCTTATGATGGGCGGATTCATTCCAACGAGTGAATTCCGGGAAAACAACCGGATTTGCAAAGTGAAAATGAATAAAATAAGATTGAAACATCGCAGCGAAGAAATACGAAATAGAAATTCACATTGTGAATTGTTTCGGGAATACTCGAATGTGTCTGTTGTTTGAGAACTCAATAGTGTGCCAAGTTTGTTGATACCAATTTTTTATTAATTGGTTGAATTGACTGGATTGTGCCACCTTGTGGTGTGGTCTGGTTTTTACAGCTGGTTTCAAATT
>JBKJVX010000028.1:0-9294 GCA_046717065.1 Arthrobacter sp. | reverse complement strand
GGCCCGCCCCTTGCGCACGAGGGGCGGGCCGCCGTCGGACTTTAAGCACTGAACTGGAAGTCCCCTTCCACCTGCCGGTCAGCTCCACTAGTCTGCGGAGGGTGCATAACAAAGCCACCGTGTCCTCCGGCGCCGCAGCCGGCGCCGTCCAGCCCGCCGAAGAGCCCCACACCGAACCCCGCCGGATCGTCATCACGGCAGAAAACATGACCAAGAGCTACGGCGATGTTGCCGCCGTGGACGGCATCTCCTTCAGCGTCCCGGCCGGAGAGTCCTTCGGCCTGCTGGGGCCCAACGGTGCCGGCAAATCCACCACCATGAAGATGATCGGCGGAGTCACCCGCCGCACTTCCGGGGACCTGCACATCATGGGCCTGGACCCGGACTCGCACGGGCCGGAGGTGCGGGCACACCTTGGGGTGGTGCCGCAGCAGGACAACCTGGACGAGGAACTGCGGGTCCGCGACAACCTCCTCGTGTACGGCCGGTACTTCGGCCTGCCCATGAGCTACCTGAAGCCAAAGGCTGACGAACTGCTGGAGTTCGCCCAGCTGACGGACAAGGCAAAGTCCAAGGTGGATGCGCTGTCCGGCGGCATGAAGCGGCGGCTGACCATCGCCCGTTCGCTGATCAACGAACCGCGGATCCTGCTGCTGGACGAACCCACCACCGGACTGGACCCACAGGCGCGGCACATCCTGTGGGACCGCCTCTTCCGGCTCAAGGAGCAGGGCGTCACGCTGATCCTGACCACGCACTACATGGACGAGGCCGAGCAGTTGTGCGACCGGCTCATTGTGGTGGACAAGGGCCGGATCATGGCCGAGGGGTCCCCGGCGCAACTGATCCGCGAGCACTCCACGCGGGAGGTGGTTGAGTTGCGCTTCGGCTCCGAACGGAACACCACCATCGCCGCGGAACTGGACGGCATCGGGGAGCGCCTGGAGGTACTGCCGGACCGGGTGCTGATTTACGCGCACGACGGCGAGGCGGCCCTTGAGCAGGTAGCGTCCCGCGGCCTGCGGCCGCTCACGTCGCTGGTACGGAGGGCCTCCCTGGAAGATGTGTTCCTCCGGCTGACCGGCAGGAGCCTCGTTGAGTGAGCAGGCGGGGTTGAGCCCGGACGCGGGACTGGTTGGGAAGACGGACGTGGCCGGGCCTGCGCGGGCGCACAGCCCCGAAATAGCGGCCGCCAAGGCGAGGCGCTGGGGTGCCTTCTACTACGCCGAGCAGGTGCTCCGGGTGATGAAGGGATACAGCTGGTCCATCATTATGTACAGCGTGGGCCACCCGGTGGCCTACCTGTTTGCCATGGGCGTGGGCTTGGCAACCCTGGTTGACTCGCAGGGTGCGGGAGCCTTCGGGGGAGTGGGCTACGTGACGTTCGTGGCGCCGGCGCTGCTGGTCTCCGCGGCAGTCATGACCGCGGCGAACGAATTCACTTTCCCCGTGATGGACGGCTTCAAGTGGCGCCGGACCTACTACGGGCCCCACGCCTCGCCGCTGACGCCCCAGCAGATCGCGGCCGGCCACATCATGGCGGTGACCCTGCGCTTCCTGCTGCAGTCCGCTGTATATTTTGCGGCTGTTGCACTTTTTGGTGCGGCGCCCGGCGGCTGGGGCTGGGTGACCATCCTGGTGGCCACGCTGGCGGGGCTCGCCTTTGGCCTGCCGCTGATGGCGTACTCCGCGTCCATTACTGAGGACAAGGGCCAGTTCGCCCTGGTGATGCGCTTCATCGTGATGCCGCTGTTCCTGTTCTCCGGCACGTTCTTTCCCCTGGACAGCCTCCCGCTGGCGGTGCGCTGGATCGGGTGGATCTCACCCATCTGGCACGGTACGGAGCTGGGCCGGGTCTTCAGCTATGGGTACCGGGAACCTCCGCTGCTGACCGTCCTGCATGTTGTGGTGCTGGTGGGCCTGGCCGTGCTGGGCTGGTTCCTGACCCGGAAACAGTTCGCCGCAAGGATGGGCCGATGAGCGCCGGGCTGCCCGTGACAAGCGCGACCGACGCTGCCCGCAACAGGACCTTCGGGCCGCTGTATTCGCGCAACGCCAGGGCCGTGATTTCCCGTGGGCTGCTCGCCACGAAGAGCACCAACTGGCTGGTTATGCTCTCCGGATTCTTTGAACCGGTCCTGTTCCTGATCTCCATGGGAGTGGGGCTCGGTGCGATTGTGGGTTCCGTGCAGGGTCCGGGTGGCGGGGAGATCAGCTACGCCGCCTACATCGCCCCGGCACTGCTGGCTGTCTCCGCAATGAACGGGGCCGTTTACGACTCCACCTGGAACGTGTTTTTCAAGATGAACTTCGCGAAGCTGTACCAGGGCATGCTGTACACGTCGCTCGGGCCGCTGGACGTTGCCCTGGGGGAGATCTTCCTCGCCCTCCTGCGCGGACTGCTCTACGCCATGGGGTTTACGGCAGTGATGGGTGTTATGGGTTTGATCACCACGCCCTGGGCGTTGCTGATGATCCCGGCTTCGGTGCTTATCGCCTTCGGGTTCGCCAGCATCGGGATGGGGATTACCAGCTTCCTGAAGACTTTCCAGCAGATGGACTGGATCAACTTCATCATGCTGCCCATGTTCCTGTTCAGCGCCACGTTCTACCCGCTCAGCGTGTACCCGCAGGCCATTCAGTGGCTCGTCCAGGCCATGCCGCTGTGGCACGGGGTGGAACTGCTGCGCCAGATCAGCGTGGGCACGTTCACGGCGGCCACCCCGATCCATATCGGCTACTACCTGGTGATGACGGCGTTGGGAATGCTGCTCACCACCGTGCGGCTGCGGCAGCTCTTCCTGAAGTAGCACCTGTTCGCCCGGGGTGGAAGGCGGCGGGAGCATACCCCGGCGTTTGAGAGAATGGGTGCATGCAATCTTTGGGCAGCTCCAGGTCATCCTCCAAACCCGCCAGGGGCGGATTCTCCATGTTCCGCATCAGCGGGCCGGGACTGATGGTCCTCGTCACCGCGTTCGTTGTGGCCGTCATCTTCGCGGCCAACCAGAACGACGTCGTTGGCTGGGTTGTTGCCGTCATCGCCGCCTTCTGGCTCGCCCTCGCCTGCTTTGTTGTCTTCAGCATCCAGAAGGCAGCCAAGAAGGCGGGAGCCAAGCTGACTGAAGCCCAGAATGCCTTCACCACAGCTGCGGGACGCGGCCCCTACGCCTCCACCGACCAGGGCGGCACCCGTGTGGTTGCAGAGCGCAGCCAGGCGGACGAAGTCCGGGACCTCAAACTGGACCACTCCTTCAAAATCGTCCAGGTGCAGATCCGCGTGGTGGAGGAGGAGCGCGCCAAGGGCGCCGCAGCAAACCAGGACACCATCAACCGGGCACTGGAAACCATCGAGATCACAGCCACGAATGCCAGGGACATGATCAAGTCCTCCGGCGGCAGCGGAGAGCCGGTCACCGGAACCATCATCGACTAGAGTGGAGCGGGTGATCTCGGCATTGAAGAAGGACCACCTTCGCATCGCATCCGTTAATGTCAACGGCCTTCGGGCCGCCTACAAAAACGGCATGGCGGCGTGGCTTGAACCGCGCGAAGTGGACATCCTCTGCCTGCAGGAAGTCCGCGCCCCCGACGCCATCGTCCGGCAGCTGCTGGGCGAAGGCTGGCACATCCTGCATGCCGAGGCTGACGCCAAGGGCCGCGCCGGCGTCGCGATTGCTTCACGCGAAGAACCCCTAACAACCCGGAACGGCATCGGCGACGATTACTTCGCCACCGCCGGCCGCTGGGTGGAGGCTGATTTTCGGTTTGCCGATGCGGCCGGACATCCTGTCCAGCTCACCGTGGCAAGCGCCTACGTCCACTCCGGTGAGGTGGGCACGCCCAAGCAGGACGACAAGTTCCGGTTCCTGGATGCCATGAGCACCCGCCTCCCGGAACTGACCAAGCACAGCGACCACGCCCTGGTGGTGGGTGACCTCAATGTGGCCCACACGCCCCTTGACATCCGGAACTCGAAGGGCAACCTCAAGAAGGCCGGCCACCTGCCGGAGGAACGTGCCTACTTCGACCGGTTCTTCGGCGAGGACATTGGCTGGCAGGATGTCCACCGCAACCTGTCGGGCGAGGTTGACGGACCGTATACGTGGTGGTCCCAGCGCGGGAAGGCGTTCGACAACAATACCGGCTGGCGCATCGACTATCACCTGGCCACCCCGGCACTGGCTTCAGCCGCCATCTCGGCGGTTGTGGACCGGGCGGCCTCGTGGGACACCCGCTTCTCCGACCATGCCCCGCTGGTAGTGGACTACCAGCTCTGAGCCCCGAAGGTTTCCTCCCCAATGACTAGCCAGACTTCCCCGGCAACCAAGAGGCGCATCCTCTCGGGCGCCAAGCCCACCGCCGACTCCCTGCATCTGGGCAACTACATCGGCGCGGTCCGCAACTGGGTGGACATGCAGGCGGAGTACGACGCCGTCTTCTTCATCCCGGACCTGCACGCCATCACCGTGGACTTTGATCCCACTGAGCTGGCCAGGCGCACCCGCATCGTAGCCGCCCAGTACATCGCCGCCGGCATCGACCCGGACAAGAGCATCTTCTTCGTCCAGTCCCACGTCCCGGAGCACGCGCAGCTGGCCTGGGCCTTGAACTGCATCACCGGATTCGGTGAGGCCTCCCGCATGACCCAGTTCAAGGACAAAACCCAGAAGTCCGGCGCCGACGCCGCCACGCTGGGGCTCTTCGCCTACCCCACGCTCATGGCCGCGGACATCCTGCTGTACCAGACCGACCTTGTGCCGGTGGGGGAGGACCAGCGCCAGCACCTGGAGCTGACGCGGAACCTGGCCCAGCGCGTCAATACGAGGTTCGGTCCCACGTTCACCGTTCCGGAGGCCACCATCGTCAAGGAACGCGCCAAGATCTACGATCTCCAGAACCCCAGCGCCAAGATGTCCAAGACCGGCGAGTCACCCAACGGGGCCATCCAGTTGCTGGAGGATCCCAAGATTGCAGCCAAGCGCATCAAGTCCGCAGTGACCGATGCCGGCACCGAAATCCGGTTCGACTCCGAGGAAAAGCCCGGCGTTTCGAACCTGCTGACCATCTACTCGTCCCTGACCGGAAAATCGGTGGTAGAACTCGAAGCCGAGTACCAGGGCAAGATGTATGGCCACCTGAAGGTGGATCTCGCGGAGGTGGTGGTGGAGTTCGTCACACCGCTGCGTGACCGCACCAACGAGCTGATGGATGACCCCGCGGAACTGGACCGGCTGCTGGCGCAGGGTGCGGAGCGTGCCCGCGAAATCGCGTCGGTAACCCTCGGCCAGGTTTACGAGCGCATGGGCTTCCTCCCGTCCTTCTCCCTCGCAGGAGTCCGCTAGCGCCATGCCATCCAGCAAAGTCACCGCAAGGGAAGGCTCCCGCTCCACTCAGGTGGCGGGAATGTCCGGTAACCCCCAAGGCGACCCAGCGGTGGCCGCCGGCAGGGATGATGCCGCTGCGCCCCGTACCGAAAACGTCAGCGTGGGCGTCATCCTGGGATTTCCGCCGGATGTCGCTGACGAGCTGCAGCGCTGGCGGGCTTCGTTCGGCGACCCGCTCGCGGATGTGGTTCCAGCCCATATCACGCTGGTGACCACCACCCCGACCCAGGACTGGGAAGCCACCAGGGAGCATGTGCGGGAAGTGGCCCGCCGCCAGAGACCGTTTATGGTCACCATCGCCGGGACCGGGACATTTCGACCGGTTTCCCCCGTGGTGTTCATCAACGTGAAGGACGGCTTCACGGACTGCGTAGACCTGCACGAAAAGCTCCAGCAGGGTCCCCTCCAGCGGGAGCTGCCTTTCGCTTACCACCCGCATGTCACCATCGCCCACGATGTGGCCCCGGAAAGCCTCGATGAAGCCGAATCGGTGCTGAAAAACTACAGGGCCACCTTCCCCGTGGTTAGCATGGGACTTTACGAGCACGATGCTGACGGCATCTGGCAGCTACGGGAAGAGCTGGACTTTGGGACCGAAACTGACAACGACGCCGGCACCCGACTCGCGGACACCGCCGCGGACACAGCAGCCGAAGCAAGCGGAACAACAGCCACTTCCCACTGAGCAGGCCCGCCTGAAGCTCGCCGTCATCCAAAAGCGGATGGAGCTGGGCAAGGCGCGCAGGGCCGGCGGCGGCCCGTTCGCCACCCTGATGGCCACGATCCAGTGGCTCCTCGCCCGCCTGAATGCCTTCCGTCCCATGCGTGCCTTCCGGCACTACACACTCCAGCACGGTCCGCTGATGAGCGCCGGCATCGGCTTCAACATGTTCTTCTCGATTACCGGCCTGCTCACGACAGGCTTCTCCATCGCCGGGCTGGCGCTGCGCGGACAGCCGGCCCTCCTGGACACCATCATCGGCAGCGTGGCCCAAAGCGCGCCCGGACTCCTGAAGCTGAACGGCGGTGAAGGGCTCGTCGATCCGCAGGACCTGCTCAACCCGGACGGGCTCGGCCTGACAGCGCTGGTTGGCGCGGTGGTTACGGTCGTCACGTCGCTGGGTTGGATTGCCGGGCTTCGGGACGGGCTGCGCGGCGTTATGGTGCTGCCCCCGCTGGTGGTGAACCCCGTCCTGTTGAAGCTGCGCGACGCCGGTACCCTGCTTCTGCTGGGAGTAGCCCTGGTCATCAGCGCCGGCGCCTCCCTGATCTTTGGCACAGCCGCGGGGTGGGTTTCGGAGTTCCTGCGGCTCGACGACGCCTTGGCGGGTCCGCTGACCACGTCTATCAAGATTGCCGTGCCACTGGTGCTGAGCTGGGTAACCGCAATCATCATGTTCAGGCTGGCAGGCAGCTTGCAGCTGTCCCGCCGTGCCCTGCTCGAAGGCACCATCCTGGCGGCGGTGGGCACCACTGTCCTGCAGATCTTCAGCACCGAGCTGCTGGCCGGGGCCGGCCGCAACCCCATCCTGGCCCCCTTTGCCATCATCATTGGCCTGCTGATCTGGTTCAACCTGGTCAGCCAGGTCTACCTCGTCTCGGCAGGATGGGCAGCGGTCCGCGAGGCAGACCGTAAGCACGATTCATCCGGGCACGAGAAGGGCATGTGGGGAGCCCGCCAGGTCCAGCCGGGCAAGGTGCCCGTGCAGCCGGGCAAGGCCCCGGTCCAGAATGACAGCGCCGCTCCGGCTACTGGCCGGCGTCGAGGTATTGGCCGGCCCAAGCAGCGGTAGCCCGTGCCCGCTGGACGCTACGGTGCTGCCACCAGCCCTTCCCACCTCACCACGGTACAGTCGGATGGGAAGCCCGGGGCATTCCGGTCCGGTCCGTTGTCCCACCCCGCCGCCATCAGTGCGACGGCGGCGCCATAGCTCTCCTGCGCGGGAATCAGGGGCGGACCCAGCTCAAATCCGCGCTCTGTGGGATGCGCGAAGCTGGCCATAAATGCAGCCGACTCGAAGACGATCTCCGCGAACTCCTCGAGCACCTCCCGGCTGAAATTGGAGCGGTATACGAGTTCGGCCAAGTAGACGGGGTGCGGCTGCTGCCAGATCAGGAAGGTTCCGATCGGCCTGGGGCTTTCCCTCCCGTCCGGGCCTACCTGCTTCGGCCAGCGCACGCCGTCGAAACCCTGCGTCCTGGCAGTCTCCCGCGAGGTCTTCAACACTGCGGAGTACCACCGCAACGACGGCAGCAGGAGGTCCACGCGGTTCCAGAGCGCAAAGTGTGCGGCGTGCCACCAGTGCATTTCAAGGTGGAAGCGGCCACGCCACGGGGCTTGTTGGGTCAAAGGCCAACTGGCGGACATTGTGGCGCCGGACGAGTTCTTCCCTGTTGATCATGCCGCCTGTGACGGCGCCCGGGGAAGGGAGACCGGGGGAGTAGCGGTGGTTTGGCTGTGCACTGTGCACGCCCTCCTGAAGGAAGCGACGTAAGAAAACGTTTTCTGAACGCGTTCAATCCTTGTAGCGGCTCAGGCCCCTGTCAAGCCTTGGGCTGTTCAGGGCCGCTCAATTCCGACGTCAATGCGAAAAGCACTGTGTCCTCGAGTTCCCGGAGGGCATAAAAAGAAGCCCTCTCGCGGGGGCTGGTGTTCGGCTGGTGCAGAGTCAGGAAGAGGTCACCATCCAAGGTGCGGGCAATCATGCCATGACCACCATCCGTGCTCCAGAGCGGTTCGGCTTCCTGCCTCCAGAGGCCAAGTACTGTCCCGGACGCACTGCGTGCAATTCCCATGGCGTATCCGCGATCGCCGAAGCTTGACCACAGCATGAAATCAGTGCCCGCATCAACACTGATGTCCTGTTCAAGCGGCTTTCACCCGAAAAAGCGGCGGAGCAGTGGATCAGCGAAAGCAAAGCTGCCATCGGCAAGTAGGCGGAAGCCACAAGGCAGAACCGCGTCGGCAGCGGCGGCCGGTGGCGTCAGGAAGGGTTCCCGGCGTCGAGGTACTGGTCGGCCCAGGCAGCGATGATCCGGGCCGCCCGCGCCGCCTGGCCCTTTCCGGTCAGGAGATGGTCGCTGCCTTCGAGGGACACGAAGTTCCGGGGATGCCGGGCCGTCTGGAAGATGGTGCTGGCATTCTCGATTCCCACGGTGTTGTCCGTGGGGGAGTGCAGCACCATAAGCGGCTTGTGCAGTTGTTTGATGCAGTCCGTCAGGTCGGCGTTCTCCAGGTCCTCCACAAAATGCTTGCGGATCTCCACCCGCTTCCCGCCAAGGTCCACCTCGGCGCTGCCTTCGCTCAGGATTTTGTCCAGCGCGGCGTCGAAGACATGCGCCACGTGCTTGGGCGAGAAGGGCGCCCCAACGGTAGCGACGGCGTCGAGCTCTGGGATCTCGCGCGCTGCAGCCAGCACCGCGGCGCCGCCGAAGGAATGGCCCACCAGCAGGGAAATGTGCTTTCCCTCGCTGCGCATAAACTCCGCCGCCTTCACCGTGTCCGCCACCTTGTGGCTGAAGGAACCCGCGGACCACTCACCAGCGGAGCCGCCCAGGCCCAGGTTGTCGAACCGGAGCATGCCCACGCCGCTGTCCGCAAGCGCTTTGCACATCCGCGAGGCGGAGGGCGCGTCCTTTCCCAGCGTAAATCCGTGGGAGAAGACGCCCCAACCCTTTATTGGGCCCTCCGGGACGTCGATGATGCCGGAGAGCATCTCGCCGGTGGAACCTGCGAAGGAGACTTTTTCGGAGCGGGACACGGCGTCCCCTTTCTTTCGTTGCGGATGCCCCATCAGTTGTGGTCCCCAAACCGGAGTTTTGGGGACTGGATCTGATAGCGCAACTGGCGGTGCTTAGCTGGTGAAACGACGACGGCCCATTACCCCCATTCCTGGGGGACAACGCCCGC
>JBKJVX010000027.1:0-5009 GCA_046717065.1 Arthrobacter sp. | reverse complement strand
GCGCCCGGCCAAACCGGACGCGCCCTTCTCTTCCGTGAACCCGTCGTCGTGGTTCCAAGCGGCTGGGTCAGTCGACGAGCACCGGCGGGTTGACGCCCTCCGAAGATTCGACACCCGGCCGAGCGTCCCGCTTCCGGTGGTTCACCCAGTTCGCCACCGCCAGCACCGCCACGAGTCCAAAGGTGCTCAGCAACTGCGGACGGGAGTCCTCGCCGATGAAGCCCACCGTGAAGATCGCCGCGAGGATGAGCAGGCCAAAGCAGGTGAGCCACGGGAAGCCGGGCATCCGCAGGGGAAGCTCCGTCCCCTCGCGGTCGGCACGCAGGCGCAGCGCAAGCTGGGCCAGGAGCGCGGACGTCCACACCAGGAGGCAGGTCGATCCCACAATGTTCAGCAGGACGCCAAGGACCATCTCAGGGAACGCCAGCTCCAGCACAACCGTGACAACGCCGAACGCGACGCTGGCCAGGACCGCGACCACCGGAACCCGGGCCTTGGACACGGAAGCAAGCAGGCGGGGCGCTTCGCCCCGCTCCGCGAGGGAGTACGCCATCCGGGAGGCACCGTAGAGGTTGGCGTTGAGCGCGGAGAGCAGTGCTGCGACGGCCACCAGGGTGATTGCAGTGGCCGCACCGGGCATGCCGGCGGCCTCCAGCACCGCGGCGAACGGGCTCTTCAGCCCCTCCGAACCGACAGGAACCACGGCAGCAATAATGAAGATCGCACCGATGTAGAACACCAGGATGCGCCAGAGCACCGTGCGGACTGCTTTCTTTACACTGCGGGCCGGCTCCGCCGTCTCGGCTGCCGCCACTGACACAATCTCGGTGCCGCCGAAGGCGAACGCCACCACAAACAGCGCCGTGGCAATACCGGCGAAACCGCTCGGGGCAAAGCCGTCGCCCATGAAGTTGGACAGGCCCGGCGACTGGACGCCCGGCAACCAGCCGAAGAGAAGGGCAGCGCCCACAGCCAGGAACGCGACGATTGCCGCCACCTTGAGCAGGGCGAACCAGAACTCGAACTCGCCGAAGTTCTTCACGCTGGTCAGGTTCACGGCGGTGAGCACCACGATGAACACGAAGGCCATCAGCCACACCGGCAGGCCCGGGAAGATGGTGGCCAGCAGGCCTGCCGCACCGAGCGCTTCGGCCGCGATGACAACCACCAGCTGGATCCACCACAGCCAGCCCACCGTGGCACCGGCCACCGGCCCGTAGGCCTTGGCGGTGTAAACGGAGAACGCGCCGCTGTCCGGGTTCGCGGCTGCCATCTCGCCGAGCGCCCACATCACCAGGATGATGAGGGTGCCGGCCACGAGGTAGGAGATCAGCACGGCCGGGCCGGCCGACTGGATACCCGCGCCGGAGCCGATGAAGAGGCCAGCGCCGATGGCGCTTCCGAGGCCCATCATCGTGAGCTGCCGTGGTTTGAGGGCTGCGCCGAGGGCGCGGGCAGACGTCTTTGTCTGTTGTTCCATGGGGATTCCTCTTAGTTAGTAGGTGGAACGGAGTAATAAGGGATCAGAGAATGGTCAGGCTGCGTGGGCTTCGAGGAGCCGGAGCACGCGGTCGTTGGAGGCGGCATCGGCAACGGTGATCCGCACGCCGTCGCCCTGGTACGCACGGACCAAGATGCCCGCGCCGTCGAACGCCTCGACGAGCCTCGCCCGGAGCTCGTCATCCGCGCGGATCCACAGAAAATTGCCCTGGCTCGCCTGCAGCTTCCAGCCATGGGATGCCAGCTGCACGGCCATCCGTGCGCGCTCCTGCTTCACGACGGCGACCCGCGCCTCCATCTCCTCCCACGCGTCCAGCGACGCGATGGCCGCCTTCTGCGCCAGCGCGCTCACCGAGAAGGGCAAGGCGGTCCGGCGCAGCCCCTCAGCAATGGCCGGCGCCGCCACGGCGTACCCCACGCGCAGGCCGGCGAGTCCGTAGGCCTTCGAGAAGGTGCGCAGGATGCAGACGTTCGGGTACTCGCGGTAGAGCTCCAAGGAATCAGGTCCGCTGCCTGCTTCGGCGTACTCCACGTAGGCCTCGTCGATCACCACAAGGATGTCGGAGCGGACCGCGCGCAGGAAAGCCTCGATGCGTTCGTGGCTGATCGGCACGCCCGTGGGATTGTTGGGGGTGCACAGCAGGATCACCTTGGTGCGCTCGGTGACGGCCGCGGCCATGGCGTCGAGGTCGTGGCCCTCAAGATGGTCCAGCGGGATGCGGACCGGCCGGGCGCCTGCCAGCTCCACCAGAATGGGGTAAGCCTCGAACGAGCGCCACGCGAAGATCACTTGATCCCCGGCGTCACACAGTCCGGTGACGATCTGCTGAAGGACGCCCACGCTGCCGGGCCCCACGGCAACTTCTGCGGCCGTGACGCCCAGGTGCCAAGCGATCCGTTCGCGGAGTTCGACGGCGGCGCTGTCCGGGTAGCGGTTCATGGTACCGGCCGCTGCGGCCACCGCAGTGATGGCTGCGGGCAGCGGCTCGTAGTGGCTTTCGTTGCTGGCGAGGGCTGCGATGTCCGTGCCGGCGCTGCGCCTGCCCGGGACGTAGGACGGAAGGCCGGTCACCGCGTCACGAAGGGTGGGGCGCGCGGTATCCGGTGATGTCCGGAACTGAGTGAGGGTCATGAGGACCGATCATGATTGTGATCCGGGGCACATTGCAAGATACGCTCATGCCATTGGGACTTCTGCTCAACTTCTACTGTGTGTGGTGAAAATATGACCATCGCGAACTCTCGTACCCTGGATTCCCTCGACGGCCGGATCATCCTGGCCCTCGACAAGGACCCCGAAGCCAGCGCGCTGGCACTCTCCCGGACACTCGGCGTCGCACGGAACACCGTCCATGCCCGGCTGGCACGGCTGGAGCGCAGCGGCGCCCTCCGCTCCTTCAGCCGCAGGCTGGACCCCGCCGCCCTCGGTTATGACCTGATGGCCTTCCTCTCGCTGGCCATCAGCCAAACACGGGCAGGTGCGGTGGAAGACGGACTCGCGGCCATCCCGGAGGTGATCGAGGTGCACGCCACCACCGGGGACGCGGACCTGATGGCCAAGGTGGTGGCCCGGAGCACGGCCGACCTCTACCGCATCACCAACCAGATCCTGGCCATCGACGGGATCCAGCGGACCAGCACCGCCATTTCCGTTGTGGAACTAATGCCACCCCGCTACGACGGCCTCCTGGCCCGGCTATCACAGCAGGAATCCGGCGCGGCGGACGAAACATCGGGTGACGCACGCCACAAGTAGGCATATTTTCAGTTATTCCTGCTTCCTACTGCCAAAAATCCCACTCCAATACAGCTCTATTGCTTATCTGACCGCAGGCTCGCAAGCTTCCTGCATGACCACTCTCACTGTCTCCGGCCGCGTGGCACAGGTTCTCGGCAGCTACCTCAGCGACGTCTTCGGCGTTATGGGCAACGGCAACGTCTACTTCCTGGACGCGGCCGAAAAGCTGGGCCTCCGCTTCTCCCCCGTCCGGCACGAGGGCGCAGCCATCGCCGCCGCCGACGCCTACTACCGGACCTCGGGACGGCTTGCAGCGGGCACCACCACCTACGGCCCCGGCTACACCAACGCCCTCACCGCCCTCGCCGAGGCAGTCCAGGCGCAGATCCCGGTTGTGCTCGTCACCGGAGATGCACCGAGCAGTGGTGCGCGGCCGCAGGACGTGGACCAGGCGGCCATCGCCGCCGGCCTCGGTGCCGCGACCTTCACCGTCACCCGCGACGCCGCCGGCTCCATCACGCAGCAGGCGGTGGAGTACGCACTCACCAAGCGCACCGCCGTCGTTATTGCCATCCCCTACGACCTAGCGGCACTGGAGGCTGCGGACGAAGAGCTTCCCGAGCTACCGGCACCGGCGGTGAATGACGACGGCGGCGCCGACCTTGGACAGGTGGCCCGCCTGCTCGCCGGAGCCAGGCGGCCGCTCATCCTCGCCGGACGCGGGGCACACCTCGCCGGCGCCGGCCCGGAACTCCGCAAACTCGCCGACCGGCTCGGCGCACTGACCGCCGGAACCGCCCTGGCGCTCAACCTCCTCACTGGCGAGGGGTACCTGGGCGTGGCCGGGGGTTTCGGCACCGACACCGCGACGGGCCTCATGGGCGAGGCCGACGTGGTCCTGGTGGCCGGGGCGAGCCTGAGCCCCTTCACCATGCGGTTCGGGCACCTGCTCGGCCCGGACAGCACCGTCATCCAGATCGACACTGCCCTGCAGCCGACCAACCAGCGGGTGGACCTCTTCGTCAGCGCGGACGTGAAGTCCGCCGCGGAGCGTCTCCTGCAATTGCTTGACGGTGAGGTTGCCGCGGAAGCGGGGCGCGCGGAAGCCCGCAAACGCCTGGCCGAAGCACCCGCCCATCACCCAGGTTCGGACGAGACCCCACACGGCCGGCTGGACCCACGCTTCCTTGCCACCGCGCTGAATGCCGTGCTGCCCGAGCGCCGCACGGTGGTCCAGGACGGCGGGCACTTCATCGGCTGGGCACCCATGTACTGGAACATCCCGCGGCCGCAGGACCTGGTGATGGTGGGGACCGCCTTCCAGTCCATTGGCCTGGGACTTGCGAGCGCCGTCGGGGCAGCCCGTGCATTGGAGGACGGCCGCACCCTGGTGCTGGCGTCCGGCGACGGTGGTTTCCTGATGGGCCTGTCCGACCTCGAATCGTTCATCGGTACGGCGAGCAGCGCCGTCGTGGTGATCTACAACGATGCCGCCTACGGAGCCGAAATCCATCAGTACGGTTCCCAGGGCCTGACCGAAAAGCCCATGCTGATCCCCGAAGTGGACTTCAGCGGTGTCGCCCGTGCACTGGGAGCTGAGTCGGCAGTCATCCGATCGCTGGCGGACCTGTCCGCACTTACGGATTGGATCGACGCCGGCGCGAAGGGAACCTTCGTGGCCGACTGCCGGATCACGTCGAGTGTCCGTGCGCCGTGGCTCAGCGAGTGGATGAACGCCAAGCAGGCAACGAGGGCGGCGGTGGCCGGGTAG
>JBKJVX010000026.1:0-3746 GCA_046717065.1 Arthrobacter sp. | reverse complement strand
TTCCTTACTAGACGTGTAGCGGGCGGGTAGAGCGTCACCAAGGCGACATGGGCACGAGGGGCCGGCGGAGCCGGACTTTTCGAAAGCGTGCGTCAAAGCGACGGAGGAGCAGCACGCGTGAAAATGTCCGGTCCGACGGTCCGGAGGTGACTACAGGCCGGGGTAGAGCGGGTGCGCGGCGGCGAGTGCCTCTACGCGGTGACGCAGCCCCGAAAGGTCCGCATCGGCGTCGGCCGTCAAAGCCTCGGCGATGATTTCCGCAACCTCATGGAACGCAGCCTCGCCGAAGCCACGCGTAGCGAGAGCGGGTGTGCCGATCCGGAGGCCGGAGGTGACCATCGGCGGGCGGGGGTCGAACGGGACGGCGTTGCGGTTAACTGTGATGTCGATAGCCGCGAGACGGTCCTCGGCCTGCTGCCCGTCGAGCTCGCAGTTGCGCAGGTCAACGAGGACCAGGTGCACGTCGGTGCCGCCAGAGATCACGCTGATGCCCTTGGCGGTGACGTCCGGCTGGACCAGGCGCTCGGCCAAAACCCGGGCGCCGGCGAGGACGCGTTCCTGGCGCTCCTTGAACTCGGCCGAGGCCGCGATCTTGAAGGCCACGGCCTTCCCTGCAATGACGTGCTCCAGCGGGCCGCCCTGCTGGCCGGGAAACACAGCCGAGTTGATCTTCTTGGCGATGTCGGCGTCGTTCGTCAGGATGATGCCGCCCCGCGGACCGGCGAGGGTCTTGTGCGTGGTGGACGTGGTGACGTGCGCGTGCGGCACCGGTGACGGGTGCAGCCCGGCGGCCACGAGCCCGGCGAAGTGCGCCATGTCCACCATGAGGTAGGCGCCCACGGAGTCGGCGATCCGGCGGAACTCGGCGAAGTCCAGCTGGCGGGCGTAGGCAGACCAGCCAGCCACGATCAGCGCGGGCTTGGTCTCCTGCGCCAGGCGCTCCACGTCGGCCATGTCCACGGTGTGGGTGTCCTCGCGGACGCCGTACGGGACCACGTTGTAGAGCTTGCCGGAGAAGTTGATCTTCATGCCGTGCGTGAGGTGGCCGCCGTGTGCCAGGTTCAGGCCCATGATGGTGTCGCCGGGCTTGATCAGCGCGTGCATCACCGAGGCGTTCGCCTGCGCGCCGGAGTGCGGCTGAACGTTGGCGAACTCCGCGCCGAACAGTTCCTTGATGCGGTCAATGGCGAGCTGCTCGACGACGTCCACATGCTCGCAGCCGCCGTAGTATCGCTTGCCCGGGTAGCCCTCGGCATATTTATTGGTCAGCACCGAACCCTGCGCCTGCATCACGGCGACGGCGGTGTGGTTCTCGGAGGCGATCATCTCCAGGCCGTCGCGCTGGCGGGTGAGTTCGTCGTCGATCTTTGCGGCGATCTCGGGGTCCAGCGCGGACAGGTCGGCGTCCAAAGACGGGGAGAGCACCTGCTCGAAGGCTGCTGTTGTGGTCATGCCCGCGCCGCTCACAGCTCGCCGCCGTTGGCTGCCGCGTACTCTTCGGCGGACAGCAGGGGGCCTTCTTCGGTGACGGCCACCTTGAACAGCCAGCCGGCGCCGTAAGGATCGTTGTTGATCAGGGCGGGGTCGGAGACCACTTCGTCGTTGATCTCCACAACCTCGCCGGTGACGGGTGCGTAGAGGTCCGAGACGGACTTGGTGGATTCGACCTCGCCGCAGGTCTCCCCCGCGGTGACCGTGGAGCCAACCTCCGGCAGGTCCACGTACACGATGTCGCCCAGCGCCTCGGCGGCCACGGCCGAGATACCAATGTTGGTGGGGCCGGATCCGTCAGCAGCAACCCACTCGTGCTCGGCGGAGTACTTCAGTTCAGCAACAACTTTTGCCATGTGTATTTTCCTTCAATCTGGGTGTGTGATAAGTGAGAGAGCGTTGGGACAAACCACGCATCAAGTGAGAGAGCGTTGGCCCGAAAGGCGCACTATGTGAGAGAGCGTTTGGTTCAACCCCGCGATAAGTGATGGAGCGTCGGAGGCGGCAACAGTGGCGATGGGGCTGGCATCCGGCAGCGTGCGTCAAAGCGACGAAGGAGCAGCACGCAGAGGATGTCAGCCCCAGCGTCACCTGGGAGCTACTTTTGGCGCTTGTAGAACGGCAGCTCTACTACCTCGAAGGGTTCTGCCTTGCCGCGGAGGTCGATGTCCAGCCTGGTGCCGGGTGCGGCGTGTTCGACGTCGACGTAGGCCAGTGCGATCGGGTAACCCAGGGTGGGGCTCGGCTGGCCCGAGGTCACCTCGCCCACCACGTTGCCGTCCTTGAGGACCGGGTAGTGGCTGCGGCCGGCGCGGCGGCCCAGGCCCTTGAGGCCTACCAGCTTGCGGCCGGAGGTGTATCCGGCACCCAGTTCCTTGAGCTCGGCAAGTACTGCCCTGCCCACGAAGTCCGACTCCTTCTTGAGAGACACAACCGGGCCCAGGCCTGCGGCGTACGGGTTGCCCTCGCGGGAAAGCTCATTGCCGTAGAGCGGCATGCCGGCCTCCAGGCGCAGCGAATCCCGGCAGGCCAGCCCGGCGGGGATGAGCCCGTGCCCGGCGCCAACTTCCAGCAGCGCGTCCCACAGGCCGGCTGCGTCCTCGTTCGGGATGTAGATTTCGAAGCCGTCCTCGCCGGTATACCCGGTGCGGGCCAGCAGCAGCTCCTGCCCGTTGATCTCCACCTCGACCGCAGCGTAGTACTTCAGCTCGGTCACCAGCGAGTGCTGCTCGGCAGGGACCAGCTGAAGCAGGATGGCCTCGGCATTCGGCCCCTGCACTGCGATGAGGGAGATCTCGGCGGACACGTCGTCAACAACAACGTCGAAGCCCGCAGCCCGCTCGGCCAGTGCGGCAGCAACCACTTCGGCGTTGCCGGCGTTGGGCACCACCAGGTACTTGGCTGTTCCATCCGCAGCCGCGGGAAGGCGGTACGTGATCAGGTCGTCGATGATGCCGCCGTCTTCCTGGCAGATCAGCGAGTACTTCGCTTTGCCCACGGCCACCGCGGACAGCTTGCCGGCCAGGGCGTAGTCCAGGAAGGCTGCGGCGTCGGGACCGGTGACCCAGACTTCGCCCATGTGGGAGAGGTCGAACAGGCCGGCAGCATTGCGGACGGCGTGGTGCTCGGCCAGCTCGGAGCTGTACTTCAGGGGCATCTGCCAGCCGCCGAAGTCCGTGAAGGAGGCGCCGGCAATCTTGTGCTGCTCGTAAAGCGCGGTGTAGTTCTCAGTCATTGAAAAGTCCTTAGTTCTCAAATTCGGAAAGCGGCGGGCAGGAGCAGACCAGGTTGCGGTCCCCTGCGGCGCCATCGATGCGGCCCACCGGCGGGAAGTACTTGTCCTGCCGGAGCGAGGCCACCGGGAAGGCTGCCTGCTCACGCGGGTAGGAACGGTTCCATTCAGAGGTGACGACGGCGGCTGCCGTGTGGGGTGCGTTGCGCAGGGGGGACTTCCCCACCGGGAAGTCGCCGTTGGCCACCTGGTCGATTTCCTGGCGGATGGTGATCATGGCTTCGATGAAGCGGTCGATCTCCGCGAGGTCCTCGGATTCCGTGGGCTCAACCATCAGCGTGCCGGCCACCGGGAAGGACAGCGTGGGTGCGTGGAAGCCGAAGTCGATGAGGCGTTTGGCCACATCCTCGGCGGTGACGCCGGTCTTGGCCGTCAGATCGCGAAGGTCCAGGATGCACTCGTGCGCTACCAGGCCGGTTTCGCCGGTGTAGAGGACGGGGAAGTGCTCGTCCAGGCGTGCGGC
>JBKJVX010000025.1:0-14300 GCA_046717065.1 Arthrobacter sp. | reverse complement strand
GCTACGAAATGGGCCACATCATCCGCGACGGCCTCGAACGCATGTACGGGGAGCACTCCGAAGGGGACAAAACAGACCGGAACCTCATGTACTACCTCACGGTCTACAACGAGCCGATCACCCAGCCCGCCGAGCCCGAGAACCTCGACGTCGAAGGTGTCATCAAGGGCATCTACCGGGTCTCGCCGTCGGCCACTGAAGGGCCCAAGGCACAAATCCTCGCCTCCGGCGTCTCAGTCCCGTGGGCGTTGGAAGCCCAGCGGATCCTGGCCGAAGACTGGTCCGTCTCCGCAGACGTCTGGTCCGTCACCTCCTGGAACGAACTGCGCCGCGACGGCCTCGACGCCGAGGAAGAAGCATTCCTGAACCCCGGCGAACCCGCCCGCGTCCCCTTCGTCACCCGGCAGCTCGAAGGAGCCACCGGCCCCGTCGTCGCAGTGTCCGACTACATGAAGGCAGTCCCGGACCAGATCCGCCAGTTCCTCCCGCACCAGTTCGCCTCGCTCGGCGCGGATGGCTTCGGCTTCTCCGACACGCGCCCAGCAGCCCGCCGCTTCTTCAAGAACGACACCCACTCGATTGTGGTGAAGACCCTGCAGCTGCTCGCGGCGAGGGGCGAGGTTGAGGAGGGCGCACCACAGTACGCCATCGACCGCTACAAGCTGCTGGACGTCAACGCAGGAACCACAGGCGGGGCGGGCGGCGACGCCTGATTCCCCGCCCGCCATACCGGCAGTCGGGACGGTTTCCGGGGGGAGACCGCCCCGGCTGCCATTTTCATTTAGGGTGCAGCTATGGGCAATAGTGCCGGGGACATACCGGACCGTCGGGCAACGGGCATCGTTCTGGCGGCTGGAGCCGGTACCCGCTTGGGGCTCGGCCCCAAGGCCCTGCTCCCCTACCGGGGCCGGCCGCTCGTGGAATCCGTCGCCGGGGCGCTGCTCGACGGCGGCTGCCGCGAGGTTGTGGTGGTGCTTGGGGCCGGGGCTCCGGAGGTCGCATCCGTCGCAGGGCTGGACCGCTACCGGACCGTGGTGAACCACGAATGGCAGTCGGGTATGGGCAGTTCGTTGTTACTGGCGAACGCCACCGCGGACCCTGCCGACCATCTGATGATTGCCCTGGTGGACCAGCCAGGGCTGACACCGCGGACGGTGGCGCGGCTGCTTGCCGCCCACCAACCGGGCCGGATCACGGCGGCTGCCTACCGCCGTCGGGAAGCTACCGACGGCGGAGAATCGCCCGGGCAGGTGGCGGCGCAGGAGGCAGGGCTGCTCCGCGGCCATCCGCTGCTCATCGACGCTTCCCTTCGGCAATCGGTCATCGCGACGGTGACGGGCGACGCCGGGGCGCGCGGCTTCCTGCGGGCGCATCCGGAACTGGTGGACGAGGTGGACTGCAGCGACCTGTCCACCGGCGAGGACATCGACACCCCTGACCAGTTGAGGCTTCTCGGCTAGAAGACAGCTGAATTAGGGCACTAATCGGCACGGCAGAGCTGGTCAAGCGCGTCTATGCCGGAACCGTTCCAACGCAACTTCTCCCGGGGATAGCCCACTGTGGACGAAGTCCGGGTAGCCACGGACAGCATCGCCGAGTGTGGGACGCGACCGGTTTGCCGTTGCCGTTGTCGTCGGCTCAGGTTCCGCTTCCAGCCCTAAGTGCTGGGGCAAGTGTGATGGTTCCCAGTCCTGGTGCTCGCTCTTATAACTTCGGCCCGATGGCGAGATCCAGCTTGGCGGTTCGTTCTTGGTCGCCGCTGTGGGCGTCCACGTGCTGGCGTGCTTGAGCCGGTGGTGCTTCGGGCAGGGCTGGCCCAGGTTGCTGATCCCGGTAGTTCCCCCTTGATGCCAGGCCAACAAGTGGTCTGCTTCGTTGTCCAACGAGTGGTTGCTGCAACCCGGGAACGGGCACTTTCCGTCCCGCAAGCGCAGCCACCGCCGGATAGCTTTGGTGACCCGGTAACTGGTACGTCCGATCTCCAGCGGCGCCCCGTCCCTTGGGTCCACCAGCACCCGGTAGAAGGAGTCTGCCCCATCCGCGACCAGTTTCCGGGCCATCGACGCGGGGATGGGTCCGTGGCCGTCGAGCATGGCCGGTTCGTCGGTCAGGCCCAGCAGCGAGAACACGGGCACGGTGACGAGGACCTGCGCCTCGGGCGAAGGAACCTGGGCAGGATTGGAGCCGATCTCGGAACCCAGGAGCGCGGCAGCGCCGATATCGGCCATCAACTGGGCAAGGGTTCGGGGTTCCTCCGGACTCTGTAGTCCGCGGGCGATGGCCCGGGTCCGATTCCAGGCGGCGTTGGCTTCGTCCGCCGGCAGGTAGACGCTAAACCAGGCCATCCCATCTTGATCCGGCCGGTAATCTACCCGCCGCTCCGCCACACCCTTGGCGTGGCGTTTCTCGATGCTTTCGGTATGGTGACGTTCCCGCCAGGTGCGGGCCTTGTGGCGGAACCGGTCGGCGGGCATCTCGCCGATCGCGGCCGCTGCCGCCGGCCTGGGCACGTCCGGGTCCAGGAAGTGGGCTTCCAGCGCTGCGGCGCCAGCGGGGTCAAGGGTGGCAGCCTCGTCAACCATCACCTTGGCGTGCTGCCAGGAAATTGTTCCGTTGTGCAGGGCCGCCAACGTCCGGGGCAGGGACGTGGTCAGGGCGTGCGACTGGGCAAGAAGGGCGCCCGCGGCACGGCCACTCAGGGCCAGAAGGCTGCCAATTTCCGCGGCGATAGCCATCTCCTGCGCCTGCACCGGTGCGTCCGGAGGAGCTGCTGCCCGCGCGATGTCCGAGTACGTCCCCGCAGCGTTGGCCACCAGCCCCGAAACCATTGCCTGGACCCCTGCGGCTCCGGCGAGGATCTCCAGGCACCCATCAGCCAGACCGGCTAACGGATCACCATCCGAAAACGGCTCGGAACCACACCCGGCCGCCTCGGCATTGAGCACGGCAAGAGCGGCATTAATGTCCACAAATGCCCTCGCCACCGCTGCGCTTCCCATAAAAACATCATGCCAAGGGGGTCTGACAATGCCCCGCATAGATCACAGAGAATTCCGGTGGAGGGCTTCAGGGTTGTTCGGTCAACGTTACTTCCGGCCCCAGACGGCTGATTCCTCGAACCAGCCCAGCGCGGCCACAGTCGCAATGTCGGATGCAGTGCGCACTTCGATCTGGTGCGTGTACTTGTCGTGACGAAATCGGATAACGCCACGGAGGAACGAAGCGCGGTGCTGATCCCACATGTCCATGGTCAGAAGGGCTTTGGTCTTCGTGACCGGGGTGAGCCATACAAACTTCTGGGCCGCGCCGTAACTCACCTGGGCTCTCGAGAATCCTTCGGCGATGTCGTCACCCAGTCCGAGCACCCGAGCGGAAAGAGCATCATAGATCTCCTCGAGGGCGCCGGGAAAAAGCTGTTGTCCATCCACAGTCACCATGGTGGACCACCTGCCCAGCAGGCCGCAGTTTTCGCCGCGCCAGCAGGCGACCGCCAGCATGTTTTAAGTCTGCATTCCACCGATAAGCAGCTGCTCGAGTCCGTGTTTGAAGCCGGACCGGCCGCCATGGGAGGGATGCCTGACTTTGGGAACGTCGAGGCCGCTCCGCTGCAGGCTTCGATGGGCCACATTCCCAACGGCTACCACGGTGTGGATGGAAAACATCTCTACCAGCCCCTGCCAGAACGGCGTTCCACGGGCTGCTTCCGCCGGCGTGGGAGTCCGGTTGGACAGGGGCCGTCCCGGCAGATGCGGGTGCCAGGGAAAGGCACTCCACAGCAGTGGCAGGAACCCCAGCTCGGCCAGGACCTGCCACATCACGGTGGCGGTGGGCTCAGCTGCCACTCCCGCCGCCCCGGGAGGCAACACGTAGCCCTTCCCAGACCCGAACAGCCCAAAACTGTTGGCCGGGCCTTGGAACATGGTGCGGTTGGTGAAGGGAACACCGGTGATCCCCATGCCACGGAAGCCCGGGGCCTCGCCCAACAGCAGCACCTTGGGGGCGCGGTCCAGCATTTCCTGCAGGTAGAGCTCCAGGTTGTTCCGGCGCTGCGCATTGGCCGGTTCGCTGTGATCGAAGAAGTTGTTAAGCCCCGGACCCGAAGGCGCAGCGGAGAGCCGCTCCACGAAGGTGCTGACGTAAGAAGCTGTCATCCACCGGCCTGTCCCGTGTGGCGGCGCGAACCTGTCCTGCCGCCTTACCAGCGCGGGTGGATGGCTTCGCGGAAGTAGTGGTCGTAGATCCAGCGGACGCCGGCGTCGAAGTCTTCATCAACCGCGAGACCCGCCGCGGCGGCATTTGCGGTGGCCTGCTCCACGTTGCGTGCGCCGGGGATCACGCTGGTGACGCCGTCCTGCGCGGCAATCCATGCGATGGCGGCTTGGGCCGTGCTGGAGCCGGCCGGCACGAGCTGTTCGAACTCCTTGACGGCCTTCAGCCCCAGGTCGTAATCCACCCCCGAGAACGTTTCTCCGACGTCGAACGAGTCGCCGTTGCGGTTGTAGTTCCGGTGGTCGTTCTCGGCGAAGGTGGTTTCCTTGGAGTACTTGCCGGAGAGCAGCCCTGAGGCGAGCGGCACGCGGGCGATGATTCCCACATTTGCCGCCCTTGCCGCGGGAAGGACCTCGTCCAGGGGCTTGAGGCGGAAGGCGTTGAGGATGATCTGCACGGAGGCCGTGCCCGGGTGGCTGATCGCTTCAAGCGCCTCGTCGGTGCGTTCGACACTGACGCCGTAGTTGCGGATGGCCCCCTCTGAAACCAGGGTGTCCAGGGCGTCATAGACCTCGGCGTTGCTGTACACCTGAGTGGGCGGGCAGTGCAGCTGGACCAGGTCCAGGGAGTCGGTGCCCAGGTTCTTCCGGGAGCGGTCCACCCACTGGCGGAAGTTGGCCAGGGTGTAGTGCTCCGGCTGCTGGTCCACGCGGCGGCCCATCTTGGTGGCCACCGTGATGTCCAGGCCGGGGTTGTCCGCGAGGAACTTCCCGATGGCCTGCTCGCTCTTGCCGTCGCCGTAGACGTCGGCGGTGTCGAAGAAGTTCACCCCCGCCTCCACGGAGGCTGCGAGGATGGCCTGCGCCTGTGCGTGGTCAACGTTGCCCCAGTCCGCGCCGAGCTGCCAAGTGCCCAGCCCCACGATGGACACGTTCCGTCCGGTCTTGCCTAAAATCCGCTGTTCCATCCCTTGACTATATGCAACGATGCAACGCGGGGTCAGATTAGGCCCGCTGAATGCGCCTGATGGGGCATTATGTGACCCCGCGTTGTCCTAGGACAGGAGATGCTCCAGGTTCGGCACCAGCCCCGCCTCCTTGAGTCCCAGGTAGATCTTGTCCCGCGCGATGGGCAGTTGGGCGAAGCGCACGCCGGTGGCGTTCCTGACCGCGTTCGCCAAGGCTGGGGCCACGGGGTTGAAGGGGCTTTCGCTCATGGACTTCGCGCCCAGCGGCCCCATCTTGTCGTTGGTGTCCGCGAAGTACACCTCGCTGCGGGGCACGTCCGCAAAAGTAGGGATGTGGTACTGCCGCAGGATGTCGGTGGTGACCCGGCCGGCGTCGTCAATCACCACCTCCTCATAGAGCGCAGCGCCGATGGCCTGGGCAATTCCACCCTCGATCTGGCCGCGGCACTGGCGCGGATTCACCACCACACCGGCGTCCGCGGCCTGCACGCTCTGCAGGATCTTCAGCTCGCCGGTACCCCGGTTTACCGCCACGCGGAAGCCGTGCACGTTGAACGCCACGGACCTCGGCGTCCCGCCCCAGCGTCCCTCCGCTGCAAGTTCGACGCCGGCATCCGCAGCCGCCTGCGCCAGTTCCGTCAGTGCCACGGGAGTTCCGTCAATGACTACGGCGTCGCCGTCCAGGACGCAGGCTGAGGCCTGGGTCTGGTGCGTACCTGCCGCAAAGGCGCGGATGCGGACAGCCAGTTCCTCGGCCGCAGCAAGGGTCGCCTTGCCCGCCACCACGGTGCCCGCAGAACCAAAGGCACCGGTGTCGTGTTCGATCAGGTCGGTATCGGACTGCCGGACTGCAACCCGCGTGGCGTTCGTTGACAGCGCCGTGGCGGCCAGTTGGGAGTGGACGGTGGTGGTGCCGTTGCCGAACTCGGCAGTACCGACGTCGGCTTGGTACGTCCCGTCGGGCAGGAGCCGGAGGCGGGAGTGGGCAAAGTGCCCGCGGGGCGGCACGGTGTCGATCATGGAAAGGGCGGTTCCCTCCCCGGTGAGCCAGTCGGGGCCGAGTTCGTCCAGCCCGGCAGCGCGGTACCGTTCCCGGCCCCGCGCTAGTGCGTCGCGGACCAGGCTCAGGCACTGCTCCAGCCCGTAGCTGCCGTAGTGGACGTCCTCCTCGGGTTCCGGCTGGGTGGACAGCATCCGGTCGCCCTCGCGCACCATGTTCCGGCGGCGGAACTCAAACGGGTCCATGCCAATGCCGGCGGCGAGCTCGTCCATGGCGGACTCGATTGCGAAGATCATCTGGCTGAGGCCGTAGCCGCGGAACGCCCCGGCCGGCACCGTGTTGGTGTACATCGCATGTGCGTTCACTTTTTTGTTCGCACAGTTGTAGACGCTCAACGATTCGCCGCAGCCGTGGAACATCACGCCGGGGCCGTGGTTGCCGTAGGCGCCGGTGTTGGTCAGCACGTCAAGTTCCAGGGCAGTGAGTTTTCCGTTGACGCTGGCGCCGGCCTTGAGGTTGATGGTGAACGGATGGCGGGTGGTGGTGGCGGTGAACTGTTCCGTCCTGGTCAGTTCGAGCTGGACAGGCCGGCCCAGTTTCAGGGCCGCGAGCGCCACGATGTCCTCGGTGAGGACTTCCTGCTTGCCGCCGAAGCCGCCGCCGACGCGGCCGGCCACTACGTGGACCTGCTCCTCCGGAAGCCCGAAAACCCGGCACAGCGTGCGGCGGACCAGGAAGGGAACCTGGCTGGAGGTGCGGACCTGCAGGCGGCCCTCACCGTCAACGGCTGCGATGGCTGCGTGCGTTTCCAGGGCAACGTGCTGGACGCGCTGGGTACGGTAGGTCTGCTCATGGATGAAGTCCGCTGCCGCAAAGCCCTGGTCCACGTTCCCCAGTTCCGAGTGGAGTTCAGCCACCACGTTCCGGTCCGGCCGGGAAATGCGCGACACCGCCCCGTCCTTGTCGCCGTGCACCAGCGGCGCTCCGGGCAACAGCGCTTCCTGCGGCGAGAAGACGGCGGGCAGTTCCTCGTACTCCACATCCAGTGCCCGCACCCCGGCTTCTGCGCCAGCCACCGTTTCAGCCACCACCGCGGCGACCCGCTGGCCCCGGAACCTCACCACGTCATCCAGCACGCGGGTGTCATCCGGGTCGTCAGTAAAGAGTTCATGCTGTGCGGTTGAGAACAGCTGCTCTGGAGCGTCCCGGTGGGTTAAAACGGCCACCACGCCGGGGACCTGCAGTGCGGCATCGGTGTTGATGGAGAGCACGCGTGCATGGGCATGCGGCGAACGCAGGAGCTTGAGGTGGAGCAGGCCTTGCAGCTGGTCTGCCGGGACATCCAAGGTGTAGCGGGCGGCGCCGGTGACCACTGCCCGGCTGGCGGGCGCCGGGACGTCGTCGCCCAGCTGCCCCGGCTCGGGATCCGGCTGGCTTTTCCCGGCGATTCCGGATCCCTGTCCCTTCGGGTCCGGGTGCCCGGCATGCCCGCAGACGGCGTCGGAGATGGCACGGTATCCCGTGCAGCGGCAGAGGTTGCCTTTGAGGTTGCGAGGCAGGTCCTCCTTCTGCTCGTCGTCGAAGGTCGCCGCCGTCATCACCATGCCCGCCGTACAGAACCCGCACTGGAAGCCCTGCCGCTCCATGAATTGCTGCTGCACGGGGTGCAGGTCCGCTCCGTCGCCGGCAGTTGAAGCCAGTCCTTCGATGGTGGTCACCGCGTGTCCCTCAGCGCGGACGGCAGGGTAGATGCAGCTGTGCACGGGAGTGCCGTCCACGTGCACCGTGCAGGCCCCGCAGTCGCCGCCGTCGCAACCCTTCTTGACGCCCAGGTTGCCCTGCTCCCGCAGGAAGGTACGCAGGCACTGCCCGGGGCGGGGTGACGCGTCCGCCGCGGTTCCGTTGATCTCGATGGCCATGCTCAGGCCCCTTCCTGCTGTGCGAAAAGTCCACGGTTCTTCGGCGGCCAGAAGTCGCCGGAAACCCGGAGGCCGGGCGCCCCTTCCGGGGCAGCGAGTTCGGCGCGGATTTCCTCGGCCAGACGGTATGTCATGTCCCGGCGCCAGACCGGCAGGCCGTGGATGTCGTCGTGGTAAAGGTCGTTGGGAATCGCTGCGGAAATTGCGGCGGCCAGCACATCGGCGTCGGGAAGCCCATCGAAACGCAGCTGCACGGGCCGCTTGGTGGCGGCGGTGACGGTGAGCACCAGCCGGGTTCCGCCGTCGAGCCTTCCAATCAACAGCACCCCGGACCTGCCGAGGTTGCTCAGCGATAGGCGGCGGAACGCCACCCGGGACGCAAGGGCCGACGCCGGGAGGTGGACGCTGCGCAGCAGCTCGCCCGGTGCCAGGCAGTTCTTTGCGTCACCCGTGACGAATTCCGTCACCGGGACGCTGCGGCTGGTGCCGCCGGGGCCCAGGATGGTGGCGCTGCCGTCCAGGCCTGCGCACAGCGAAATGACGGGCCCGGCGGGCAGCGAGGTGCACAGGTTGCCGCCCACGGTGGACACGTTCCACACCTTGAAGGAGGCGACAAAGGAGTCGCAGCACGGCCGGATGAGGTCCAGGGCCGGCCAGCTGCGGCCTGCTGCTGCAGCAGAGCCGGGAAGGCTGTAGAGGTCCGCGACAGTACAGGTGGCAGCCAGCTCGATCCCCTCATCACTTGCGGTGACTGGGGTCCAGCCCGCGTTGCCGAGGTCCAGGAGCCGCCTCAGCGGCTGGGGGCCGAATGCGAAGCTGCCGTAGGAGAACAGGACCGTTCCCCCGGCCAGCCAGGCGTCGCCGTCGCGCCATTGCGCGGGGTCGGTGGTGGGGACCACCGCCTCGATGGTGTTCATGTCCATGCGATCTCCTGATGCAAAGAGTGGGTGGGCGCCGGTTTCGCGGCGCGCACCTGGTGGATGGGGCCGGAGGTTTCCCTCAACGGCTGATGGGAGGCTGCCGGATGCCGGGCGGCGATGACCTCGGCCAGGACGGAAACCGCCACTTCGGCCGGTGTGACGGCGCCGAGATCCAGGCCGAGCGGTGAGTGGAGCTGGGCGATCCGTTCGGGGCGGACGCCGTTGTCCAGCAGGGCGCTTACGCGTTGGACGTGGCTGCGCCGGGAGCCGAGGGCACCGATGAAGGCGGCGTCCAGGGCGAGCGCGGTCTCCAGCAGGGGAACGTCGAACTTCGGGTCGTGGGTCAGGACGCAGATGACCGTCCGCGCGTCGACCCGTCCTGCCGCCGCTTCTGCTGCGAGGTATTGGTGGGGCCAGGCGGTGATTACCTCGTCCGCTGCCTGGAACCGTGATTGGGAGGCAAAGGCCGGCCGGGCGTCCACCAGGGTGACGTGGTAGCCGAGCGGTTTGGCGGCAGGCAGTAGCGCGGCGCTGAAGTCGTTGGCGCCGAACACCAGCATGCGCGGCGGTGCGAGCCGGGACTCGACCAGGAGGGTGGCTGCGCCGGTGCACAGGCCCGGCCCGGCCAGTTGCAGCACACCGGTGGCGCCGCTGCGCAGGAAGGACTCGAGCTGCACACTGCGGGCACGGCCGGCCCCGGGGTCTCCCGGAAGGTCCAGCAGCGCACGCAGCCCCGGATGGCGGGACACATCTGCAGCGGCGGGCTGGGAAATAACGACGGCGCCGCTGCCGCCGGCGTCCAGCCTTCGGACCAGGGCAACCGGTTCGTCAGGCCCGCAAGCCGCCAACTGCAGCAATGCTTCCGCCAGCCCGCCGCCGGGGTTCCCGATGGCCGGTTCGATGTGCACGTCCAGTTCTCCCCCGCAGGTGAGCCCGACGGCGAAGGCATCGGCGGCGCCGTAGCCGAACGTCTCGAGCCGGGTGGCGCCGTCGTCCATTGATTCCAGGGCTGCCGCCACGACGGCCCCCTCGACGCAGCCGCCGGAGAGGCTGCCCAGGACTGCACCGGCGTCGGAAACCAGCATGGAGCTGACGACAGGCCGGGGAACGGAGCCGCTGGCCCGCACGATGGTAGCCACCGCGAACCGCTGTCCGATGATGGCCGGCGCCCAGCCGTGAAGTGAAGGGATCAGGTCAAGCATGGCGGCGCTCCTTCTTCCACTGTGCGGTGGTGTCCATATTGTCGTTCCTAACGGGAGCCGGGCCAAGCACTGGTCCGGCTCCAGGGGAAATTGCTGCCGTTCCGGGCATCCGCACCCAGGGTCACTGGTGCGGATGCCCCGAAGCGGAGCAGGTGCGGCTGAAAGCTGCGGTCAGGCGCCCAGCAGCAGGTTGATGGGACCGCGGGCGAAGTACACCAGGAACCCGGCGCTGACCACCCACATCAGGGGATGGATCTTCTTCGCTTTCCCGGAAGCCGCGCCGATGATGGCCCAGCTGATGAAGCCCACGCCGATGCCGTTGGCGATGGAGTAGCTCAGCGGCATGGTCACGATGGTCAGGAAGGCGGGCAGCGCCACGGCGAACTTGCTGAACTTGATCTCCCGGATCTGCGCCATCATCATCGCGCCCACCACCACCAGGGCAGCGGCTGCCACCTCGAGCGGAACCACGCTGGTGAGCGGCGTCAGGAACATCGAGCCGAGGAACAGCACCCCGGTGACCACCGAGGCCAGGCCGGTACGGGCTCCTTCACCAATGCCGGCGGCGGAGTCGATGTACACGGTGTTGGAGGAGCCTGAGGTGGCTCCGCCTGCGACGGCGCCCACGCCTTCCACGATGAAGGCGGACTTCAGGCGGGGGAACGTTCCGTCCTTGTGGGCGACGCCGGCGCTTTTGGCCAGGCCGGTCATGGTGCCCATGGCGTCGAAGAAGTTGGTGAACACCAGGGTGAACACCAGCATGGTGGCGGCCAGCCCGCCGATCCGGCTGAAGGCTCCGAACAGGTCGAACTGCCCCACCAGGCCCAGGTCCGGGGCGGACACCAACTGGCCGGAGAGTACCGGGGTGTTCAGGTGCCAGCCGCCGGGGTTCGTTTCGCTGGCCGGGCCAATTTTCATCACTGCTTCCACGACGGCGGCAAGGAATGTGGTGGCCACGATGCCGATCAGCAGTCCGCCCTGGACCTTGCGCGCCACGAGGATGCCCATGGCCAGGAGGCCGACGATGAACACCAGGGTGGGTACGGAGGTGATGGAGCCGCCGTCGCCCAGCTGGACAGGTGGCCCGCCAGCCGTGGCCCGGACGAAGCCGGAGTCCACGAAGCCGATGAAGGCGATGAACAGGCCGATGCCCACCGTGATGGCGGCCTTCAGCTCCTTGGGCACGGCCCGGAAGATGGCCGTCCGGGCGCCGGTGACGCCGAACAGCACGATCAGGATGCCGTTGATCACTACCAGGCCCATGGCTTCGGCCCAGGTGACTTCCTGGATCACCGAGACGGCCAGGAAGGAGTTGATGCCGAGGCCGGCTGCGAGGCCGAACGGCAGGTTGGCCACGAGGCCGAACAGGATGGTCATGACGCCGGCGGTGAGGCCGGTGACGGCACCCACCTGCGCGGCGGAAAGCCAGCCCCCGGCGACGTCGGTGGGGGCGTTGTCCGCGCTGAAGCCGCCAAGGATCAGGGGGTTGAGGATGACGATGTACGCCATGGTGAAGAAGGTGACCAGGCCGCCGCGGAATTCACGGGCCAGCGTGGAACCGCGCTGGGTGATGTGGAAGAACCGGTCAAGGATGGCGTTCGACGCCGGCGGCCTGGGGGTGCCTTCCGTGGCGCTGGAGGTGTGGGGAGTTGGAGCCGAATGCTCCTCGTGGGAATTGTCCAGGATGGTCATGTCAGCCGCCGGGCCTAGTAATCGATCCTGGTGTCGAGTGTGTTCCAGGTGTTGAACGGTTCCAGCGGGGCCGGGGCCTGCGGATCGTTCAACTCCAGCTTCGAGACCGGCATCAGGGAGTTCCTGTCCTGGTTTTCGAAGTATTCGTAGAAGACGGCGTCATCGAAGCCTACTGAGGCGGCGTCGTGCCGGTCGGCGGCGAAGACGACGCGCTCCACCCTGGCCCAGAGCGCGGACGCCAGGCACATGGGGCACGGCTCGCAGCTCGTGTACAGGACGGCCCCGCTGAGATCGAAGGTGCCAAGTTCGCGGCAGGCCGTGCGGATGGCGGTGACCTCGGCGTGGGCGGTGGGATCGTTGTCCGCGGTGACCCGGTTGACGCCGTCGAACGCCTGGCCGTCAGCCGTGACGATCATTGCTCCGAAGGGTCCCCCGCTGTTGAGGACGTTGGCCGTAGCCAACCTGATGGATCTGGCCAAGAACTCTTCGGCCGTGACGGTGGTACTCATGATGCGACTCCCTTTGCCGGGAAGCCTGTAGTCCGTTGCAGGACCAGTAGAACCAGGTGCGACGGTTACCAGGCTTCAGCATGTGCTGTGAAGGTTAAGTTGCGCCTGGTAGATAGCTTCCCGAAGTCCGGGTGCCCGCCTTTGGCAAGATCGAGATTAGCATCGGATTGTGGGCCGCGCCATAGTTTTCTGGAAATTTAATTTCGCAATGTGAAATCCTTGTTTCGTGTCCTTCACCGCAGGCACGGCGGCTGGTCATATTGCACGCCATTGACGCAGGCGAGGCCCGTTCCCTAGTCTGATGCCACCCGCGCTGCCCGCAGCCGCGGCTGCCTGGATCAGCAGACAGGGCCTCACTGAGCTGGAATGAACACCGCTACGCTCAGACAAGGACCACCATGACACCATTCGACGCACCCGCCTCCCGCCTGTGGATCAGGAATCCGCAGGCCGCTTTTACGGCCAACACACTGGACGCCTCGGGCGGACTGGTGGTCAGCGGCGGGATCATTGTGGAAGTGCTCGGCTTGGGCCACGTGCCGGCGGAACCGTGCACGGAGGTCTTCAACGCCGGAAGCCACGTGCTGCTGCCGGGCCTGATCAACACGCATCACCACTTCTACCAGACCCTCACCCGCGCCTGGGGTCCGGTAGCGAATGCCCCGTTGTTTCCCTGGCTGCAGAACCTGTATCCGGTCTGGGCCCGGCTCACGCCGCGGGACCTCGAGCTCGCCACCACGGTGGCGCTCGCCGAGCTCCTGCTCTCGGGCTGCACCACGGCAGCGGACCACCACTACCTCTTCCCGGGCGGCCTGGAGCACGCCGTCGACATCCAGGTTGAGGCGGTGCGCCGGCTGGGAATGCGGGCCACCCTGACGCGCGGGTCCATGACCCTCGGAACGGACGACGGCGGCCTGCCGCCCCAGTCCACCGTGCAGGCACCGGAGGTGGTACTGGCCGACAGCGAACGGCTGGTGCACCGGTACCACGAACGAGGTGAGGACGCGGTCATCCAGATTGCCCTGGCACCGTGCTCGCCGTTCTCGGTGACCAAGGACATCATGGCCGAAAGCGCCGCGCTCGCCGAGCGGCTGGACGTGCGGCTGCACACCCACCTGGCCGAGACCCTTGACGAGGAGGACTTCTGCCGTGAAATGTACGGGCTGCGGACCGTTGACTACCTGGACAGTTTGGGCTGGCTGACTGAGCGCACCTGGCTGGGCCACGGCATCCATTTCAGCGATGCGGAAATTGCCAGGCTGGGAGCCGCAGGAACCGCCGTCGCGCACTGCCCCACGTCAAACATGCGGCTGGCGTCGGGGACGGCTCGCGTCCTGGAACTGGAGGACGCCGGGGTGCCCGTGGGGCTTGGAGTGGACGGCTCGGCGTCGAACGATGCCTCGAACATGATCCTTGAAGCCCGGCAGGCACTGTATCTCCAGCGGCTGCGCTACGGGGCGGACGTTCCGGTGGAGCGCGCGCTGGGCTGGGCCACCCGCGGCTCGGCGGCCGTCCTTGGGCGTCCGGGGCTTGGCCAGCTTGCACCTGGGATGCAGGCAGACCTGGCGCTGTTCCGGCTGGACGACCTGCGCTTTTCGGGCAGCCATGACCCAATTGCCGCGCTGCTGCTGTGCGCTGCTGACCGGGCTGACCGGGTGATGGTGGGCGGGCAGTGGCGTGTGGTGGACGGGCAAATCCCCGGACTGGACGTTGCCGGGCTCATAGCCGAGCACTCCGCGACCGCCCGGCGGCTGGTGAACGGCTAAGCGGGAAAGAGGCTTAGGAAGCGGAAAGGCCTGGCGGCACCCGAAACCCGTGCCGCCAGGGCGGGTGGGTTATGGCACAGCGCTTGGGGCAACCCGCTTGGCGAGGGGCGCGTAAC
>JBKJVX010000024.1:0-33169 GCA_046717065.1 Arthrobacter sp. | reverse complement strand
CCTCGTGGACGACGGCGACCTGGTGGTTATTGCCGCCGGTTCGCCTCCCGGAAAGGCCGGTTCCACCAACTCCCTGAAGGTGCACAAGGTGGGCGACCTCGCCGATTCCACCCGTGTTGGTGAAGCGTCCAGCAACAAGGAAAAGCTCGGCCCTTGGCCGGAAAGAAAGAAGAAGGCCTAGGCTTTCGGATAGCGAAAAGGACCCCTGCCGGTTGGCAGGGGTCCTTTCCTTTGTCTACAGCAGCAGTTAGTTGACCTGGTTGATGATGGTCTCTGCCACTTCGCGCATGCTGAGGCGGCGGTCCATGGAGGTCTTCTGGATCCAGCGGAAGGCTTCCGGCTCCGTGAGGCCCATCTTGGTGGTGAGGAGGCTCTTGGCGCGTTCCACGAGCTTGCGGGTAGCGAACTGCTCCTGGAGGTCGGAGACCTCGCTTTCCAGGGCCTTGATCTCCTCGTGGCGGGAGAGTGCGATCTCCAGTGCCGGGATGAGGTCGGCAGGAGTGAAGGGCTTGACCACGTAGGCCATGGCGCCGGCATCGCGGGCGCGCTCCACGAGCTCCTTCTGGCTGAAGGCGGTCAGCAGCACCACTGGGGCGATGCGGGCCTTGACGATCTTCTCTGCTGCGGAAATGCCGTCCATCACGGGCATTTTGACGTCCATCAGGACCAGGTCCGGCTTCAGCTCTTCAGCCAGCTGGACGGCCTTCTCGCCGTTGTCTGCTTCGCCGATGACGTCATAGCCTTCGCCGCGCAGGATTTCGATGATGTCGAGGCGGATGAGGGTTTCATCCTCGGCCACAACGACGCGGCGCGCCGGCTGGGACGTGGGTTTTGACTCCGTCTGTTCAGTCACGGGATCTCCTTGGAAAGGTACGGCGGGGACATCACTATCTTAGGTGCGCCCGGTCCTGTACTTGATCTGCATGGTCGGTGTGCGGCGACGGCGGCGCGATTCTGGAATTCAGCCTATCTGCATGTAGAGTAATTCCGCGTACGTGAAGCGATCGCGTTGCTCACAATCAGCTGTGGGCGTAGCCGTTTGCTTCATGTAATCCGCGCCCGAGTGGCGGAATTGGCAGACGCGCCGCACTCAAAATGCGGTATCGAAAGGTGTGTGGGTTCGAGTCCCACCTCGGGCACAGTGTTTCCGCAGGTCAGAGGCCTGTTGGGCGGTCGTGTGTGTACAAAACCACCAAAATTGTGTACACGAGCGTACCGTTTTTCGTATGGCAAGCATCGCTACCCGCACCAAAAAGGACGGTTCCAAGTCCTACATGGTGCGCTGGCGGGCTCCGAAAACCCGAGCTTCGCAAGGCCTCACCGTTGGCACCCCAATTGAAGCTGAGACGCTGAAGCGGCTGCTGGACGCCAATGGCCAGTCCTTCGAAATCGCGCAGCATGCCATCCTGTCGAACGAGAAGCGCACACCTACAGTGGCTGAGGTCATCCAGGAACACATCGATCTGCTGATCCGCCCATCGAGCGGAACCACGAAGACCTACCAAACCATGCTGGACCGGCACATCCGGAACGTTATCGGCCATGTACCGGTGGACAGGCTGGACTATCGACTGATCGCGCATTGGGTGAAGTCGATGATGGCAAAAGGCAAGGCGCCGAAGACCATTCACAACGTCCACGGCTTGATTTCGGCTGCGATGAACACCGCGGAGATTCTCGGATATATTACGCGGAACCCTTGCCGCGGCGTTCAGCTTCCCGGCATAGAGAAGGCTGAAGATGAGGCCATGTTCCTCACCCATGCGGAGTTCAGCCTCATCATGGAGGGGATGGGGGAGCGGTACAAGGCGTTCACCAACTTCCTGGTGATGACGGGTACCCGCTTTGGGGAGGCCAGTGCCCTGACTGTGGCGGACGTTGATCTGCTGTCTAAGCCGCCCACCGCCCGGATCAACAAGGCCTGGAAACGGGACGGCCAGAACCAGTACTACATCGGCGCGACGAAGACAGGCGCCGGTAAGCGGACCATAGGGCTGAACCCCGCGCTGGTGGAGCTGCTGATCCCGCTGGTGGCAAGCAGACCAGGGAAGGAACTCGTGTTTACGACGCCCAAGGGTGGGCGGATCATCCACAAGCTTTACTGGCACCACTACTGGGTTCCTGCCGTTCGCACGGCCCAGGCGATAGGCCTCACTAAGAATCCGCGGATCCACGACCTTCGCCACACTCACGCATCCTGGCTGATCCAGGACGGTGTGCCCTTGTTCACCATCTCGCGCCGACTCGGGCACGCCTCTACAAGGACTACTGAGCAGGTCTACGGGCACTTGATGCCCGAGGCTCTGCAGGCGGGCGCTGACGCGACAGAGCGCTCGATAACGGCCTTCCTGCGATGACTGCCGCTGCTCGCGTGGCGGAATGTCTGTCCCCGGGTTCGCCTGCCGATGTGCAGCGCCGGTCATGTCGGCCGGTCTCCAAGCCATCATGAAAGTGGAAAGCAACGCCTTCTTTTTGGAGATCCCGTGGAGATCGAATTCTTTGAACCCGCAGAAGCTGCCGCGCTGATGCACTGCACCGAATCATGGCTCCGCGACGGCGCCACCAGCGGACGCTTCCCCCACGCATGCTGGGGAAAGGGAAAGATCATTTTCACTTCCGAGCACATTCTGGAAATCGCAAAGTTGAGTGAGATCCTTCCCGGCAGCACTGGTTCCTCGCGCTCCGGTAGTGGGCCCGTGACCAAGGAAAGGCTCATCGGTACTCGGTCCAAAGTCAGACTGACTGCGGCGCATTAAGTAAGCGTGACGTTATCGTGAGGGCCATGGTCTGAACAGTTGAGGCACCAGTGGCACCCGAAGCGGACCTAGCGCGGAGTACGAAGGGCGTGGGTGTGGCAGGCACCACGGACTTGGTTACCTGCGGCAGATGGTGGTCGAAGCTAGCGTGGAACAACGCCATTTACCAGAAGGACCATGAAGACCACCTGTTCTCCCGCCAAAGTCCTGACCGTTGTCGCCGCGATGATGTTGGCTGGATCATTAGTAGGTTGTGACGCCGCAGCCAGCGCTTTCGAAATCATCGAAGCTAGTCCAGACGTCGCCGCCGATGCGCCGGCGGCTGCCGTTGACGCCGCCAACGCCCTCGTGCAACTGGAGAGCATTCCGGTGAAGGGGCGCGCCCCTAAGACCGGCTACACCCGCGATGAGTTTGGACCTGCCTGGGCTGACATCGACCGCAACGGCTGCGACACCCGCAACGACATCCTCGCCCGCGACCTGACCAACGAAACGTTCAAGGAAGGTACCAACAACTGTGTGGTCATGACAGGAACCCTGGCCGACAAGTACACCGGCGCCACGATTACCTTCACGCGAGGCCAGGACACGAGCTCGGACATCCAGATCGACCACATCGTCGCCCTCAGCGACGCCTGGCAGAAGGGCGCACAGCAGCTCAGCGACGATCAACGCAAGGAACTAGCCAACGACCCTCTGAACCTCATGGCTGCCGACGGCCCCACCAACGGCGCCAAAGGCGACAAAGATGCGGCTACATGGCTTCCGCCGAATAGAGCGTTCCGGTGCGAGTACGTCACCCGTCAAACTGCCGTCAAGACCAAATACCGGCTCTGGGTCACACAAGCCGAGCACGACGCCATCGTCGGCCTTCTTGAAGGCTGCAAATAAGTTCCATCGACGGGGACGTAGCCTTTAGGCGGGCCGCTGATAGCAGTGGTACAAATATTTGCCGGTGCTGATGGGACACGTACGAAAAAGCGTGTACCTAGCGCACGTCGGCGCTGTCTTACTTCAGGACCAGAGGGTCGTGGTCGGCCAGCCGCAAGGACCAACAATCCGCCTCCACACGGCGTCTACACGGCCGTCTCGCCACGCGGTGAAGTCCGGGCATGCTCACGGGCGGTGCCTGTTACCGCCTAGCCGTTGCCGGTCGCGTCCACGGCTGAGGAGAAGGCCCCGACATTTGGGCCGCCATCTTGAACGGCAGTTGCAGTCCGAAAGACTACGGGAACCACAACGCGGCGTGCTCCTGCAGGTAGGACTCCAGCCCCAGCCAGAGTTCCATGCCCTGGTTGAACTTGGCTGCCTGCGGGGCCGCGTTCGTGTAGTAGAAGGTGTCCTCGTTCGCCTGGTCAGCCTCTGCCCGGGTATCGCCCCACACCGCTGAGGCCCGGCGGACCAGGTGCCCGCGGTCCAGGTCGTTGCGGGCGTACACCCGTTCGCCGGTCTGCTGGTCCTCCGGAAGGCGCGGGTCCAGCCGCCACTGGATGCCGGACCGGTTCAGATCCATCAGCTTCTTCCCGTCCATGGCCAGGGCTGTCACCGCGGCCAGCCGCTTGTCCGGGCGCATGAGGACCGAGAAGTGCGTGTAGGGGAGCAGGACGGTCTTTACGCCTGGCAGCGCGGGGATCGGGACCGGGACTCCGAGGAAGTCAGCGTCGTACCCGGCCCGGCCGGCTAGATCCCTGGCAGTAGCAGCTGATGCCTCGTGCGTCATGAGTTCTTCCATGCCCGGACCCTACCAGCAGCACATGACGGGGGGCTGAACACGGCGATAAGTACTGACCGCCATGGCCAAGATGCTGTGCCGGTAGGGGCCGGTCTGCCATATTGGTGCCAGCACATTCCCAAACCAAAAGGGCTGACAGATGGGCGCATGGGGCTTCCTGCCGTTCGAGAATGACGACGCGCTGGACTGGCTGGACGAGCTCGAAGGTGGCGGTGCCGAGGTGATCCGCGGGGCACTGGCCAAAGTGGATGGCGGCTACGTCGAGGCTCCGGAGGGCAGCGTCGCCATCGCGGCCGCCGACATCGCTGCAGCCTGCCAGGGCAACCCGTCAGGGGACCTGCCGGAGAACGTCGCCGACTGGGTGACCGCGCACGGGGCCGAAATCACCGCCGAAGACGTGGAGGTTGCCCTGGAAGCGGTAGGCCGGGTGGCAGGGGAGGAATCCGAACTGGCCGAGCTGTGGGACGACGCCGACGAACCCGAATGGCGTGAATCTCTGGAAGACCTGTCGGAGCGACTGCGCGCGGCGTTGCGGTAGGGGCCTGGCCCCTGTCATAGAGCTGAGGTAACCAGCCGCAGGGCCAGGGATCCAACTCATATCAAGCCGAGGCCTGGCTCTGTAACCGGTGGCATACTTTCTCTGTGACATCGCTTTTGGAGACCATGGCGAAGTACAAGATGACGGCGTCCTGGGCTGTCTGGACTCCGGCCGAATCCTACACCCGGAGCAGCGACGTTTCCTTTCCCGGCGGCGATCTCGACGGGATCCTCCATGCCCGTTCGATCATTTTGGGCCTAAACCCGGGAGACTCCAAGGTGGAGCGCCGGCCGTGGCATAACTTCCACACAGGTCCGCAGCACAACGACCACTTCCTCGCCGAGGCTTTCCGGGACACCGAGCATTGGGGTGCCTATATGACGGACCTGCTCACCGAGGTCAACTCGAAGTCAAGCACTCTTGATCTGAGCAGGCAGACGATCCAGCGTGATGTGGCAGTACTCGCAGAGCAGCTCCAAATCCTGGAAGCCACAGACCCGCTGGTGATTGTTGTAGGCCGGAAGACAGCGGAAGCGTTTGGGAAGCACGAGCGCTTTCTGGCAGACGCCCTCGCCCTGCCCAAGATCCAGTGGGTCACTATCCCGCACTACTCCGCGGCCAACAGCCGCGTCCACGGGAACAACCCCGAAACGTACCGCCAACTCGTCATGAATGCACTGCAAGGCGCCGCCTGAATCTGTCGGCCCAGACCCTACAGACTGACGCCGTCGTTGAGCTCCAGCCGAGCGGATCGGCGGGGGATACCCCTGGCCCAGAACATGATCATAAGCCCTACCGTGGCCGCCCCGCCGGCGTGGACCCAGGGCGAGCTATACGCCCCCTCCGGGGTGGCAATCGCGAAGGCCACCACGACGGCGGCCACAGCCAAGAGAACCTCCACGGTCGCCTGCAGTGACCTGGCTCGGTATTCCGGGTAGGCCAATCGGACGGTGGGGATTACCGGCAGCAAGAACAGGCCAAGGCTGGGGATTGGATAGATCGCGTTGAACGTAAAGATCACCAGGCCCAGCACCAGGAGAGCGAGGAACGTCAGTACTTGACCTACGCGGAGCGCGTTCCCCGGCGCCCACCGGCTCAGCAGCAGCCCCCAAGCCGGCAGGCCAAGGAGCCAGCCGCCGCACCAGAAACCGAAGTCCAGCAGGGCCAAAACGAGGAGCAGGGCCCCGGGCAACAGGAACGCTACGGTCTGCCGCAGCGACGGCACATTCCGAGTCGGGCCGAAGATACAGGCACCGATCAGGAGGTAGGCGGCGACATAACCGGGTAGCAGCTCGATCACCGGCACCTGCGACAGGCCAAACACCAGCAGCGTCAGCGCGACGACCATGACGCATACCGCGGCGAACGTCCATGGACTTGCTCGGTTCATCCGCGCGTCGGGTCGATCTTCGGAGGCGTTCTCCGCTTGAGCTCGGCGATCCGCAGCTGGAGGAAGATGATGGCCAAGACAAGGGCGTACACGGCCAGGCCGGCCAGCAGGATGGTGAAGACGGCGTACAGCGTACCCAGGATGCTGAAGGCTGGACTCAAGTTCATGGACTTCCCCCGATGGTCGTTGCCCCTAGGCTACGCGAGCGAGACCGCGCGGGATGGCAGATACTTGGTTCGTGGCCTTCCCGTACGAGCTCATCAACCCGCCAGCGACCGGGATGAAAGCTGTACCTGGATGGACGCATATCTATGTACTGATGTTCAACATCCCCGGCTATCCGGCCAAGCCCTTTTACGTCGGCCAAGCCCGCGGACTGACTCAACGCTTTGGCAGCCACCAGATGATCACATGGCACGTTGCCCGTTTCGGTTCGCCACCACGGGTTTTCATCGCCGGTTTGGTGAGGACCGAGACAGCCGATGTCGCAGAGCAGAACCTGATCGCCCGCTTGTCCCGCGCAGGATACCGGCTGACCAACACTATGGTCGTGCGGGCCGGAAAGGTCGTCCGACGACCAACCGTCGTCCTCACCGAACCGCTTGAAGCCACTCTCCATCACCTGCGCACGCCTGCTCCGAAGGACTCCGTCCTCCTTGCCTGGCAGTCTCAGTTTGCGCCGACCGACGGGCAGCGGCAGACCGTGTCCGGGAGCGACCTCCACCCCGATGAAGTTATGTCCTACGCCGAAGCACTGGAATACCCGACGCTGGCTGCACGGCACGTGTCCTTGCACATCGCCAAGTCGTTCGATCCTGGGTTTCAGTGTTCAGTCCTTGACATCGTTCCGGAATTCAAAGGCCAACAGAGCGCGAAGAACCTCCATCACACCCTGATGCGGATGCGGGACGTATGGGTTTTCAGCAAGGGCCTTCAGCCAGGGAAGGTCAAGAGCTATCGGCTGACCAAGAAGCATAGGGCCGCCGTCTTGGCCTTGCGCAGCCAGTCGGCGTCGGCATCCTAGGCGCTACCGGCAGCGTCGACGTCCCGAATCAGGTCGAGGATCGGAATCCCCAGGGCAGCAGCAATCGCTTCAACGTCATTGACGGTGAACGCCTTCTCGTCCCGGAGCCGGGTGGCGACGTAGTTCTGGGACAGGCCGATCATTGCTGCCAGGGATTTTCCGGATACGCCCTGCTGCTCCATGTGAAGGCGGATGGCTTCCGAGAAAGCCTGCGCATAGTGCCCGGCAGGCTCCCCTGCGCCAGACGGCATCAGGACTCCAGCTTGGCGAGGCGTTCGGCGATGCGGCTGCCTGCCCGGCGGAACTTCGGTGTGCTGTCCAGCCATCTCTTCAAAACCGCGATCTCCTCTGCCTTCTGACCGAGCTTCCGGTGGACGATGGCTGCCTGCTCCGTGTATCAGGGCGCGGGCTCGCGGCCGCCGCGGTCGCCTTCGGCGGCCTCGATGGCCTTGTAGCAGAGGACCAGTGCTTCTGCGAGCCTGCCTTCGCGCTTCAGCTGCTTGATTGGCTCCACGAGCTCCAGGTAGTGGACACCATCGACCATGCCGCGCCTGAACTGCTGTGCCCGTTCCCCACCCTTCTCCAGAGCCTCCCGGACCATTATGGTCTTCTGAGTGTGGGAGTCGTTGATCCGCTCCCTCGATAACAGCGCCGGCGGGTTGTCCCGGGGATGGGTCCACTCCGGCTCACCGGCACCAAGCCAGACGTAAGCCTTGGCCCGCAGCTTCTGATCCCACAGCACATGCAACTGGTACGGCACCGGTTGGCTGGCTCCGGCTGGCAGCGGAAGGTCCTTGGCAACGTACGACGGCAGGCAGCCAACCTTCTCGCCATTCACCAACACATCGACGGCGTGCCGATCGACAGGATTCTGCGGGTCGCGCTGCAGCTGCGCTTGGCCCTCGAAGTAGCCCCGCTCGCCCAGCCCCTTCCGGTCGGCCAGGGCGGCAACGGCGTCCGCGGCGAAGGTGGTCGTGCCGGCCACCTCCAGGCATGGGTTCGACTCAAAGGAAACTGTCAGCGTCACCCCGGGCTGATTCTGGACCTGCTCCGGATTTACCTGCCTGGAGGGCGTCTTTCCGCCGATTGCTTCACGTAGCCACGAACCAAGACCCACCGAATCGCCCCTCTGTACCCCATCGCGGCTTGCAACCGCCGCGGCACGACTCTACCAATGACGCCGGGCTACACCTTGCTTTCATGGGTGGCGACCGGCAGTTGCCGCCGCTTCACCTCTGACGGCAGGAACAGGCCACCCATAGGTCGGTCCCCGCCGGGAACCCGGTTGAGCAGGAAGTCCGGCGGGAGGCCGTTAACCAGACGCTTCTCCAGCTGCTGGCGCCGGCTGGTTTTGACTGCGAAGATGCGCGTCGTGTCCAAGGCACGGAATGCGTCGATAGGCAGGACGGAGGACTCCTTGGCGCCAAAAAGCAGATGGTCGAAGTCCATGGTTCGGCTCCAGTGCCGCATAATGCGGGCCCGGATGTCGCCGGCATGGCCGACGTAGGCCTGCATGTATCGGTCGAGCACCATGACGTAGACACCCTCGACGCCCTTCCAGGCGGAGAGTTCAGTGACACGCTGCAGGGCGGTGTGCTGTTTCAGCATTACATTGATGGTTTCCAGGAATTCGCCGCCGGACAGCTGCCTGAATAAGGCCATGTTCGCGTCGAAGTTCAGCAAAGCGGCCTCACGGTACGCCTCGCAGAACTCATCCGAGTAGACCCGGTGGTCCTCGTCCTCGTACATCCATGCCTCGGCGGCCCAGGCAGCCTCACTGCAGTCCTCCCGCGGACGCCACAGAGTGTTCTTCTTGTTTGGCAGGGCGTACTCGTGCCGCTTGAGCCGATGGCTGTACTTGCTGGCCCGCAAGGTTTCCCCGAAGTGCTTCACGGGCGCTCGGCGCTGCCGGACCGAACCGTAGCCATCATCCTCGTGCATGCTCGCTATCCTAGGGCCGATCCGACTTCCGGCAGACAGGGCCAGCAGGATCCCCTTGGCCCTGTCGGTAGAATGCACAGGGTTCGTGGAGCTATGGGGGAGACGTGAAGAAGAACGGAATGGTGTTCAACACCAAGCGCATGCCAGAGAAATGGCGGCGCCACTTCAAGATCTACCGGGCCAAGATCAGCATCTACCTTGATACCGCGGACTTCGGCACTCCGCTCATGGTGGATGCATCCGAGATGATGGAGTTCCTGCCGGCAGGCATAGACCTTCCCTCGTTTATCGAGAAGACCGGGCCTGTGAGGCCGGGCGCCGAGGCTGTCTGGATTGAAGCGGAAGTTCCGGAGGGCCTACCGTCCCGTCCGAACGTCAGGAGGATCGGTGCCATGGTGCACCAAAGCAAGACGCGGACCAGCTTCACGGCTGATGCCTGGACGGGAGCCGATCATGAGTACTGGATCGAGGCCTACGTGCGGGACGTGGACGGGCTCTCAACGCGGCTGGCGCAGGACGTCCGGTTCCGCCTTGATGACTTGGGCTTTCTGACCGGCCTCGAGTTCATGACGTACAAGAGTCAGCTTCGGCCGGGGAACCCGTTTCTCAAGGACGCACCAAGCATGCTCGCCTCGGGCTACGACGAGCAGGACCCACCGGCAAAGCTGGCCGTCGAAGTGATGAACAGGGTGTTCTTCGCCCTCGCCCTGATGAACTGCCGCAACGTCACGCTGCGGGAACGTGGCTCGCGCGGCGCGGCAGGGCCCGGCCCTACAGGTGATGCCTTCCATGAAGTCGTGATCGCTGGCTCTGGCGGCTCAGCTGGATCAGCCGGACGGGCCGGCGACGGCGGCCGACGGCATCTGGCCCGCGGACACTTCAAGGCGTTCACGGAGGACGCACCCCTTCTGGGTAAGCACGTCGGAACCTACTGGTGGGGCTGGCAAGTACGCGGCCAGGAGGACAAGGGGTCCATCGAGAAGACCTACGTGCTGAAGGCCGGGCTCCGCTGACCTTGTAGGAGCTCTGACGAGGTCGCCCTCCTAAGTGCTGTGCTGGTCAGGGCGGCCTTCCGCCTTCAGCCCCAAGCTGGTCAGAAAATGCCGGGGAAGAGGTGGCCCCACGTCAGGGTGACAGCATTCGCCGCGCAGAGCTCGTGCCAGTGGCCGTTTTCGGGCTTCCGTTCCAAGACGAGGTAGAGCTTCGGGTGAAAGCCGCGGCTCTTCATCCGGTGTCCGTAGTCAAGCACCTGACCCAGGCCGTGCCGGACCTGGAAGGCTTCGTTGTCCTCGGTGTTGCTCTTCACCTCGGCGATGCCGACCGTGCCGTCCTCGAAGTGCCAGGCCAGATCGAAGTTGCATTTCATGTCGAACGGGGAAAGTGGCGTGAGGCCGTTCAGACCCACCAGCTCAGCCAGCTTGTCCTGCGTGCGTGAGTGGGCGCTTAGAGCGCGCTCCATGATCGCCGGATCTCGGTAGAGCTCCCCATCGCCTTTCAGTGGTTTGGCGTACGTACCCGCCCGGTACGGGGCTCCCACCGCTCCACCCTCCGATGCGTCTGCTCGTGCTGGGGCATCAGGAACGTTCGGCTTCAGTGCAGGCGCAGGATAGTGGGAGCGGAGGCCGAAGAAGCCCTCCGTATCGATGATCTGAATGCGGTGGCCGGCCCGCTGCATCTCGGCGACCTGTTTTTCCTTGCTTCCGTAGCGGCCATACTTCCACTGGGGACTCCAGCCGCGGACTAGGACGTCAGTGCTGGACTTGTTGACCCACTCCTTCACGCGGCTGGCTCCGAGCCGCTCCGCGATCTTGGTCAGCTCGACCTCGCTGTAGCCCGCAAAGCCCCCTGTGAAGACAACTTCCTTGCCTCGTAGGTCGTATACCCAATCGCTCGTCATGGAGTGATCAAAGCGGTAAGCGTTGGTGCGGCGCAACTGCCTCCGTCAGGCAGGACAGATATTTCGACCGAGGGCGAGGCTGGGAAGGCTGCTGCAAGAGGGACTTGCTGCGGGCGGACCCAAGGGTTGTCAGCAGCCGCGGGTAAACCAGCGCCGGGACCTGCGGGCTACAGCAAATTGGTATTTTTGCCATTGGCGGGGCTGCTAGGTGCTGCCAGCAGGCCCAGTTCGTATGCTCTTTGGACTGCCATCAAACGATCGCCCACATCCAATTTGCGGTAGATGTGTTCCAAATGCTTTCCAGCGGTGCGTGGAGAAATGCCAAGCTGCCTCGCCAGGCTCTCCGCCGTTAGTCCTTTGCTGAGCAAGGACAGGATTGCCATCTCTCGCAGCGTCAATCCACACACAGAGCCGTGTGTAGGAGCATTGGCGTTGCTCGACACAATCCTGAGGTGCAGGGCCAGGCCGGTCAGGACTGGTTGAAGCACTGATGCCAAGTCGAACTCTTGCTCGGTGAAGTCGTCGGGTCGTTGGACCAGGTAGGAATGAAGGTCGTTTCCGCCAACGTGCAGGGGGATGGCGAGTTGGTGATTCACGTTCCAGGGGCGGGCTATTTCGTCCCAGGCCCGGATGATGCTGGCGCTGGCCAGGGTGTCAGGAATGCGTCCAATGGATTGCGGGCCCCTCTGTCCGGTGGAAGCATACCAACGCAACAATGGTTGGTGCCTGTAGTCGAAGTTCCCGGGTGGCTCGTCGGGAATGTACTTCGGCGGCCAGCAATCGATAACCCGGTTGTCCCAGTCGTGTTTCACATGGTTTCGAGTGGAGCAGGCACCGTCGAAGGACTCAGTAAAGAGCTCCAGGAGTTGCTCCTCGTACCGTGTGTCCGGGCCAGGCGGCCGCTGCAGGATTTCTCCAACGAGCTCCAGCCACGTGCGGTACTGCGCATCGTTACGCTCCACGCCAGCATCTTAGATGTGTGTGCCCTCAGGCGAAAGAAGAAAATGCTCGCCTACACGAGCAGCGACCACCGTCCAAGTACGCAGATGTGCTTATGGGGCCAGCGGAGTCTCCCAAATACTCTGGGTTGTAGCAGGCGGAAAGCTGCAAGGCGTGGACGGGCCCAACATGCACCGGACGCGCGCAAATCCAGCGGGGCATGGGCCCAGCTTCATGAGCCCCGCTGTTAGGGACTCGTCCCGATCATCCTGTCCCAATCGTCAGTGGGACACCTCCAAGCCCTCCATCAGGAGATCCTCATGAAAAGCCGTGTAGCACCCTTTGCCTTAGCAGCAGCACTTCTGGCAGGGACAGGCTCTGCAGCCGCCGCCCCGCCAGGACCTGTTGACCCCGACCCCTTCGAGTGGCCCTGTCCGGGCTTTATCGCAGAGCTGACTGCCACCGGAAAGTTCGGTGTCATTTCTCTTCCAGGTGACAGATTCAAAGTCATCGCTCCAAACCAGCGGGTGACCATCACGAATCCCGAAAACAGCAAAACCGTGAGTTACGTGATCACGGGAGTGACCCACGTCCAGAAGATTGAGTCCGATCCGGACTTCTTGAGTGTCACCGCAACTGGATTGAACGTGATCCTGGTTCCGGAAGCAAATGGGCATTCAGCCGGATTGTTCTTCACGAAGGGCAAGGCCACTTGGACGCTCAACCTCGTCGATGGGTCTGAGCGGACGTTGTTCTCTACCCAGGGTGGCCAGGTCACCGACGTTTGCAAACTCATAGCGTAAACCGAGCCAGATGAGGTCATCATGCGTGTACTAACTCGGCTTCTAACTCCCCTGGTTCTCCTCCTGGCGTTGCTTCTTCCCGCCGCCGCGGCAACCGCTGATCCTGCCCAAACCGAACGCACGGAAACCGTGCTCGCTCACTTCAACATGTGCAACGAAGGGGAATTCGTCGTGCTGGAGGTGGACATCCACGTTGTCTCCAAGCAAGAACCAGGCGGGACAACCTTCTACCGATTCAACTTCCATGGACGAGGTGTTGGCAGTGAGGGCAATAAGTACATTTTCAATGACACCTTCCACGTTCGGCAGTCGCCCCAGAACGGCTTTAGGGTGGACGAACGCCATCGGCTGATTAGCAATGGCTCCGAGACGAACCAATTTCTGATCTCGCACACCTCGGAGCGTGGAAGCACCTTCGAGGTCGACTGCAGGGGTTAAGCGGCCCCTGAGTGCTAAGCAACAGCTAGCCCCGGTTGGTCGGTAAGACCTTCCGGGGCTTCGCTGCCCATGCCTACCCGCTGCCACCGTCTCACGAACTCTAGCTTGATAAGACCTGAACCCAACCCCGGAAAACCCGGGTTTTACAGGCCGAAAGTGTCTCACCAAACCTGTCTCACCGTAGCGTCTCACAAAGTCTCGAGGCTTTTTGACACACCCCAGCACTAGCGTGTGCGCATGGGACTGCTACTGGGATACGTGAGGGTGTCGACAACAGATCAGCACGGGGCAGCACAGCGGGACGCGCTGCTCGAAGCCGGCGTCGAGGAAAAGTACATCTACTTCGACCAGCTGTCCGGAGCAAAGGCCGCCAAGGAGCGGCCGGGCCTGTCCGCGCTGCTGGCGTTCGCCCGCGAAGGCGACACCGTGCTGGTGTACAGGATCGACCGCCTGGGCAGATCCCTGATTGACGTCCTGAATACTGTCGCCGAAATGCAGGAGCGCGGGATCGGACTCAAATCCCTGGTCGACGGTATTGACCCGTCCACGGCCTCGGGCCGGCTTCAGCTGGGCCTGTTCGCAACCCTGGCCGAGTACGAGAGGGAACTCATCAACGAGAGGGTTCGTGCCGGGGTGATGGCTGCCAAGGCCCGCGGCGTGAAGTTCGGCCAGCAGCCCGTCGATGAGACCACCGTGGAGGACAAGGTCGAAACCGCCCGGCGTCTGCTGTCCGAAGGCAAGACTGCCGAGCGGGTCGCCAAGACTGTCGGCTGGTCCAGGGCTACCCTCTTCCGGTATCTCAAAATGTACGGCTACGAATCCCCGGCCAAGGGCGAGACCCAGTTGGCGATCGGTCCAGGCAAGTCGCGGTACTCGACCAAGAAGAAAGTGCCATCCCGGCGATAAGCCTACGCATGCTCCCTGGCAAAACGACAACAAGGGAGCATGCCATGGATGGGTTCGCGTGGTTGAGGCCGGCTGCGCCGGCAGAACCGGAAATCAGAGCAGCCGTCGCGGTCGCGGAGCGGCCGGAACCGCTACGGACGCCCGATCAGCAGAAGGTGTTCGTCTACAATCCCTGGAAGCTGAAGGAACTGCGCCGGCTGTACGTCAACTTGCCGGACGGGACCAAGGTTGGCTACCTGGATCTGGCCAGCATGGCCGCCGTCTCGGAATCGCCGGACACCGCCGGGCTGCTGCAGCGTGCCTTGGCTGATCTTGTCCCCGGTGCATCATCCTTCGCCCAGAACCTGCCGCCCGCGGGTGCCCTAATGGATCTGGCGGCGGCTCCGTCAAAACCTCTGCTGCCCTGGATCGACCTGTCCTCTAACCGGCCAGGCCAGCTCATCGAGAACCTGGACGACGTCTCCTACAAGGCTGGTGTCGCGGGAGAGCAGCGCACCGCCGGCGTGCTGGCCGGACTGGAGCGTGAGGGCTACAAGGTCCTGCACTCGGTCCCGCTGAGCCCGCGGAAAGACATCGACCACCTGGTCATCGGTCCGAGCGGAATCCATGCGGTCAACACCAAGTCCAGCAGCTACGAGGTGACGGCAAAGGACGACGCCGTCTATGCCGACGGCTACCGGCAGAAGTGGATCGACTCGATCACCCGCGACGCCGGCCTGGCCGGGGAATACCTCGCGCGGGCCGCCCGGATGGAGCTCGAGGTCCAGCCACTGGTCGCCGTGTGGTCCAGCATCGGGGTGACCAGCTCCTCCCCACAGCTGGTCGCCGGCGAGGACCTCGGTGCCGTCATCACCGGTCACGCTCAGGTTATTCCGGCTGCCTGGCTGGAGGTCGCCTACAACGTCGCCCGCCGCTCCGACACATGGACGGCGAACCACTGACGCCGCGGCGCCTATCCTTGTATCCAGGGGGATATGACTCGTGCTGAAGAAAGACCGATGGGACGTCCGGCATCTTCGCGGCGGAATGATCGTGCTGCTGCTGGGGGTGTTCGTGTGGTTGTTCCACCACTGGCTGTTTGAGGCCTCGTTCTTTTTCGCGTTGTCGGTGGTCTGCGCGGTTCTCGTGTACCGGGTCGTCTCACCATCAGAGCGTGCCTTCGAGGTGATGCTCTGGGCGCTATTCCTAAACTTCATCGCGTTGACTTCCATCGAGAATGGCCTGGGTGCTCCTGCAGCGGGTCCGTGGTTCCTCGGGTTCATCGCCGGTTCAATTGCTGGCGGATACCTGTGGAGCGGCCCGCGGGCCGGGACGGAATTCAAAGAGCCGAAACGCATCCGACAGGCCGACGGCAGTTTCACGGGCGGGCGGCGTATCGCGGTGATCAACGGCGTGTGCGCCCTGGTGCTGGTAGCGCTCGGTACAGCCCAACTCTTTTTGCTGTCACCAACGTGGCCCTCTGTTGCCGCTCTTGCCGTTGGTGTCCTGGGAGGCTGGGCTCTCTTCCGATTCCCGCCACCGTTGCAGGTCAGAAACGGTGCCCTCCTAGTTATACCTGTCGTCTGGTTTGCCCTGGCGTTAGTCGGTGGTGCCACAGACCAGATGGCACTCCCGTTTGCCTGGACCTACGGTGTCCTCGCCGGCATCCTTATCGGCGGCAGGTACTGGACCGGGCCACGGCTCGGGCAGCCCCGGCCGCCATTCTCTGGTCCCGGCAAGCGCCGCCGGCGGAAGCGCCGGCCCCGGTCGAAGCAGAAAGCGGCGCGGACTGTCGCAGTGGCTCATGAGTAGTCACTCCATGAGCCAAGGAATGCTCCACACATGGAAGCTCTGCTGTGCCGCCGGCATGATCATGGTCCTGTCCTCATGCGCCACGCCGTCCATCGAGGAGCTCGGGCGCAGCGCCATCCGGGAAAAGGCCGCGGAGGGCAAAGACTGGTTCACCAGGTTCACGGCTGCCATGGACACAAACGACAGGGCGCTGGTCGATTCGAAGCTTGAAGGACAGATACTCGGTCACTACGCCCACGGCTGGGACGCCGAGGGTGACTTCTACACCGAGCACTACTACCGGGAGCACATCACCACCAGCGGCGGCTGGTGGGGCAAGCAGCGCACCGTCAGCGCCTGCATCCGGTTCGAATTGGAGTCGGGCTCGGTGATTGCGACGTCTGTTGACTGTCCGGCCGGGCCGCCGTACTCGGACTACACGGATGAATGGGTGGTCGTGGCGTGAGCATGATTCACCCCGAACATCAGGCACTGGCCGGCAAGACAAGGTGGGTAATGTGGGTGCTCGGCGGGATCGGCACCCTGATCTTCGGCGCCCTCGTGGCGTGGTTCGTCACCGCCAGCGTCAACGAGTCCGCCAAGATCGACAAGATGGTTTCGATCGCGGATGGCATAGCGGCCGCGGACTGGAGGGTCACCAGGGTCTCTGATCCACGGCGCGACATCGGGTGCATCCCTTTCGACCAGCCCTGCTACAGCCTGTTCAGGGACTGGGAGGCGCCCGGGCCGGTGGACTTGGATGAGCTCGCGGCCCCACAGGCTATGACCTGAAGCCGTTCTACATAGACGACTGCGTGGACGCACATGTGGACGGGTACAGGGGCGGATGGCAGGACAATGTCCGGGTCCAGCTCTGCGTCGATGGCAACAAGATTGACCTCACCATGTCCGCCAGATAGGGGAAGAGCAGCCCGGGACGCTTCCCTCGTCGCCACACCTTTCCGGGTTGCCACGCAACTGCAAGAGAGGGTGGCACTCTATCTTCAGAACACCTTCCACGGCCCGTATGGAACAGTCAGAAAGCAGAAGGAGCAGACATGGGTGCATGGGGATTCCAGGCCTTCGAGAACGACGACGCCCTGGACTGGATGGGTGAACTGGAGTCCGCCGGCGCGGAGGCCGTCCGACAGGGCCTGGTTGCCGTGAACGACGGCTACATTGATGCGTCCGAAGGCAGCATCGCCGTCGCTGCGGCCGAAGTCACCGCCGCAGCACAGGGCAGCCCGTGCGGTGACCTGCCGGAGAACGTCGCCACGTGGGTGGCCGCCCATGGGGCGGAGCTTGGCGCCGAGGACGCGCAGCTCGCGCTCCAGGTCGTTGAACGGGTCGCCGGCGGGGAATCGGAACTGGCTGAGCTCTGGGATGACGCGGACGAGCCCGAGTGGAGGGAGTCCCTGGAGGACCTCACCGCGCGGTTGAGCGCGGCCCTGCGGTAGCAGCCGACTCGGCTGGCTGCCATATTTAGTCAAACCTGGTACTAATTGTGGCGGGTGAAGGGGACCGGCACGGGCAGGCTAGGGGGTTGGCCCGTGCCGGCACACCGCGCTCTATACGGCCTGGGCTTCCCGCCGCACCTCGTAGGGGCTCTTCAGGTCCTGAGGGATGACGACGCCAACCCTGAGAAGGCTCTCCACAATGGCGTCCGCCAGCTCGATCAACTCCGGTGCATCCGGGTCATCGTCCTGGTCGGTGTTGATGCCCTGCCTGTCGAACTCGGCGTACAGAGCCTCCATCACGTAGTCCTTGGCGGCGGCGTTCTGGGCAGGTTCATAGCCTTCGGGGATGTCGGGCATGGCGTCCTTTTTTTGGGATTATGCCGGGGCATCACCGCCGGCCTGTCTCCTGTAACCATGCGGCGATGACCCGAGCTGAAGACTATGCCTCCGGCGCCGAGCTCGTCCGGGGAGCTTGGTACGGGCTGTGCCGCTGCTTGCCTTCATAACAGGCCTGGTACCCCTTCTTCCAGGCGCTGTCGCTAAGTTCCCGCAGTGACTCGGCGGTCATCCGCAGAATGCCGTTGGCCCGGTCCTGGTCTTCCGCGGCAGCCAGAATGGCCCGCACCCGGTCTCCCGTGGTGTCGAACTGGGCAAGGGTGGCCGCCTGTACCGCAGCCTGATGGCGGGTCGTCATGCCGCACCTCCAAGGGCGTCTTCTACGGCTGTGCGGTATGCCCGGCCCCAGTCGGCTATAGCCGCTTCGGCCATGCTGCCGGTTTCAGGCCATTCCCCGGGCGGGCAAAGTGCTGCCGCTTTGTCCGCCAGTTCAAGGATTGCATCGACGGCGGCAAGGAGCTTCGCTACGTCAGTCCGTGCGTGAGCGATGAAGGCGGCATCGTTTTGGAGGCCCTCACGGTTGGAGTAGTTGGCGGGATCCGGAAGGTGGCAGACCACTTCGAGGCCGTCAGTCTCGGAGTAGACGTCGATGAAGTTCCGGCCTTCGCCGGGGTCGTTGACGTCCATGGCGGCCCAAGGCGCGGGACTGGCGGCGCTGAGCCGCTCCCGGATCAGATCAAGGCTCACGAGGCATCTCCCGGTAGCACGACGTCGACGGCAACCTGGCTGGGTGCGGGTGCTTGTTGTGTTGGCATGGGACCCATGTGTGCGGACCCCCGAAGAACGGGCTGCGGGTCAGTGGCGGGCGGGCAGCTTGACCCTGTCTCGCCGGCCGGTGACGGCCCGTGCTGTCAGGATTGCCTCGGATACGTCCCTGGCCGCTTTACCGGGCAGTTCATCGCCGGTGAAGCCCTTGAGTTGCCGCAGTCCGCGGTGCAGTCTCCTTGCTTCCTCGCTGGCCGCGCCCACCTGCTCCAGGGCCTCGTTCAGAAGGTCTTCTGCCGGGGCCGGATCAGGCAGGGAGGGCATCCATGACCTCGATGGGATCTTCGCTGCGTCGGTTGAGCTCGTGCACCAGCTGGTGTGGCCGCGGCGGTACGCCGTGACCGTGTGCCCTTGTTCATCGACAAACTTGAGCTGGCCGGAGGGTTCTGGGAGCTGGATGGGTGCGGGCTGGGTAGCACAGGCGCGCATGCGGGCCATCAGGGATTTCATGTCGGGTATGTGTGCGGAGGACTCCGTGCGGGTCTCTGTGGCTATGAAGGGGCATTCGTGGAAACCCAGTCCTGTACGGCTTTCATGGCTTCATGCGGTTTGGGTGCTGCTGAGTAGACGCGCAGTTCGTGATAGCGGGGATGCTGGACGTCCAGCGCGGGGAGGTCGTCTTCGCGGAGACGGACCACGAGATACCCTGCTTCGAGCAAGTCCCGGGTTTTGTATTCATCGACGAGGACCTTGGAGGGATCCCGGTGCCAGTAGGCGCCGTCGTACTCGATAACGACCGGTTGGCCAGCGATGGTTGCGCTGATGTCTGCGGACCATGATTTCCTGGTCTTGAACGAGGGGTTCCGCAGGACTGCACCGGACCGGGCCCCGGAGAAGGCCAGCTCGGCAGCCGCGTGGTGGGCCAGTTCGACCCTGGATTTGCCCACCACCTTGCATTCGGGGCAGCCTGCCCCATTGGAACGTGCGGCTAGTGAACTGGCCCAGACGTGGGCGTTGTTAATCGCGCAAACCCATTCCGGGTCGAAGTCCGTTTTCCCGTATGGCCGAACCTGCAAGGCTGTGACGGGGTTGGAAGGGCTCCATTCCGCTGCCAGCCCGGGGTCCTGCCAGGCGAGTGATCCAAGCTTGGTTTCACATTTGGGACAACGGAAGCGGTCGTACTTGTCGCGATCCCTGGGGCTGGCGGACCATTCATGGCCGCAACAGTCTGCAACCCACCAGATGGGGCGCTTCGAGTCCCACACTACGGTTTGCGGGGTGAGCTTGCCGTTACGGGTCGGATCCCACTGGCTTGCGATCTCGGGCAACAGGTCCGCCACGGTAGGCCGGCCTGCCCGTCGGGTCTGTGCAGCTTTGCAGCTAGGGCAACCGGATTGAAGGAAGGTCAGCGGAACCAGGCTGCAGGTATGGCCTTCGGGGCATTTGAACCGCTTCAGGGGATAATCGCTACCTCCGACGACCATTACCTGGGACGGGTCTTCCTCGTCGATCCAGGCAGCCAGAAGTTCCGGAACGTCAGCAACCGGTGTGACCTTCCAGCGCTCATACTCTTTGCTACACTCGGCGCGCCGGGCAGCTGTGCATACCGGGCAGGAGGGTCGCAGAGCCGTCATCTCATTGACCTTTTCTGGAAACCGGTGCCCGCAGGTGGGGCACTTCCAATGGCAGACCTGCCGTGCTTTCAATGTCACCGTCTGCAGGGACGCTTCATCGTTGCATTCATGGTCCCACCACGACAACGCGTCGCTGCCGGAATCAACCAGCAACTGACGGCCCGTAGCTTTTGCCCCGGGCGTCACGGACCTCTTGTTCTGTTTGCACGAACAACCCCAGCCGTAGTCGCCCAGTCGCTGCGCCGTGATCCTGCCGCACCTCCGGCATTTGCCGACGACAGGGTCCATGCCGTCGTTGACCTCGACCGTATCCGAGATGAAGTCGAACCCGTGGCGGTCAAGGTGGGCCCTCAGCCTCTCCTCGGGCCACCAGTGCGCGTCGAGGTACTGCTGGCCCTCAGGCTCGGGGAGGAGGCCCAGAACCAGATCAGGTTTCTGGGCGCGCAGGATCGTCTGGAGCATGACTCCTATGGCGTCCGGTGGATTGCCTGCCCGACAGTGTGCAGCCCACGTCCGCCAGTGGCAGGCGCGGCAGGTCTTTTCTTTCTCGACGTTCTTATCCGTGATGTAGGTGAACTTGTAGTGGGCAGCAACGTGGCACTCCATGCACTCGGTGAGCCACCACTTGTCGCGGCCGGGGAAGGGCTCCAAGGCTTTGAGTCCGCCCTGCTCCAGGATCTGATCTATGCATTCCAGACACCAGGCGGGTTTGCTGGTCGTGCGGTAGGCGGCGTGGCCTGAGCAGCCCAAGGTCGAACAAGCCTGCGGTGTTGCCAAAACTTCCCCCAAATTCTCGTGCAGCTCCCAATATAAGGGGCACCCGCCCAACGACGGAGGATCTGGGAGTTGGAAAACAGGTGCCGCACGTGGACCCGTGCGGGGCAGACCAACCCGGGCCGCCGTACACATTGAAGGCATGACCGCCTACGACTGGTTCAAAGAACGCGAGCTCGAACGCATCGGCACCTGCAGCGACTTCCGATTCGCTGCCTCGCTCTACCTGCACGCCGGTAAGCAGCCGGCAGACCCCGACCTCGAATCGGCACTGACCTACGCGACCACCACGGACGCCGCCGATGTCCCGCCGCACCTGCGGAAAGAGGTGTCGCGCCTGGCCGCCGGATTACGGATCATTCAGATGACCGACCCCGTCCTGGGCGCCGATTTCGCCGACGCCGTCATGTCCTACGAGGCCGCCGGCGGATCCATCGCAGAGGACTTCTCCCCGACCTGGGCTGCCGGGGTGGTAGAGCGTGTGCTCGACGGACTGGCCGAAAGCTCACTGCCCCAGGCTGCCTGACCCCGAGCCGTGCCCAGTCACACTGGTGTGACGTCCCTTCCTGCGGATGGTTGACCGGAAAAATTCTCGACATCAAGGGCGAAGTTGCCCGCACGGGCCTACTCACGAAGTACTCTGATCCCAGATTCCTGCTGTGCCGGCCTGGAGGAGATGACGTGACTGCTGCATTTGGTTTCCTGGTGGTCTTCATCGTCGTCGTCGTCTTTCCCCTCACTGCCGGCTGGTTCTTCTTTCACCACCGGGGACGCGTGCACGGCATAACCACGATTTCCGCGGCGCGCGGCTACCTTCGGAAAGATCTTGACGTTGGACCGCTCACGATGTGGAGAGTCAACTTGGTGTACCGGTCGGTCATGCGCCGCACTGGAGTCAAGAATGCCAACGGAAAGCCAATGCAGATCCGCAAAGTCACCCTTGCTATGCCGGTCGAAGATTACAGCTTCGTCCAGCAGGTCGGGCTCGATGGGTTCGTGCTGGGCCTCCGGGACTACCGGCACGAGTACGCGCTGAAGCAGGGCTGGTATCCCCCCGGGCACGATCCCGTTCCCGTCGCTGTCTGGCCTGACGAGCGATGCAAGAGACTGCGTCCCGAGCCGTCCTACGAATGGGCTCATGATGGGACCACCCGGACCATCACGTCCAGAGCCCGCCACTTCAGCGACGGCGACCGGACGAGGTCACTGAAGGCTACCGCCCGCCTGACATTCAAAGACCAGACCTGGGAGCTGGTCCCGCAGGATGCGCCGTACCGACTCGGCCGCGGGGAGGCCAATCATATACGGACGGTTCATGACACCATCTCAAGCCAACATGCCATCATCCGCTATTCGGGTGAGGTGTGGGTGCTGGACCCTCTCGACGGCACCACGAATGAGACAAAAATCGGCGGTCGGGTCATCACCTCGCCGACGCCACTGACACCCGGGACACTCATCATGATCGGTGAAGCGGAACCCATCCGGTTTGATGGGGGAAGTGCTGCCGACCCAAACGATGCGACTGAGACCCGCGCTGTCTAAGCCCATGTTGAATGCAATGCCAGAGAAAAAGTAGGGGCAGCGATGGAAGCGGGACAAATTCTCCACGGGAGTTACGAGCTCCTGGAGCTGATCCACACGGGCGGGATGGGTCAGGTGTGGAAGGCGCAGGACCTCAATGAGCCCCGGCAGGTAGCCATCAAGGGCATAACCAAGGAACCCACGAAGGAACCTGGTCTCAGGCGCCGCTTGGAGCTGGAGGCGCAAACCCTTGCTGGCCTCCGGCATGACCGGATCGTCAATATTCTGGACGAGTTCGAAGAGAACGGCGAACTGTACCTGGTCATGCAGCTCATCCCCGGCCCGAACCTAAGGCAAGCTGCAGAAGCCGGCCCACTGACCGACACCACTAAGGTCACAATCCTCATCGACGTCCTGGAAGCCCTGACCTACCTCCATGAGGTCGCTGAGGTTGTCCACCGTGACCTGAAGCCCTCCAATATTCTTTTGGACCAGGAAGAGCGGGCATACGTTACCGACTTTGGCATCGCACGGGGGCCCCGGGATGTCCACGCGACCAAATCGATGGCAGGAGTCGGCAGCTTTCCATTCGCTGCCCCTGAAGTCCGGGCTGGAAAACCGGCCACGGAACGCTCCGATGTCTGGTCCTTTGGAGCGGTGGCTCTGTGGCTGTTCACCGGCCGGCTTTACGACGAGGGCATCCCGGAAGGGAACTTTGCGGGGTCGCTCACCGATGACATCCGTGCCGCCTTAAGCGCCCGGCGCCCGACTGCCTCGGACCTGCTCGTGTCGTTCCGGAGTGCCGAACGCGAGGGGCTGACCGGACCCGTCCACGCCGCCCGGCACGACGGACAGACCCGGGCTATCCCGACGGCCGCCACGGCTGCAATGCCACAGGCCGGTCGGGGTCCGTACGACCCCGAGCCGATAGTTCCGGCCAGGACTCCGACACGGCGCTGGCGGTGGATTCCGGTGGTGCTAATCCTCGTCGTCTTGTTGGCCGCTACAGGTGGCGCCATTGCCATGATGGGGTCGTTCAATCAGCCCGAGGCTGCACCGGACACACCGGCCGCAGTTCCTACTTCGCCGACGCCGACGCCGATGGTGAGTCTGACGCCATCGCCGTCTTCTACTCCGACCCCAACACCGACACCTACCGTCACGCCGACCCCAACGCCGACACCCACTCCAACACCGACACCCACGCCGACGCCCACGCCGGCCGGGGACATAACGGAAGGTCGCATCGACATCCATAGCAGATACGGGAAGCTCGATGTCGGGCTCTACGATGTTCGTTACCCTCCGGGTTACGAACCCTACGTCTACACGGCAGACGGTCGCCTGGGCCGGACAGGCTGCTACGCGCAATGGCGGATCGTGAACAACGGGGTGCTGCTCGACACGAAGCGGACCCCCTGCGAGGCCCAGGGCGGTTTCAGCGAGGTCTACTGGCCCAACACCCTGAAATACTCGGTTGGGACTGTGGAAGTCACGGCCGCAATCACCACTGACTGGGGTGCCTCTACCACCCTGAAGGTGACGTTCGAGATGGTCAAGAACTGAATCTGAAGGCCCTTCCACGGCCGAACAGCCCACGTCCTGGGGGGTGCTGAATGGGTACACGCGGGAAAGGTAAGTGTCACATCCGCACACATTGGCGGCATGAACATCCTTCGAGCCACCCAGATAGCACTCATCGCAGCCGCTCTCCTTCTCGGACTGGCCGCTCCTGCCTTCAACGGTCTCAGCGTGATTGCACTGGTTCTTGCCAGTGCACCCCTGGCCATAGGCCACTACTGGGGCCGCAAGGGCTCCGAGGCTTCCTAGCCCGTCAGCACTTGTCCTTCTTGGCCTGGCCAGGAGGGCAGGTGGCAGCGTGCTGTGTCCCCTGGCTCTTCGCCCCTGCCGGAGGTGCCGCCGGACGGGCCGGGGCGGCCGGCTTGGCATAGCTGCCACTGCCGAACACCTGGTCCCAGACAAAGTCCATGCCGGACACCGGGGCTGCAGGGTGCGGCTGGGCCTGGGCCTGAACGTGAACGGCCTGGCCTGCGCCGGCGGTTGCTGCGGCCGCGTTGGGCGGAGCCGTTTGCGGAACGACGGCAACCGCCTGGTCGTCGGGAGACGTCGACTGACCGCTCCCGTCGACCTCTGTTTGCACTTTAGTGGCGGGAATTGCTGCTATTGCCTCGGCGGGTCCCGTCACTGCGAGACTTTCTGTTCCCTGCCCGACCCGGTCCGCCTGGGCCGTGAGCGACGACGGGCGGGGGTCTCCTCCGAGAATAACGCCCTCAGCAACGAGACCTCGTCCACCTCCGACTCTTCCTCGACGTCCACAACCGCCTGGATGCTGGCGGCCACCCGTTCCTCTGCCATGTGGGCCAGAGGTGGGTTCACGCATGCCTGGAGAGCGGATACGCCGGTGAATGTCAGCACCGTCGTGGCTACTATGACGGCCGGAAATTCGAGGGCTCGGGGACGCGCATTAAGAGACCCTAGGCAAGAAAGCGCCGTCTACTTTAGCGTTCAACCTTGACATGTCCAAACAGGGCGGCCGGGGGCGTGCCGGCCCCGCTGGTTCCGGAGCCGGCACCCTTGCTCTAGGCGGTCAGGGCCTGGCGAACGAGGCGGCCCAGCTTGGCGTCCTTCTGATCGATGCTCGGGTCTGCCGGCGCGGCTTCCCAGCCGCCGTCGTGCATCCAGGTCAGGTGGGTCATGTGCCGTGAATCCATGACGCACAGCCGGCCGGGGGCGAGCTGGTGGGCGGAAGCGGAGGCGTAGCCGACCATCGGGTCCAGGGCCACGACGGCGTGCCACTGTCTGCCCTGCATCCTGTCCGCCGTGCCGACGTGGATGCGACCGCCCTTCATCGATGTCAGGATTCCGAGATACTGGCGGACTGGGAGTTGTGGGAGGACGACCACGGCGATGTCCGCCTGCGTGAGGATCCGGGCTGTCGGGCGTCCATCAGCGTCGTGCTCGATCAGTTCCGCGCCCACCATCCCGGCCGCGTAGCTGGCAACGGAGACCATCGTGTTCAGATCATCGTTGGTGGGCGTCGGCGGAAGTTGGACCGACACGATCTCGGAGACCCGGTTGCCGAACTCGTCGGTGAGGTACCGGTCCGGTCGCGCGGAGCTGAACGAGAAGTTGTACAGCGGTGAGATGGCATCCACTGTGTCCTGGCCCAGGCGGTAGGTCGTTTCCAGGGAAAGGACAGTGCCTCCTTCAACCAGGGAGAACACCTCGGGTGCCCGGCTTGCAGGAGTGGTGTCGTATTCGCGGAACGCCGTCAGGTCGGCGGTCACGACGGGCCCGATTTGGCCGGGGTCACCGACGAAGACCACCTGGTCCGCGGAGTCGGCGGCCGAAGCTGCATCGGCAAACGTGGTCTGGTAGCCCTCGTCAAAGATCATGACGTCGCACACCGGGGCGCTGGCCTTGCAGGAGGCGACAGTGCGGACGATCGGAAGCCGTGCTGAGCTGGCCCCGCCCTTCGCCACACCGGCAGGCGGCTCCATGTCGCGGACACCCAGCGCGATGCGGGGTTTGCCGTCCTTGTCCATGCCCAGCTGAGCGGCAATCCGCTCGGCAATGTCGTAGGCTCCGCGCCGGGTGGGCGTGGCGATCACGATGTTCAGGTCAGTGCGCTCCACGAGGGCCACCACCATGTCACCGACCATCGTGGTCTTACCGGACCCCGGAGGGGAGTCCACGACGACAACCGGTTCGCCGTTCCAGATGCTGTAGAGGGCCTTGGCAAGAACGGAGCCAATGGCGAGGGTGGAGCCTGAATGGGGAGCGGTGGCGGCGTTGTCGGCGGCGTCCACTGTCGGGGCGGTTTCGTCGTCGATGCCAAGGTCAGCGAGATCTAGTCCAAGGGAAGTCATGTCACCCATGTGTGCGGCACCCGCCCTGCGGCTACTCAGCGACCCTCCCACCACTGTGCATCCAGGCGGGCAGTAGCCTGGCCGCTACCGCGGCCCCTGATAGCTGCTCTTGCGGCGATAGCGCCCACAACCAGCAGCGCGATTTCACAGGTGATGTACCCGGTGCTGAGGGCACCCCCAAGACTCCCGCCTGCAACGAAATAGTCGAAGGAAGCGTGCGCCAAAATCAAGGGCCACACAGATTTGTAGATGAGGTACACGGCAAGGTGCAGGGATGTCCAGACCGTGGCAGCGATGACGGAAGTCCGGCCCTGATAGGCGTGGATTTCGCTTCGCGGCACGATGAAGATGAGCCCCGCGGCAAGAGCGCAACCAAAGACCTGGGGGTAATGTGATTCCGCTCGGACAGACTCTGCGGATCGCCGGAACTTGTTAATGCCGGCGTAAACCAAAACAGCCGCTCCGACCGGTACTGAGAGCATCAGATACTCTTCAGTCACGCCGGCGCTCAGGGAGTGCACAAACAAGGCCAGACCCGATTGTGACTGCCACGCCGCGGAGACTGCCTTGCCTGGTTCAGTCGGCGATGCCGGAGCCAGCAGCTGAAGATAAATTACGGCCATATCCCCGGCGAGGGTCACACAGAACGCGGCAAGCAAGCCAAGAACGGGGGCCTTGGGGAGGGTCAGGCCCATCTGCCGCCGAGGAGACCCGAGAAAGGTTATCGCCATGCACGCGAGGACCAGCCGGAGGAATTGAAGGTCTGGCCCCAAATCATCGAGCCAGAGGGCCTGCTCGGCGGCAACGCCATCACCTGCGGAGATCGGAGGAACCGGTACGAGGAGGGCAGCGGCAGCAAACGCGGTACCCAGCAGGAGGGACAAGAGGCAGCCAATTATGGAGGCATAGAACAAAAACGGGCTTCAGTGTCGGGATCCACGCCGCACGCAGAGCATTCCAGTATCTGGTCATGCTGGACCGCCTCCCCGTTGAGGTCCGCCCCCGCACCTGAACCGACGATAGGAAGAACCGTATCGCTCGGGACTTCGCCCGCCAAGGCTAACTTGCCCTGGGGCTGCCGGTACGTCTTCTGAGTCTGTCCGGCTCTACGGCATGGCGGGAAATCCGTCCGCGGTGCGTGCCGGGCAAGCTGCAGCACCCCAGAAAACTTCGAGACCAACCCTTTTGGGGGTCAAACCCACCCCGTACCAGCCCTAGACCGACCGCCGGTCGGTCTAATTTTTACCCCGTTTTGCCGCGGATTCTAGGGGTTTTTGGGTACCCTGGAAGGGCTAAACCGACCAGACCGACCGGGGAACAACATCTCCATGAGAGAGCAATGATGTTTAAGTTCTGGAGCAGCAGAAACATCATCAGTGAGGGCCCATGTGTATGTGTGTGTTTTAAGGTAGGTAAGTAGGTATAGATAGATAGGGCCTGCATCCCTTTATTTACGGGCTTTTTGCTTCCGAAATTAGACCGACCACCCGGTCGGTCTTGGTCGGTACCGGTCGGTACAGCACTGACCACCCCCTCAAGCCGGCCGCGGGGAGCGCCAGGAGCGATTCCGCACACATGGCTCCCATGACAGCCGTGACATCCCCTAAAGACCTCATCTCCGCCTACCGGACCAAGGCACGCCAGGACGCCCTCGCCAAAGGCGCGCCCACCAACCGCTCCGCCTTCCCGGGCCTGAGCCTGGAACCGACAGGCATGATTTTTCTGCGCGGAAAGAAGGCTATCTACAAGCCGACAACCGACACTGCCCAGACCCTGGACGCCGACCTGCTGATCGAACTCCTCACCCGCAAAGACGCGTCCACCGTGGTGGCCGACCACGCCACCTACAACAAGCTGCTTGTCATCGCCGACAACCTTCCCTCCACGGACAACAAGGGCCGGAGGCTCCGGATCGCGGAAGGGCCGGCATGGCAACATCGACCGCATCACCGAGGCATGGGACGCCGCCGGCGCCTACGTCGACGCCCTGGGGGAACCCCGGAACGAGCACGAGGCGGCGGCCAGGGACAAGTTCAAGGAACTGAGGGAAGCCTTTGAAACCGACCAGAACACCCTCGACGACAAGATCCTGCGGGACGGAAGTTCGAGGCCGCCGGCCAGGCGAACTGGGTCATCGAATACCGCACAGGCCCTTACGGCAAGTAGGGCGAATGAAATGAAAGCAGTGTAGAGGGGGGCGACTCCGACGGGGCGCCCCCTCCCGCATGCACAGATCATACCGCTGCGTCCGTTACGGTAAATCAAGCGCAGGCGATCGAAATGAGTGGCATGGATTTCAATGACATGCTCGCGGGAGCGAAGACTCTGGCGAGTGTCGACACGAACGCCGCAATCTTCCGTTGCCGGCAATTAGCGGAGGCAATCACAAAGTCCCTTGCAGACGCACATGAGGTGGAAATAAGCGGGATACCACTGGTGGAGCAGATCAACGCAGTAGCCCGAGGTGCTGGGTTACCGGGCAGCACAGTCCGAGCGCTCCATAACCTCCGCATCCTCGGCAATCAGGCAGCCCATCATCACCTTTCAGGAGATGAGGAAGCTGAGTCTGCGCTGGCGCTATGCGAGGAAATCATCGCGGGGACCAAAGGCCTGCTCCCACTGGAAGCACTGCCCGAACCTGACAATATTTCAGGGCTGGAAGCTGTCCAGGCTGCACCTGAAGCGGAGGTGGATCCCAGGACCCTGGTGGACGCAGTTAAGGCCCTCCTGCACCAGGCAAGAACGCACGAATTGTCGATGGTAAGCGTCACAGCCCTGAAGAGCTTCTCCCTCCTGGATCCAGCCGTCCTCTTGCAACTGAGCACATCGGGAGTCCCCCGACAGGCACTCGAAGAGGCAGGATTGATCTGTCGGAAGGCAAAAGGTCAGCCGAGCGACTTGAAGGACATCGGGGAGTTGGGCAGCTTGGGCTTCAGGCTGATCGGACCACAAACGTATGTCGTGAGGCTTATCGTTCCGCCAGCATCCAGTCCGGCCCGGGACCTTGGACTCAACCCCCTGGGCGAGGCTTTTCTCGATGCCATATGTAATGCGACCTACATGGAGGGCCGGCTGGGACGAACCGACCTCTTGAGGCAGTTACGGGCTGGGCTGACCAGCGCCCGGGCCCTCTGGTTACAAAACTCTGACTGGCCCGACTCGATTTCCTATGCCGATATGCGTAGCGCGGTCCTTGCGGCCTTCCAATGGCCGGGCGGTCCCCGGCAGTTTCTTTTGGCGAGGAAAGGCCACAGGCTGACTCCCTGGAAGGACATTTGCGGAAGTGCGCCCGGTTGGGTTGCAATGGCCAATGGGGCAGAAGTTGTTGGCCACCGATAAGGCGCTCTGAACGCACCTGTAGGCACGCCGAGTACCACTGCCCAGCCTTGCCCGCACACAGAGGGGCATGACAACACGCCAGCCCAAGGGCATCCCGGTCGGCGGCCAGTTCGCCGCATCAGCCCACTCCGAATCAACGTTCACCCTCGCACCCCGGCAAGTCGCGCTCCCAACGCAGCGAGAGGTGCTGGAAGCACCGTTCTACGCGGCCCGCCAGCAGTATGAAGGCTTCGCCCAGAACGAATGGGCAGAGACCGTCCTGGCGGCTTACCCTGACGCCCGGTACGCCCACGTGGCCATGGCCAAAGACCGGGCCGGGAGCTTTGCCGCCGGCATGGGCCTCTACAAGGAAGATGGCGAGCTAGTCGACATCGACCTCGATGACATCAAGGCGTTTAACCGGACTTACTGACCCCTCTTTGGAACATAGACCTCCACCTGGCCGCGGCACCGGAGAAGCTCGACGTGAAGGACTCCGGGGTCTTCAGCCTGGCCTCCATCAAAGAGAACTGGGACCCGCTCACATACCGCCAAGGAGCTCCTGGATCAGGACCTGGCTCTGTCGAAGAAGCGAGTCGAACTGTTGGCCGAGGCGGTAGGGATGTCCAAGGCGGTGACCGAACAGTTCTCGACGTGGAGCAAGTTGGCTAAAGGTGTCCGATGGCTTCTGGTCCTGTCCATCCTTCTCAGTTCCGCCTTCGTGGTGGGCGGCTTCTATCTCTTGGATCGGCAGAGGATCGATGGATGGCAGATGGCCGTACTTGCATTCATCTTCGCTCTTACGGCCATATCGCCGGCAACCTTACTGCTTATCGGACGCCCACTCGCCGGATTGGACAAATGGACGCCAGACGCGATGTTCGGCGGAGAGAAGAAAGAGAAGGACGAAGGGGACAAGGACAAAGCGGCCTTAACCGCTGCCGCGGATGCCACGGCGGATACAGCAAAGAACACTAAGGACACGACGGCTGCTGCAGACGCCACGGCCGGTAAAAAGCCTTGAAGGTGCGAAGGGAGCCAGCGCTACCGCACGCTTTGCTCTGACACCTCACGCCGAATGGTGTTTTGGCCTTTGCTTTGGCTGACTTCTTGGCCTTCCGGCGTGCCTGTTTGCTGTTTTGGCAGGCGCAGCCGGAGAAGTTCAGGCTGTGGGTTCGAGATGCGTCCGCTCAGCAGCATTGACGTCACTTCTGACGGCTCTTCACGGTTCGACCGGCCTCTGCCATGCGGCCGGGCACTGCTCGGGCAGGTGACCCTGCCTCAGTGTCTTTGCCTTTTGGAAGCCGTGCTCCGGGCAACCGGGATCAGCCTTGTCCATCGCGATGAGCCCGCACGCCTCCTGCGAGAAAAGACGAGGGGATTGATTTGCTCGGTGCTGCGGTAGCCGCCTACGAGGCAGCCACCGTGCATTGAGCAATCCTCGGAAGCCCTGCCCACGCAGACTACCGCCCTATTGTCGGACGTCCATGTCGTCAGGCTCCCGAGATCGGCTACTGGAGTTCGATTTGTGGCCGTCGTTTCATGGCCGAGCGTAGCGACGGCTCGATCTGGTGGTTGTCCCTGACTATTTCGCCGGCTACCGCAACGGCATCGATCATTTCCGCGTCGTTAGGAATGTCACTTGGGTGTGCCACCCTGTTGCGAATCCGAATCAGCCGCCCCAATGTGTCGGCCGGCAAGGGGAGCCCAACCTTCTGACAGACTTCAACAAGGGGGCCGAATGTCTTCCCTTTCATGGCCCATTTGTAGAAGTCTGATGAGATTCCCTCCTCCTGAAGTGCGCTCTCTAGTGCTTCCCTGAGTGCGGTCTCTGCAGCGCTGGCGGCGTCAAAGACCGCACGCCTGTAGTCACCCTCCGCGGCGCTGCCTTGAGCCGCAGCTATGAGGGCCAGCGGGAAGGCCCTACGTGTCAGGCTGGAACGGTACCAAGGGCTCATAGCAAGTCCGTTTAATCGCGTGGGGCGAGAGCCAGGAATCCAGTAATCATGTCCAGTCCAGTTTTGAGTGCAGTACGCGAAGATAGTGCTGTGAGTAGTAGTAGTAGCAGTAGTTCTTCAGGACCGCGGGCCGGTGGTCCGCGGCCGCGCCGGTCGTTCACCCCTGTCCAGAAGCTGGAGTTTTTGACCGCGTACGAGAACGCGTGCGAGAACAGTGAGGGCGGTGCGTTCCTGCGCCGGGAGGGGCTGTATTCGTCGCAGATGACCGAGTGGCGGCGGCTGCGTGACGCCGGTGTCCTTGCCGGGAAGAAGGCCGGGGAATCGATTGGGAAACTCTCCGCGGAGCAGGCCGAGAACGCGCGTTTGCGCCGCCAGTTAGAGGTGAGTGAGAGCCGGTTGAAGAAAACCGAGGCAGCCTTGGACCTGATGGGAAAACTACAGGCGTTCTTAGAGAACGCCTCAGAGGATATGCCGGACGAGCCCCGATCCAAGAAACGCTGATGGCCACCTACCGGTCGATGCTGGAACTGAAGATCCCCTCACGCCGTGCAGCATCCTTGACGGGTGTTTCCAGGACGACCGCGAACCGGAAACCGGCACCGCCGCGGGACCAGCTGCCGGTGGTCCCGCAGAACAAGCTCAGCGCCGCCGAGCGCGCCGGGATCCTGGCTGCTCTGAACTCGCCGGAGTTCGTGGACCTTGCACCCATGCAGGTCTACACGAAGCTGCTGGACCAGAGAATTTATCTCGGTTCCCTGTCGACTTTTTACCGGGTGCTGGAGGAAAACAAGCAGGTCAAGGAACGGCGCCGGCTGGCTAAACATCCGCCCCGGACGGTTCCTGAACTGGTCGCCACGGCCCCGGGACAGGTGTTCACGTGGGATATCACAAAGCTCGCGGGCCCGGTCAGGGGCAAGTACTTCGACTGCTACATGATGGTCGATATCCATTCCAGGTTCATCGTCGGCGCGCACGTCCACACCACCGAATCCGGGGCGCTGGCGGTGGAAATGATGAAGGGAATCTTCGGAATTCACGGCATCCCCCGGGTTGTGCACGCCGATCGGGGAACGTCCATGACGTCCAAAACCGTCGCCGCGCTGCTCTCGGATCTGGAAGTCACCCGATCCCACTCCAGACCCCGGGTCAGTAATGACAATCCGTACAGCGAGGCGCTGTTCAAGACCCTGAAATACGGTCCGGAGTTCCCGGAACGTTTCGCCTCAGTCCACGACGCCGGGGCATTCATCAGCGGTTTCGTGGACTGGTACAACCATCACCACCAGCACTCAGGAATCGGCTTCCACACGCCCGCGAATGTCCACTACGGCTATGCCGCCGGTGTGGCTAAAGAACGCTCGGCAACACTTGCCGAGGCC
>JBKJVX010000023.1:0-5775 GCA_046717065.1 Arthrobacter sp. | reverse complement strand
GAGTACAACGCGGACACCCCCACGGGCCTGATCGAGGCCGCCGTCGCGCAGTGGTTCTGGCTGCAGGACGTGTTCCCGGAAAAGGACCAGTGGAACGGCATCCACGAGGCGCTGATCCGGCAGTGGATGAAGATGCAGTACCGCACCGGGATGAGCACCCTGCACATCGCCCACTCCCAAGCGGAGGAGTCCGGCGAGGACTGGATGACGCCCGCCTACATGCGTGACGTCGCCAGCCAGGCCGGCTGGACCACGATCGGCATCAACATGTCCGACATCGGCTGGGACCCCAACCTGAACCGTTTTGTGGACCTCGACAACTTCATGATCAGCACCATGTTCAAGCTGTACCCGTGGGAGCTGATGATGAAGGAACCCTTCGGACCCCGGCTGCTGGAACGCGCCCACAATCCCCGCTGGGTTGAACCCGCCTGGAAGATGCTGCTCTCCAACAAGGCGCTCCTCGCTGCACTGTGGCACCTGTTCCCTGGGCATTCCAACCTGCTGCCGGCGTACCTGAACGAACCGGGGCCGCTCAAGGAATGGGTGGCCAAACCCCTGCACGGCCGCGAAGGCGACAACATCAAGATCCACGCCAAGGGCATCAGCCTGGAACAACCCGGCGGATACGGCCGCGAGGGCTGGTGCTACCAGCAGTACCATCCGCTCCCGAATTTCGACGGAAACCACCCCGTCCTTGGCCTCTGGGTGGTGGACGGTGAGTCCGTGGGCTGCGGCATCCGGGAATCGGACGGCCCCATCACCGACTATTTCTGCAGGTTCGTGCCCAACACCATTGATGCTCCGGCCCCGCTCTCGGCCGCGGCCCACTCCAACAAAGCAGGTATCGCACTATGAGCCCGGTGACACAATGAGCACGGAAACCACGACGGCGGGAGGACCGGGCGGCGTGCCCGGCACCTCCGTTCCGCCCAAGGGGCTCCACGCCGGCATCCTGGACCTTGGCGACTCGGTCATGCTGGGCCTGGCTTCGACGGCGCCGGTGTATTCGCTGGCCGCCACCCTGGGCCTTATCGTTGCGGTCAACGGAAACTACACTCCCCTGATCCTGCTGCTCGGTTTTATCCCCGTCCTGTTCATCGCCTTTGCCTTCCGCGAACTCAACAGCGCCATCCCGGACTGCGGCACAACCTTCACGTGGTCCCGGCGGGCCTTTGGACCTTGGGCCGGCTGGCTGGGCGGGTGGGGTGTTGCGCTTGCCGGCATCGTAGTCCTGGCCAATCTCGCGCAGGTGGCGGGCCAGTACCTGTGGCTTTTGGTGGGCGACGGCTCTTTGGCAGAAAACAAGGTGGTAGTTACCGCCACCGGTGTGCTGTTCATCGCCGTAATGACGCTGGTGAACTACCGGGGCATCCGGCTGGGCGAACATGTCCAGCGGGTACTGACCTACGTGCAGTACACAGCGCTGGGCATCTTTGCGCTGGCCATCGTGATTCGGATTGTCAGCGGCGCGCCGGAGGGGCAACCTTTCGATTTTGACTGGTTCAACCCCGCCGGGGCCTTCGCCGATCCCGGCGCAGTGGTCCATGGCGCGCTGCTTGCCCTGTTTATCTACTGGGGCTGGGACACCTGCCTGGCGGTCAACGAGGAAACCGAAAACCCGTCCACCACCCCCGGCCGCGGTGCAGTGATCTCAGCCTTCATCCTGGTGGCCATCTACGTCTCCGTGGCGCTCCTGGTGATGATGTACGCGACTGTGGGCACAGAAGGCATCGGGCTGGGCAACGAGGCCAACCAGGACGACGTTTTCCTGGCCATGAAGGACGTGGTGCTCGCCCCCTGGGGCTGGCTGATCGTCGTCGCGGTCCTCGCTTCGGTGCTGTCCTCCACCCAGACCACCATCCTGCCCACCGCCCGCGGCACCCTGTCCATGGGAGTGCACGGCGCCCTGCCGGCCAAGTTCGGCGAGGTGCACCCGAAGAACCAAACCCCCGGTTTCTCCACTCAGGTGATGGGGGCGGCAGCCATTACCTACTACGTTGCCATGAGCTTCCTCAGCGAAAACCTGCTGTCCGACTCCATTAGCGCCATCAGCCTCTTCATCGCCTTCTACTACGCCCTCACCGGCTTCGCCTGCTTCTGGTACTTCCGGGATACCTTGCGGCAGTCGGCACGTAACCTCTTGTTCCGCGGCATCCTGCCGCTGGTGGGCGCGCTGCTCCTAACGGCTGCTTTCTTCATCTCGGCCGTGCAGATGTGGGACCCGGCCTATGGCGACACTCAGATCTTCGGCGTCGGCGGAGCGTTCATCAGCGGTGTGGTGCTGCTGGCACTTGGAGTGGTGCTCGCCATCGTCTGCCGGTTCCTGCCCGCAACCCGCGGCTACTTCATTGGCAAGACTCCCACCGGGCAAACCAGCGCCCACTCCCCCAACTAGGTAGCTCACAGTCGTTTTGGGGGGTCAAAACGACACTTGGTGCTACTTAGTTGGGCGGGGATGCGGGGAGGCGGGCCGGGCAGCTAGGCGGAGAAGCCGCCGTCGGATTTTATGAGCTGGCCGGAAACCCAGCGGCCGGCGGGCGAGAGCAGGAACGCCGCGGTACCGGCGACGTCGGCAGGGGTGCCCAGGCGGCCGGTGGGCTGCCGTTCGGTTAGGGCCTCCCGCACTTCATCATCCATCCACCCTGTGTCCACCGGCCCCGGGTTGAGGACGTTGGCCGAGATGCCCAGCGGCCCCAGCTCGCGGGCAGCGGCGATCACGATCCTGTCCAGCGCGCCCTTCGAGGCGCCGTAGGGCAGGTTGAAGGCTGTGTGGTCGCTGGTCAGCGCGACGATCGCGCCGCCGTCGGCCGTTGCCTGCCGCGCGAAAGCGGCAATCAGCTGCCAACTGGCCCGCGTGTTCACGGCGAAGTGGCGTTCGAACGACTCCAGGCTCGTGTCCAGGACGCCGGAGTCCACCGATTCGGCGTGGCTCAGCACCATGCCTTGAAGCGGACCGGCCAGCCGCATCGCTTCAGCCAGGAGGCGATCGGCTGTGCCCGGGTCCTCCAGGTTTGCGGGCAGCGCGTGGACGCGGGCGCCGATCGCCTCCAGCTCGGCCGTCAAACGGACGACGTCGTCCGGCTCGCTCCCCCACGGCATCCGGGCGTCGTAGTCCTGCCAGTAAGCCAGCACCAGGTCCCAGCCTTCGGCGGCAAGCTGGCGGGCGATGCCGGCGCCGATGGAAGCAAGCCGGCCCGCGCCGGTGATCAGGGCTACGTGACGGACAGGGCCTTCGGCAGGGGTTTCCATGGGATCAGCGTACTGGCCGTTCCGCTGCGGTCAGGGTTAGGCTGCGGCGCTGGCGGGTACGGTTTCGCGGGCGCTGCCGTGCTTTCGGATGGTGGCGCTGATGACTGCAGCGATGGTGCACATCACTGCCGCGCCGAACCATGCGTACGTGTACTGGCCGGTGGCGATACCTCCAGCCGCGCCTTCATCTAGGTAATGGAGGAGAATGCCTGGTCCAGGTCCGCCACCAGGTCCTCCACGTCCTCGATACCGCACGACAGGCGGAGGAGGTTTACCGGAACTGCCAGTTCGGTGCCCTTGACCGAGGCGTGGGTCATCTCTGACGGGTAGTTCATGAGCGACTCGATGCCGCCCAGCGACTCCGCCAGGGTGAACACCGTGGTTGATTCGGCTACCTTCCGGGCCGCCGCCTCGCCGCCCTTGAACTGGACGGACACCATGCCGCCGAAGCTCCGCATCTGCTTCCTGGCGAGCTCGTGGCCGGGGTGGGTCGGCAGCCCCGGGTACAGGACAGCCTCCACTTCAGGGCGCTCCAGCAGCCACTCCGCCACGGCCTGGCCGTTGAGGCTGTGCCGGTCCATCCGCACACCCAGGGTCTTGAGGCCGCGGGTAGTGAGGAAGGCGTCCATGGGACCCGAAACAGCGCCCACGGCGAACTGCACAAACGCGATCTTTTCGGCCAGCTCAGCGTCCTGGACCACCACAGCGCCGCCCACCACGTCCGAGTGTCCGCCGATGTACTTGGTGGTGGAGTGCACCACGATGTCGGCGCCGAGGGCCAGCGGGGTCTGAAGGTACGGGGAAGCGAACGTGTTGTCCACCACCAGGAGGGCGCCGGCGTCGTGGGCAACCGCGGCAAGGGCCTCGATGTCGGTGATTTTCATCAGCGGGTTGGACGGGGTCTCCACCCAGACGAAGCGCGTCTTGTTGGCGGCAACCGCCGCCCGAACGGCGTCGAGATCTGCCATGTCCACTGGGGTGTTGCCGATCCCCCAGCCGCCAAGCACCCGGCTGATCAGCCGGTAGGTGCCGCCGTAGGCGTCGTTGCCCAGCACGATGTGGTCCCCGGGGCGGGTGAGGGCACGGATAAGGGAGTCCTCGGCTGCCAGGCCGGAACTGAAGCTGTAAGCGTGCGTGCCGCCTTCCAGCGCGGCCAGCTGTTCCTGCAGCGCGTCACGCGTGGGGTTGCCGCCGCGGCCGTACTCATAGCCGTCCCGGAGCCCGCCGATGCCGTCCTGGGCGTAGGTGGAGCTGAAATGCAGTGGCGGCACCACTGCCCCGGTGCGGGGCTCGAAAGCCTGGCCGGCGTGGACGGCCAGGGTATTGAAGCCCTGGTTCTTCGGTACGGACATGATGCTCCTTTATCTGCGGTGTTGCAGTTCAGTTGCTGAGGTAGGCCAGGAGGTCGTGGCGGGTGAGGATCCCCACGGGAGCGCCCACAAAGGTGACCATCACGGTGTCCACGTCCGAGAGCAGTTCCCTGGCGGCGGAGATAGTTTCCAGCGAACCGATCACCGGCAGCTTCGGACCCATGTGCTCGGAGATCTTGTCCGTGAGCTTGGCTTCTCCGCGGAACAGCTTGGCGGTGAGGGTGCGCTCATCCACCGCGCCCAGCACTTCGCCCATCACCACCGGGGGCTCCTGGGACAGGACCGGGATGTGGCTGACGCCGAACTCGTTCATGATGTTGATGACATCGCGGACTGACTCGTTGGGGTGGATGTGCACCAGGTCCGGCAGTTCGCCGTTCTTGGAGCTGATCACCTCGCCCACTGAGGTCTCCTCGCCGCCGGAGAGGAAGCCGTAGGACCGCATCCACTGGTCGTTGAAGATTTTGGCCAGGTAGCCGCGGCCGGAGTCAGGCAGGATCACGACGACGACGGCGCTTTCCGGCAGGTCCCGCGCCGCCTGCAGCGCGGCCACTACAGCCATGCCCGAGGATCCGCCCACCAGCAGGCCCTCCTCACGGGCCAGGCGCCGGGTCATGGCAAAGGAGTCGGCGTCACTGACGGCGATCACCTGGTCGGGGACGGACTTGTCGTAGTTGGCGGGCCACATGTCCTCGCCCACGCCCTCCACGAAGTACGGGCGCCCTGTGCCGCCGGAGTAGACCGAACCCTCGGGGTCCGCCCCGATGATCCTGACCCGGCCGCCGTCGGACTCCTGACGGTCCGCGGAAACCTCCTTGAGGTACCGGCCGGTGCCGGTGATGGTCCCGCCGGTGCCCGCGCCGATCACGCAGTGCGTGACCAGGCCGTCCGTGTCGCGCCAGATCTCGGGTCCGGTGGACTCGTAGTGGCTGCCGGGGGCGGCGGGGTTGGAGAACTGGTCCGGCTTGTAGGCGCCCGGAGTCTCGGTGACGATCCGGTCCGAAACGCTGTAATAGCTCTGCGGGCTGTCCGGGGCCACGGCGGTGGGGGTCACCACCACCTCGGCGCCGTAGGCCTGGAGGACGGCACGCTTGTCCTCGCCCACCTTGTCCGGGACCACGAAAATGCATTTGTAGCCCTTTTGCTGGGCAAC
>JBKJVX010000022.1:0-7307 GCA_046717065.1 Arthrobacter sp. | reverse complement strand
CGTTTCGCTGCAAGTGGACATCCCGCAGTTGGACGTAAAGGTCAATCTCGAAGCGGCTAAGCGCTATGGCGTCAAGCCTGGTGACGTCCGAAGGGCCGCGGCAGCGATGGTGGCCAGCGAGGAAGTGGGCGACCTGTGGCGCGAAGGCAAAGTCTTTGATGTCCGCATCTGGAGTCCCCCGGAGATCCGATCTGACGTTACAAGTATCGGGAACCTGCCGATCAATACACCGTCTGGAGTTCCGATCCGGCTCGCCGACGTGGCGGACATAAGCGTCAACGCCACTCCAAGCGTCATTGACCGGAACAACAATTCGCGCAGGATCGACATCAGTGCCAATGCCTCATCGGATGGTGAACTGGGAACCCTGGTGACGAAACTACGGGAAGAGCTCGCCGAGGTGGAATTCCCAGCCGGCTACCACGCCGAGGTCCTTGGGGAGTTCGCGGAACGCGAAGCCGCCACCCGCCAGCTCCTGATCTTTGCCGCGGCTGCTCTCCTGGTCATATTCCTGCTGCTCCAGGCATCATTCGGCAGCTGGCGCCTGGCTGCGCTGATCATGTTTACACTTCCTGTTGCGCTCGTCGGCGGGATGTTCGCGGCCTACCTGAGCGGCGGCGTTCTTTCCCTCGGCTCGATCGTAGGGTTCCTGACGGTCATGGGCATCGCAGCCCGCAACGGCATCCTCCTCATCAGCCATTGCCAGCACCTTGAAAAATACGAAAATGAAAAGTTCGGGCCCGAACTGGTTCTGCGGGGCGCGGGGGAACGGCTCTCTCCCATCCTGATGACCACGCTCGCCACCGGGCTGGCGCTGGTGCCGCTGATCATCATGGGCACGATCCCCGGCCATGAAATCGAACATCCCATGGCCGTAGTCATCGTCGGCGGACTGGTGTCCTCAACGCTCCTCAACCTTTTCATCCTGCCGTCCCTGTACCTGCGTTTCGGGAAACGGCGGACCAAGGCTGAGCCACCCGCTGCTCCAGTTCCCGCACCGGTGGGCTAGGCCGCTGGGCAGAAATGGAAGCAAATCGATCAATTGGCATCGTGTATGCCGTGAACCCCTAGTCAAACTGATCAATGAAAACAGTGACTGTTGGTGCTCCCGGCCTGTTTCATGCTCAAATAGTGGCAACGAAGGCAAAAGCTACCGCTGAATCCCTCAGGCTTACAGGCTCCCGGCACACCACCCGGAAACTGGACACCGCTTCCCGCAAGGAGGCCGCCGCTGATTGACACTTGTTCACACCACGGTCATTCTGCAAACACTGCAAGAGCCCCTGAGCTACCGACGTCGGATTTTTCGAGGTCAGTAGCTGAGGGGCTCTTGTGCTGTCCCGGCAGACCTTTCCCTTCCCGCATAGGGTTGACCCATGACCTCCGCAGGCCGCTTTGCCCCCAGCCCCTCCGGTGACCTCCATGTAGGAAATCTTCGGACGGCCATCCTTGCCTGGCTGTTCGCCCGTTCCACCGGCCGGAAGTTCCTGCTCCGCGTGGAGGATCTGGACCGCGCACGGGCCGGCGCTGAAGCGGGCCAATTGCGGGACCTGGAGGCCGTCGGTGTTACGTGGGACGGTGACGTGGTGCGCCAGACTGCCCGTGGCCCTTACTACGCCGACGCGATTTCCCGTTTGGAGGCTGCCGGACTGACATACGAGTGCTTCTGCACGCGGCGTGAAATCCAGGAGGCACCGTCCGCTCCGCACGCGCCGCAGGGTGCGTATCCGGGGACCTGCCGGCGCCTCGGCCCCGCAGAGCTTGAGTTCAAGCGCTCTACGCGTCCCGCCGCCATCCGGCTGCGCGCCGACGTCGCGCAGTACACCGTCCGCGACCTGCTCCACGGCAGCTATACCGGTGTGGTGGACGACTTTGTGCTGCGGCGCAATGATGGGGTGACGGCCTACAACCTTGCAGTGGTGGTGGACGACGCTGAGCAGGGCGTCGATCAGGTGGTCCGCGGCGACGATCTCCTCCCGTCCACTCCGCGGCAGGCGTTCCTCGCGGCACTGCTGAATATTCCTTTTCCGGAATATGCGCATGTTCCGTTGGTGGTGAATGCCGACGGCGTCCGGCTGGCAAAGCGGGACGGCGCGGTGACGCTGCGGGATCTGGCGGATGCGGGGAGCCCTGCCGCTGCCGTGCGGGACCGGCTGCTCGAGTCGCTGGGACTGCCGGCCGGTCCACTTGAGAAGGCCCTGGGGGCCTTCGACCCGTCTACCCTGCCACTGGAACCGTGGGTGTGGAGGGGGATGGAAGTTCCGGGCCTCGAGCCTCGGCTTCATCCAAACGCCGCGCGCCCCGACTGATTGTCAGCTTTCGTTGACAACCGAAATCTTGTCAACTAGCGTTGACGCATGGAGGTGGATCGCATGAAAACGCTGGTGGGATCAATGGACGGAATGGGGCCGGCAGAGGCGCTGCACGCCGTCGCTGAGCTGCAGAAGGAAGTGAGCCGGACAGAATCCTCGCTTGTCCGGAGCGCAAGGCAGGCCGGATTGTCCTGGGAAGCCATCGCGCAGTGCCTGGGGGTGAGCAAGCAGGCGGTTCATCGGAAGTACGGCAAGCAGTAGGCGTGCATCGGTTGAAGCCGGTTGAAGCCGGTTGAGCCCAAGCTGCCTCTTCAGCCTAGGCTTAGGACATGTCAGACCAGCATGCCGCGGAGCAGAGCCCGGCGCCCAGATTCACGGTTGAAACCGCAAAGGTGCTCGCCGAGGTGGCCCACAACCGGCAGAAGGACAAGCTGAAGCGCCCGTACCGGGAACATGTCCTCGCCGTTGGCGATGCCCTCGCCGATTTCGACGACGACATCCGGATCGCCGGGTACCTGCACGACATCGCCGAAGACACTCCCATAACCCGCCAGGCGCTGCTGGACATGGGCGTGTCCGAGCGGGCTGTGGAAATTATCGAACGCGTCACCAACCGGCTGCACGAAGACCCGGACGACTACCAGGCCGGGATCCGCGAAATCGCTGAGGACCACGATGCTGCGTTGGTCAAGATTGCCGACAACGCCCACAACTCACTGCCCGAGAGGGTCCAGGCGTTGGCGGAGAAATGGCCGGACAAACCGCCTGTCACCAAGTACCGCGATGCCCGTCCCGTACTGTACGCCGCCGTCGAGGTGGAAGAGGTCCGCAAGATCCTTGCACGGGTCAACCCGTGGCTGCTGGAAGAGCTGGACAACCAGCTGGACGAGGAAGATACCACCGACTACGAGAACCTGTCCTACGAGGAACCGGATGCCGCCGGCGAGGCGGCCTTCGACGCTAGGACGGCTGGGGAGCAGTAGCCTCCAGCTTCTCCAGGGCATGATGCAGCCGGTCGGAACCGCGGCGCTCATCAATGACGATCGACATGCCGAGCGCCAGCACAATCAGCAGCAGGCAGACCGGGACCGAAACCCCTGCCGCCGCCATGCCGACTGATGCGGCCAGCGCCGCCAGCACGCCTGCCGCCACGGTGATGACTGTACGGTCCGGGCCCACCATCACGCTGTACAGCCAGGTCAGCGAACCCTTGAACAGTGCCACCGGAACCGCGATGCTGGCCACCGCGATGGCCCCGCTGATGTGTGCCTCGTGGTCGATGAAGTACGCTGCGACATGCAGGCCGGCGCCGGTAGCGGCAATCGCTGCGAAAATAGGGATGTGGCCGTAGCCGAACAGGAATGACCGGTGGCGCCGCAGGTGCAGCGCGCGTCCGGCGGGAAGCATGAAGTAAATCCACCACATACCGAAAGCCAAGGCTGTGCCGCCAAAGCCAACCAGTGCGGCGTCCACGCTCCAGCCGTGGTTGGCCACGATGGCGCGGAGCGTCTCGATCGCACCGATGAGGCATTCACCCAAAGCGATGATGGCCAGCAGCCCGTACCGCTCGGCAATATGGTGGGCATGCCACGGTGTCCGGGCTTTGCGCTCGGCGGCGTACGGGGTGGCCATCTCCAGGAGGATCAAGGGCACAATCATGAAGAATGTGGTGGGAACGTCCGCCTCAATGATCAGTACCGCAATCCAACCGAGCTGCACCAGCGCCAGGTATCTGGCGTAGCGCAGGCATGTCTCGCGGCGGGCAGGATCCTGCCTGGCTGCCCGAAGCCATTGGGCAACCAGTGCCAGCCGCATGATCACGTAGCCGCCCACGATCACCGCGTTGTCTACATGCTTTCCCTCCACCAGGGAATGGAACATGGGCTCGATTCCCATGGCAAGGATCAGGACGCCAACGATCTGGATCATCGTGACCACGCGGAAGATCCAGTCATCGGTGTCGTAGGCGCTGGCGAACCACGTGAAGTTAATCCACGCCCAGATGACGGCAAACATCGCGAAGGAGAACCCCATCAGCCCGGCAACGAAGTGCGCTTCGGCGATTTCATGGGCGAACTGGCTGCCGGCAACGCCGAAGGCGATAACGAACGTCAGGTCGAAAAAAAGTTCAAGCGGTGTGGCGGCGCGGTGCTTTTCATGCGGATCGCGGCCGCCCATGCGCGCCATGGCATGCCGGAGGGGGTTGGAGGACATGCATCAAACGTTACTGCCTTACACGCGGCCCAGGGCGTCGATGTCCTCCAGGAAGTCCTGGTGCACTTCGGCGCTGACGGTGGTGCGGGTATCACCAATGGCGTCAAGGTAATCCTGGGTGGAAGGCCCCTTCCGCACCGCCTCACGGACGGAAAGTGCGCCGCCGGAAGCGAGCCCGCCGTCGTCGTAAACTGCTTTTTCCAGCGCACGCTGGGAGGCGCTGCGGGCGGCGTACTCGATGTCCGCGGGGGAAAAGCCCTCGGTCTTGTCCACCAGCAGTTCCACGTCCACGTCATCCACCACCGGGGCGGGGATGAAACGCTGCCACATGGCCTCGCGGGCCTGCCGGTCGGGAAGGCCGATGGGGATGACGTAGTCGAACCGGCCGTGGCGCAGGAAGGCGGAGTCCAGGGCACGGATGAAGTTCGTGGCGCACACCAGTAGCCGGCCCGGCTGTTCACGGAAGGCCGGGATGATCTTGAGCAGCTCGTTGGTAACGCCCTGCAGCGGCGACGGCGGCTCGCCCGAGCGCTGGGACGCAATCTCCTCCACCTCGTCGATGAACACCACGGCGTGCTCCAGCTCTGCGATCTCCAGGAAGGTCTCGCGCAGCGCGCCGGCCAGGCCCTGCGGGTCCCCGGCAAGCCGGGAAGGGAACACCTCCACGAACGGCCATTCCAGGCGTGAGGCAATGGCTTTGGCAAAGGTGGTTTTGCCGGTACCGGGCGGGCCGAAGAGCACCACGGCGCGGGGCGGGACGACGCCGAATTCGTCGGCGAGGTCGGCCTCAGCCAGGGGGAGGACCAGGCGGCGTTCCAGCAGTTCCTTTTCCTTGCGCATGCCGGCCACGTTTTCCCACAGGTCGCGGGCCAGGACGCGGCCGCCGAGCTGGCCCAGCGCGCCGAGCTCCTGCCGCTGGACGGGGATAGTCCGCTCGAAGTAGCGCAGGTTCTTCTTGAGCGCGAACCCGCGGCCCAGGAACGCCTCCACCCGGGTTTCCGATTCCGGCATCAGCGCCGAGAGCTTGTTCAGCCCATGCGGCGCCATCCGGCCTTCAACGGCGGCCAGCAGCGAGGTGCCAATGCCGCGGCCACGGTATTCGGGCAGCGTGGCCAGGAAAACGATCCAGCCCTGGTCGTGCGCGGCGCGTCCGACGGCGGCACCCACCACCTGCTCTCCCTGCACCGCCACCACGGCATGGTCCTTTTCGCACGATGCCAGGACCTCGGAGAGGGCATAGACGGGTTCCACGTTGCTCGCCTTCAAGGTCTCCCAAAGGTGCAGGATCCCGTCGAGGTCAGCAGAATGGAAGTCCCTGATCCGCCAGTTGGTCATACTGTCTCCCGGGTGGTTCGTCGTTGAACTGCTCGCTACGCTACCCCTGCGCGCGCCGGCGCCAAGGGGCACTCTGCTGAGCATAAGGGATTGGCTCCCGGCCCGGAGTCGCCGGGGCGTTGCGTTACGCCAGGAAGGTTAAGGCGGCTAAAGCTTCGCGGCGCCCTTGTCCTTGGAGCCTCTCCAGAGATGGTGGTGGCGGTGGTTGCTGTCGGCATGCACCACCAGGACCGGGCAGGCGGCGTGCGAAACGCATGCTGAGCTCACCGACCCAAGGTGCATACCAATGAAGCCGCCGTGCCCGCGGCGGCCCACCACCAGGAGTGCGGCGTCAGCGCCGGCTTCGACCAGTTTGGCCGGCGCGGGACCGCGGACTACGGCCTGAGTAACCTCTACGGGGGCATCCGGCCCGAACGCTTTGCCGAGAGCTTCGGCCAAGGTCTGCCTTGCGGCTCCTTCAAAGGCGTCGAAGTCGGGCGGAACGTAGCCGGCGTAGATCTGCGGGAAATCCCAGCAAGCCAGAGCATGGATTCGCGCGTTGAGTGCGGGTGCCAGCCGGGCCGCCAACCGCAGGGCCTGCACCGAGGAATCAGAGCCGTCCACACCTACAACAATCTTTGCTTCCGGATTGTTCATCACGGTCCTCCTTGCAAGCCGTTGAAACGGCAGGATGGGGCGAGGATAAACCCGGGTTTGGCGAGCGTCAAGAGGGCAGTGATGTACGACGCCGGAGCGTCGGCTTCCACGGCAAGAACAGGGGGTAGGCGCAGCCGTTGAGAGTAGATGGTGCGAGGAGTAGCGTGTGATCCACCTCACTCGAACCCATTCAGGAGCAATCATGCCACATCTGGGACGCCGGGTAGCTGCCAGTACGGCGGCGCTGGCAATGAGCGTGACGACCGGAGTATTGGCAAGCCCGGCCTCTGCCCATCCATGGGAGGCCGGCGACTCTGAAAAGGCCCCTGTCGCCAAGGGGTACGGCGGAGCCGTCAGCACCGTTGACCTGGACGCCTCCGCGGCGGCCATCGAAGTCCTTGGCAAGGGCGGCAACGCGGTTGACGCCGCTGTCGCCGCGGCAGCCACCCTCGGTGTGACCGAGCCCTACAGCGCCGGCATCGGCGGCGGTGGCTACTTTGTGTTCTACGACGCGGACACGGGCAAGGTCAAAACCATTGACGGCCGGGAAACCGCCCCTCAGGCGATGCCCAGGGACGCCTTCATCAACCCCGCCACTGGGACGCCTTATGACTTCAAGAAGCAGGCAACCAGTGGAATCTCGGTCGGCGTGCCGGGTACACCGGCAACCTGGGAGCGGGCGCTGGACCGCTGGGGCAGCATGAGCCTCGGGGAAGCCTTGGAGCCTGCCATTGACGTGGCGGAGGATGGCTTCGTGGTGGATGAAACCTTTCGCCTCCAGACGCTGGAGAACAGGGAGCGCTTCCTGCC
>JBKJVX010000021.1:0-2771 GCA_046717065.1 Arthrobacter sp. | reverse complement strand
GAGGTGGATGTCGAGGCCTGACAGCCACTTTTCCAGGCTCTCCTTGGTGCGGCCGCTCGCCACGTGAACGTGCGTGTTCGGCCGCTCGGTGAGCCGGCGCAGAAGCTGCAGCACTTCGGGGTCGGGGGTGGCGAGCTCCGGCGCGTCGACGAGGGGGACGAGCGTTCCGTCGTAGTCGAGAATCAGGGTAAGGCCGGGCGCTGTCTTCAGGTTGTGGAGGATCGTCCGGAGCTCCAGGCCCGTCGACGGCGGTTGGTGCGATTCCTCCCCGGCCACGGCTCCCTGATCGAGCCCCTCGAGGAATCGGTCGACCCAGGTGTGCACGTCGGCCGCCTTGACGCGCTTCCGCAGCGCCCGCATCCGGGTGCGCCGTTCGGTTTCGGGCATGGTCAGGGCCGCCTTCATGGCGTCCGCCATCCCGTCCACGTCGTACGGATTGATCCGAACGGACTCGCCGAGCTCCGAGGCGGCGCCGGCAAACTCCGACAGGAGGAGGACGCCGTCTCCATCCGTGCGGGCGGCCACGAACTCCTTCGAAACGAGATTCATGCCGTCCCGGAGGGGCGTCACGAGCATCACGTCGGCCGCCCGGTATAACGCGGCGAGCTCCGTCTCGGAAACCGAACGGTAGATGTAGTGGATCGGCACCGCGTTGATCGTGGTGTGGGCGCCGTTGATGCGGCCGACCTGGGTCTCGACGAGCTTCCGGTACTCCTTGTACTCGCGGACGTTGGTCCGCGAGGGAACGGCGACCTGTATCAGCCGTAAAGCGCCATTGAGCTCCGGGTTCTTTGCAAGCAGACGCTCGAACGCCATGAGACGCCGTGGAATCCCCTTCGTGTAATCGAGCCGATCGATGCCGAGCAATATCTTCCGGTCGCCGGCCTCCCGGCGGATCGCCTCCGCCTCCGCCTGCACGGCAGGATCAGAGCCGAGCGCCTCGAAGGCGGCCGCGTCGATGCCCATCGGGAACGCGCCGACGCGAGCCATGTGATCCCCATGCCACACGTGATCCACGCCCGGCTCGACTCCCAGGATGTCGAGCAGGGAGGCGGTGAAGTGCCGCAGGTAGGTGTAGGTATGGAAGCCGATCAGGTTGGCTCCGAGGAGCCCCTCGAGTATCTCGGCCCGCCATGGCAGGATCCGGAAAATGTCTGATGACGGAAAGGGGATGTGCAGGAAAAAGCCGATGCGGGCCTCGGGCAGCCGCTCCCGCAACATCCGTGGGAGAAGCATGAGCTGGTAGTCGTGAATCCAGATCCGGTCGCCCGGCCGGTAATGTTGCGCCGCGACTTCCGCGAAGCGCTCGTTCACCGCGCGGTACGTCTCCCAGTGGCTCTCGTCCATCGGCACGCGGTCGAGGAGATAGTGAAACAGCGGCCAGAGGACGCCGTTCGAGAACTCTTCGTAGAACCCGTTCACCTCGTCCGGGCTGAGATAGAGCGGAATGATCCGCTCGGTCTCGAGCTTCCGGGTGAGTGCTACGCGCCGGCGCTTGCCGCCGGATACAGGGCCCGGCCAGCCGATCCAGAGACTCCCGGACTGCGCGTGGCAGTACTTGAGGCCGGTGGCCAGCCCGCCGCTCGCCGGCGTGACCACGAACTCGCCGTCACGGGTTTCCACCGAAACGGGCAGGCGGTTCGAAACGATGATGAGGCGGCCGGCGCCCGTCAGACCCATGCGCGAACCCGTCCGTCGCGCGCTTCGAGCAGCTCACCGATCGTGATAGCCGCATGGATCAGGCCGACGTGAGTATAGGCCTGCGGAAAGTTTCCGAGCAGCGCGCCGGTTCTGGGGTTGATGTCCTCCGAGAACAGCCCGACCGGGTTGGCGTATTTCATGAGCCCGTTGAACCGTTCGGCCGCGTCATCGAGCCTGCCGACGAGCGCCAGCGCCTCGGCCATCCAGAAACTGCAGATCGTGAACGCGGACGACGGCATTCCGAAATCGTCCGGGTTGGCGTAACGGAGCATGAGGCCGTCTCCCATGTTCAGGAGCCGGTCGTAGGCTTCGACGGTCGACACGAACCGCGGATCGCGCGGATCCACGATCCCGAGGCTCGGCAGAAGAAGGTTCGATGCATCCGGCCACTTTCCGTCGAGAGACTCCGTGAAGAACCCGAGCTCCCTGCTGTAGCCCCGTTCCAGGACGAGCGCCTGCTCGCGGTCGGCGATCTGCTGCCACCCCTCGGCAAGCTCCGGCTGGCCGAGCTGGCGCATGAGCAGCGCCCCGCGGCTCACGGCCACCCAGCACATCGCCCTGGAAAAGGTGTGCGGCTTCAGGATCGTCCGAAACTCCCAGATCCCGGTATCGTCGATCGGCGCCGCGGCGATCGCCTCCTCCACGATCCGCTTGATGAGCGGCACGTACCCTTCCGGATTCTGGTTCACGATCCGGGGGTCCTGGAGCAGCGTCTGGAGGCAGAGGATCACCTCGCCGTACAGGTCGTTCTGGGACTGCACGGCGGCGGCGTTTCCGATCCGGACGAATCCGTTGCCGCCGAAGCCGGCCAGGTGAGGAAGAAAAACCTCGGCGAGATCGCGGGCACCGTCGATCGCGTAGAGCGGCTGGACCGGACCGGTCTCGGCGGCGTTCCGGACGAAGCGGAGAAACTGCTCCCCCTCGTTGAGATGACCGAGCCGCCGCAGCGCCTCGACGACGAAGGCGGCATCACGCACCCAGCAGAAACGATAATCCCAGGTCCGTTCGGTGCCCATCGATTCCGGGATGCTCGTGGTGGTGGCGGCGATGATCGCGCCCGTGTCGTGATA
>JBKJVX010000020.1:0-2827 GCA_046717065.1 Arthrobacter sp. | reverse complement strand
GTGCGGTACGGCGGCAGCGTTCGTGCCGGCAGCGTTCGCGGACAAGGGTGGGGCGGCGCTGACAGCGCTGACAGCGGGGACGGCGGGGACGGCGGGGGCGGCGGGGTCGAGATGGATGGTCACAGTGAGGCTCCCTGTGGGACGGGTTTGGAAAGAGTGTCGAGTGCAGTGCGGGCGGCCAGGTAGTCGTCGCGGCTGCAGAAGCTCAGCAGCGCGTCCTTGTCCGGAAGGGTGACGACGCCGGCGGGCTGGAAGCCCAGCCGTTCGTTCAGGGCGTGGATCTTCGTGTTCCGTGCATCCGGTTCCACCACGATGCGGTCCACCCCGGGCTTGGCAAAGAGCCGGTCAAGGACGGCGTCCATCACGGCGGCGGTGTAACCAGGCTGGGGCCCTGACGACGGCGGCGCCACCAGCAGGTGCATCCCCAGGTCGCCGGGCAGGACGGGATAGACCGCCGCCAGCGGCGAGGACACGGGAAGGTACTCCTCCATCAGGAAGGCGGGGACGCCGCCGTCGAGCCCCAGCAGCGCGTGGTGGTGGCCGCTGGCCTGGATTTTGGCATATTCCTCCACCACGTCGTCCACGCCGGCGGACAGCATCCCCCAGAACGAAGCGTACGGCTGGGTCACCCAGCTGTGGAGGAGTGGTGCGTCCGCCTTCGCGTCAAGGCAGCGGAAAGTAAACCTCATGCCGGCACCCCTGTCCTGGTTTCAACGTCAGACTGCGCGCCCATGCCGGCAGGCGATCCGAACTGCTGGAAGGCGATACTGCGCTCCACCGGGTAGACCTCGCGCCCGGTGACTTCCCGGAGGATGCAGGAGTTGCGGTACGGGCCCATGCCCAGGTCCGGGGTGACGAATCCGTGCGTGTGCAGTTCGGCGTTCTGGACGAAAATCTCCCCCGGTTCGACGCCGGCGCTGTAGTTGCGGTCCACGGCGAACCTTCCTGCGCTGTCCCGGGCTATGCGGTCCTGGATGCCGGCCAGGAAGCCGGGTTCCTGGTAACCGTAGCCGGTGGCGAGCACCACGGCTTCGCTGTCCAGCGTGTAGGACGTCCCTTGCTCGCCGTGCCGGAGGTGCAGGGTGTGGGTACCGGTTTCCGGATCCCATCGGGCAGCTGTCAGTGACGAGTGGGTCAGCAGCTGCGTGTCCACCATCCCGGAAATGCTCCTGGTGTAGAGCAGGTCGTAGATGGCGTCGATGAGATCGGAGTTAATGCCCTTGTAGAGGTTCTTCTGGGTCTTGTTGAGGTGGTCGCGCTGGTGCTGAGGGAGGCTGTGGAAGTAGTCAACGTACTCGGGAGAGGTCATCTCGAGGGTCAGTTTGGTGTATTCCAGCGGGAAGAACCGGCCGGAGCGGGTCACCCAGTTCAGCTGGTAGCCGTGCGTCTGCGATTCCTGAAGCAGCTCATAGTAGATCTCGGCTGCGCTCTGGCCGCTGCCCAGGATGGTGATGCTGCGTTGCCGCTGCAGTTCCGCCTTCCGCGCCAGGTAGTCGGCGTTGTGGAAGGCCACGCCGCCACCACCGGCTGCGCCGGCCACTATTCCCGCCGCGGCCTCCGGCACGTACGGGGAGGTGCCGGTGCCCAGCACCAGCCGCCGCGCCAGCAGCACCTCAGGCCCTTCGGGACCGGACACGGACAGCCGGTACACGCCGTCGTCGTGCGTTACGTCCAGCACAGTTGTGCCAAAACGTATGGAGCGCAGCTGCCCTGCCACCCACTGGCAGTACTGGTTGTACTCGGCGCGCAGGGGGTAGAAGTTCTCCCGGATGTAAAAGCGGTACAACCTGCCCGTCTGCTTGAGGAAGTTCAGGAACGAGTACGGCGAGGTGGGGTCCGCCAGGGTGACGAGGTCGGCCATAAAGGGGACCTGGAGGTGGGCCGGCTCGAGCATCATCCCCGGGTGCCAGTCAAAGGATTCACCGCGTTCCAGGAAGATCCCGTCCAGCCCCTCCACCGGTTCGCTGAGTGCGGCCAGCCCCAGGTTGAAAGGCCCGACGCCGACGGCAGCAAAGTCGTAGGTGCGGCTCATGCAGATACCTCGCTCTGCAGCAGCTCCGCGCCGGTGCGGCGCAGGAGGTCGATGATGCCGGCGATGTCCTCCAGCGTGGCCTCGGCATTGAGGAGCGTGAACTTCAGGTAATGCCGGCCGCCTACTTTGGTCCCGGCAACCACAGCTTCCCCTGAGGCGAAGACGGCGGCACGGATAGCGGGGTTGAGCGCGTCAGCCGCGTCCTCGGAGAGCCGTCCGCCGCCTTCCAGCCTTGGCCGGTAGCGGAAGACCAGGGTGCTGAGCTGCGGCGGCGCCGCGAGTTCGAAGTCGTCCTCGGTGGCGAGGCGGGACCCCACGCGGGCGGTAAGGTCGATGGCTTCGTCGAACAGGGCACCAATCGCGTCCGCACCCATGATCCGCAGGGTGAGCCACAGCTTCAGTGCGTCGAACCGGCGGGTGGTCTGGATACTCTTGTCCACCTGGTTGGGGATCTCGGCGAGCGCCGCACTTTCCGGGTTCAGGTAGTCGGCGTAGTAGGTGATGTGGCGCAATATGGATGCCTCCCGGACAAGGAGGGCGCTCGAGCTGACCGGCTGGAAGAAGGTCTTGTGGAAGTCGACGGTGACGGAGTCCGCGAGGCGGGTTCCGTCCAGCAGGCGGCGGTAGCGGCCGGACACCATCAGGCCGCCGCCATATGCCGCATCGACGTGGAACCAGGCGCCGTAGGCCCGGGCCAGGGCGGCGAGGTCTGCGAGCGGGTCAACCGCGCCGAAGTCGGTGGTTCCGGCAGTGGCGACAACTGCCATGGGTGAGAGGCCGGCGTCGCGCGCTTCC
>JBKJVX010000019.1:0-19093 GCA_046717065.1 Arthrobacter sp. | reverse complement strand
TAATGATCGGCCGCGACCTCAAATCCCCTGCCGCAGCCATGCCCCCCAACACCCCTGTTCCTTCCGCACCCACCCCGCGAGCCGCCGGCGTAATTAACGACGGCGGCCCGCTGGCCGGGTGCCAAACTGCCTTACCGTCCCCCGGCTTTACTGTCCCGGGGCCCGGTAGGACGGCGTCTTCTTGGCGGCTTCGTCGAGGTCCTCCACGGTCAGGAGCGGCTTCAGGCGGACGTTGACGCTCCCCGTCGAATTGATCAGCAGCGACAGTGCTGCGGCACTTGCATCGTCCGGCGCCTCAAAAACGCCAAGGACATCGTAGTAGCCAAAAGCGTAGTAAAAGCTCTCCAGCGTTCCTCCGACGGATTTCAGGGCCTCCGTCAGGGCGTCGCGCCGCTTCGTGCCGCCCTCCTGCATGAGCCCCTGGATTCCTTTGCCCACGTAGGTTGCTTCAAACAGATACTTCGGCATGGCCTTATCCTTTCCCTAGATTTCCATTCCATCCGGCGCTCATCAGGCTTCACGCAAACAGCGCCGTAGTCAGCGCCAGGCTCCAGGCCGCCCACAGAATCCTCCTCACCTGGCTTCATCGCCGTGCAGGAGCGGCCCGGATCCGGCCCCTCATTCCGTGGAAACGGGGTGTGAGACCCCGCTACCGCAGAAACTATTCCTCCGGCTACAGGCAGTCAATAGGCCGTGGAAACCATCCTGCTGAACTGCTAGGCCAGCATCGGGAAAGCGGTCAGTGCGGCACCACGGCCAGCGCCGCCGTCGTACGTCCGGCACGGAAAAGCCCCGGCACGTTTCCCGTGCCGGGGCTTCCCGTGTCCCTCATGTGCTGGGACTGCTTGGTCGCTAGCCGGCGACCTGGAAGGCCAGGGTCTCCGTGAAGGTCCGGCCATACACGTCGGTGGCGGTGACGGTGGCGGTGTGCTCACCGGACGCCAGGTCGGCGGGCAGCTGCAGCCGCCACAGGTGCATCATGCGGTCGGCCAGGCTTCCGCCGTTGACCAGCTGCTCCTGGACGGCAACGGGATCGGAGTATTCGGCGCCGACCAGCTGGCCTTCGCCCTGCATCTGCTGGGTGCGGACAGCCTCAATAGTCTGACCGCCGTCGAGCTGTACCTTCACCGTGGAGCCGGTGCTGCCCATCCAGAAGTTGGTGGTGAGCCAGGTGGTGTTGGCCAGGTCATCCCGGGAGACCGTCAGCGGGTCGGTGAAGGCGGGGGCTTTGCCCTTGTTGGCGAGGTTCTGGGCGTACCACTCACGGTAGCGCGGGGTGTTCAGGCCAAGGGACATCTGCAGTGACTCGTCCTCGCCGCGGACGGTGAAACGCTCCTTGAACTCGGTGTTCTTGATGTCCAGGGTCAGCACGCCCGGCAGGCCGCCGTCGCGCTGGTACGCGAGCGGGTAGCCTTCGGCGGTCTGGCGTCCGGAGTACCAGTCGCCGGAGATGGCGCCGGCGGTGATGTGCGTGAACGGGAGGGCGTCGATGCCGAACAGCTCGGACCAGCCTGCCAGGGAGTCGCCTTCGCGGAGGTTCTCGATGCTGTGCGTGTGCCCGCCGAACGCGACCACCTCGCGGCCTTCGAGGATCTTGTAGACCTCCTTGACCTGCGCCACCTGGTGCTTGCTGCTGCCCTGGTCTGCGTAGTCGAGCAGCGGGATGTGGGCGGCCAGGACGATCAGCTGGTTCTTCGGCACCTGGGCGATATCATTGCGCAGCCATTCGAGCTGCTGCTCGTCCAGGGAACCGGTGTAGTCGCCCTTGGCGGCCGGAAGCTTGGTGGGGAACTCCACGGTGTTCAGGGCGACGACGTGCGCCTTGCCGGCGTCGTAGGAGTAGTACTCCGGACCGAGCTTGGCCCTGAACGTGTCGAACGTGTGCTCGCTGCTGGTCGCATCGAAATCAAGGTCGTGGTTGCCGGGGAGGAAGCGGGCCGGGCCGTTGAGCATGCCGGCGAGTTCCCGGGTCTGCGGGTACAGCGAGAGGTCATCGCCCACCACATCGCCGATGAACAGGGCACCGCAGCCGGCGTAGTCCGTCCGTGCGGCCAGATCGGCGAAGGCGCCGGTGCGGGCGAACTCCACCTCCTCCTGGTCGTAGGTCTGGACGTCCCCGCCGATGACGCAGTGCTGCTCAGGCGACTGGGTCAGGCCGCTCTTGGCCAGCGGGAAGTTCACCTGGTCCGGGAGGGGGCCAGTGGGCTCGATGCCGCCGAACTTCAGCTCCGGGGAACCCGCGGGCAGGTGGTGGTAAAAGAACTGGGCCACGTTGTCCGCGTCCACCGGAACCTGGTAGCCGCGGGGCTGGGTAACGGACACGGTCATGTTGTCGAACGCCGGCAGCTCGTAGCGGCCCTGGCTGTCCGTCTTCGTGACGTCGCGCCCGTTGGATACGGTCACCCCGGCCAAACCGCGCTCGTTGCCGTCCTGCACGGAGTCTTGGTCCTCGTCCACAAAGGCGACGCCGTCGATTACCTGCTGGTTCTCGTCAGGCCCTTCAATTACGTTGACGCTGCCGCGGTAGGCGGTAGCGGCCCAGTCAGGAGTCTCGGCGGCGTTGCCGGTGGAAGGGTTCAGGAGCGAGGCTGCGGCAATGACGGCCAGGGTGCCGGCGGTCAGGGCCAAAGGCCGGGCGGGATGGGATGTGGACGGTCTGGCAGTCAAGTACACGAAGATCCTCCGGGTCGAGTGAATGCTGCCGGCTGTTTCAGCTGGCAGCATTCACCCTCACAGGAGCGGGTAAACGGTTTCGTACGGGTAAGCCACGGGAAGGGGACGTGTACGTAACCACTCGTCGAGCCGCATTGTCTGACGCCGGGTGCCCGTCAGTTCAATGCGCCTGTTGGGGTTACTGCTCCTCTTCCCGGGCGGCAGCAGCCTTGATGGCGTCCTTTTCAGCGCGCAGGGCCTCGGCGTCGTGCTGTTCCTCGGCTTTTTCCTGGTGGATGACCGCTGCGAAGAGCTTCTCCATCTCCTTGGCCACGCCGGCAGCTGACGCCGGATTCTGGCCGGTCACCAGCCGGTCGTCAACCACAACCTTCTCCTCAAAGACACCGGCGGAGACGTGGGTGGCGCCCTGTTCCTCGAGCCGGTCTGCCAGGAAGAACGGGATGACCTTGTCCTTCCCTGCGGCAACCTCCTCGTCGTTGGTGAAGGCGGCCACCCTCCGGCCTTCGACGAGGCGAAGCCCGTTCTCCAATTCCACGTTCAGCAGTCCGGCCGGCCCGTGGCAGACCGCGCCCACCAGGCCGCCTTTGTTGTAAACACTGGCCACAAGGTTTTGCAGGCCTTCGCTGTCCGGGAAGTCCCACATGGTGCCGTGGCCGCCCACGAGGTAGACGCCGTCGTACTGGTCCGGATCAACCACGTCCACCCGGGCGGTGTTGTACAGGCCGGCACGGGTGGTCTCATCCTCGGTGAAGGCGACCTGGATGGGATCCTTTGAGTCCACCTCGTCGCGCGGCGGCTGGCCGCCCTTGATGGACGCAAAGTCGACGAAATGCCCGGAATCCTTGAACACCTTCCACGGATGTGCCGCCTCGGCCACGTTATAGCCGGTCTTCTCTCCCGTATCGCCGATCTCGGAAACGCTGGTCAGTACCATGAGGATTTTCTTCATGAAGTGCTCCTTTCGTCCACCTCCCACCCTACGCGCAGCCTAAGTCGGGCCCTCCGCGTCTTGGATGGTGAACTGTCAGGTCACGCCGCTGAAGGTAATGGCACGGAATCTGCAGCGCTGCCCCATCCGGCAAGCAGCGCCGGAGGCACAATCATGCTGCCGGTGTGGGCGTGCCGCAAGGTGTCCAGCATGGCTCCCAGGGCGCCGTCTTTAGGGAGGAATCCGCAGATGCCCGTGCGGGCGGCTTCACGTAGAGCTTCCTGGGACGGGTTTCCCGTCAGCATGATGATCCTGGTTCCCGGCGCCTCCGAGAGGATGCGGCCGGCAGCTTCGAGTCCGGATCCGTCGGGGAGGTGGAGATCCATAATCACGACGTCGGGCGCAAGGTCCCGGAACATCGTCACCGCAGATGCCACGGACTTCGCCGCCCCTACACTCTGCAGGTCCGGCTCACGGTCCAGCGCCCCGGCCAACAGGTCGGAAAACGTGGTGTGGTCATCAACAATCAGGATTCGCAGGCGGTTTGCTGGCTTTGTGGCCGCCGCGGCAACGGGACGGCTTTCCGTGACTACGGGACGGCGGCCCCCGAACTCCGCAGGCCCCGACGATGCGGTGCTCCTCAGGAGTCTTGCCTGCGCCTCCCTGAGCGTGGGAGCGGGGGCGCAGCCCAGTTCCTTATCCATGACCCTGCGGCAGCGGTCGTAAGCGCGCAGGGCTTCCGTGCTCTCGCCGTTCTGCTCAAGCCCAAGAATCAACGCCGTCCAAGCCCGCTCGTTGAGGGGATCCTCCTTGGCCGCCGCCCCGCCCCAGGCAATGGCCTTGCCTGTTTCTCCCACGGAGAGCGCGATTTCCGCAGCCGCAACGCGTGCCAGGCCGACGCGCGCTGCGTGCGCGGCGCGCTCTTCCTCTGCCCACGCCGGCAGCAGCTCGTCTCCAAGCAGTGGCGCGGAAGCCAGGTTCAGTGCTTCCGTCAGCAGTTCAAGCGCTACGCGGGGCTCGGCCTTGGACGCCTTTTTGGTCAGAGTTTCGAAGCGGTCCAGATCCAGTTCCACCAATGACCGGTCGATGGCGTAACCGCCGGTTACCGTCCGCAGGGGACCTGTTCGCCCGGTGCCGGGCTGCAGGTTGCGCCGAAGGACGCTGACATAGCTTTCAAGGGTGGCCAGTGCAGCGGCGGGGTGGTTGCCGCCCCACAGCACATCCATCAGCCGGGCCTTCGACACTGCCGAGCCGAAATTCATCAAGAGAATTTCGAGGACCTGGCGGGGCTTGGGCCCGCCAAGGTCGTTGGCGCTCAGCTCGATGTCGCCCCGGCGGATCGTCAACGGGCCGAAAACCGAAATGTGAAGCGCCGGCGCCGTCGGCGGCACTTCGGGAACAAGGCCAGCCTGGCCGGTGTTGTTCGGCAGTTCCAAGGTAATCACGGTTGTATCCCCAAAGTAGTCCTGTGCTGCGTGGTTCCCATTGAACTGGCGGGTAGACACACAAACCACAGTGCTCAGTACTCGCTTCTTTGTGCCGACTTTCCGTCGAGTACTTGCTTGAGGGCGCAGCTACGCAGAAATTGATGAGCGGACACTCAGCAAGGAATCGGGGAAAGCGAGCTGCCCGGAAGCCGTTTGCGCTGGTGAGGTCCCGGATCATGATCCATGCCGAAGGTTGGAAAAACCCTAGGTAGTGCCACGGCGGCTCCTCCTGGCGGGCAGCCAGCCGCTTGCGCTAATTTTTGGGGACTATGAGGGAAACATTCCGAGTCAAACACCTCAGCGCCTGTAAGTTGCGGAATCACTACGCCCGCTCGAGCACCGGTCAGGTGCCGGAAGTTCGCTCATCAATCATGCGCTGCAATTCCGCCTCATCCGGACACGGATGGTTGTCGATAGGGCACTGCCGGACCCCGGGAAGCGCACCCATGCCTTCAGCAGCCTCGATGCACGCAGTGCACACGATATCCGAGTCGTGCAGCAGTGCCGGCTCTTTTTCAATGTGGCCGCAAAGGGCTCGGCGCCACTCCACGTCCCGGCAACACACAAGGTGATCCAGTTTCCCTGGATTCTCGATGAGAGTGTACGTAGCTTCCCGCGCAGGGCCGCGACCCAATTCCACAGGCCCGGCTTTCCCAGCTGCCTTCGGATTTACCGCTGATGTCCCAGTCATCGCTCCCCGGTGGAATTTATTCAGATATTGCTCGCCCCATTGGACGGCATGGTAAACGATTGTAAACCCTCGCTCCTGCTCCTGAATGGGACCGGTAGTGCTCGGCCAGCCTAGCCAGCCCCTCATCAATCGAGACGGTTGGCGTCCAGTTGAGGAGCTTCCGGGTTTCGCGCTGGTCGAACCAGTGCGCGGTGGAAAGCTGCTCAGCGAGGAACCTGGTCATGGGCGGCTCCTCCTGCCGCCCGGACCAGGTCCACAGCTTTTCCACCACCGCTCCTGCCGCCCGCGCCACACCACCCGGCACAGACCACGACGGCGCCGGGACGCCTCCCGCAACGCAGATGCCGGCCAGCAACTCACCCACCGGGCGCGGCTCGCCGTTGCTCACTACCAGCGCCCTGCCATGGACGTGTTCCATGCGGTGCAGCGCGGCAACGATGGCCGCGGCGGCGTTGTCCACGTAGGTGGTGTCGATCAGGGCCGCACCGGCGTCGAGCAGCGGCAGGCGTCCCTGGCTGGCGCGGGCCAGGACCCGTTCCACCAGCTGGGTGTCCCCCGGTCCCCAGACGATGTGGGGTCGCACCGCTGCGACCCGGAAGTCCGGAGCGTCCGCGGCCAGCGCGAGCAGCTCCGCCTCAGCCTTTGTGCGGGAGTAGTCGCCGTGCGCATTCTTCGGGTCGGCCCGTTCCGCGCCCAGCCCGGCGATGGCGGCGCCGGAATTGGCCACGGACGGGGAGGACACAAACACCATGTCCCGCACCCCGGCTGCGCTGGCGGCAAGGAGCAGGCGGCGGGTCCCTTCGACGTTCACCTCATCGAACTCCGCGGCCCGGCCAGTGAAGGAAACCTTCGCCGCCAGGTGGATGATTCCTTCGGCGCCGTCCACTGCCCGCCGGAGCGCTTCGCCGTCCGTGACGGACCCGCGGAAGTCCGTGGCGCCGTCGACCCTTGATGGACGGCGCTGGAAGGTGGCCACGCCGTGGCCCTGGCGCACCAGCAGCCGGGCCACTGCTCCCCCGAGCAGCCCGCTGGCTCCCGTGACGAGGACCCTCATGGCTTTCCTGGCCGGCCTCCGGCCAGCACCCGCGACGCCCAGCGGGACAGGCGGGTCCTGTCGATCTTGGCGTTGTGCCGGATGTCCGTGGGCTGTGCGGGGACTTCGAGTACGGCGGAGACCCGGACGCCGGCCTCGAGGGCTGCCCTGCGGACATCCCCGGCAAGCTGCGGCGCAGCAGGGCCGGCTTTCCGTGCGGGCGGGACGGCCTCGACGACGGCGACCACGGCTTGGGTGCCCGCCGGTCCGACGCCGGTGATCGCCGCCAGCCGTACGCCGTCCAGGCGTTCGATGGCCTGTTCGGCGCCCACCGGCGTCACCACGGCACCGGGCGCCGTCACAACATGGGCGAGGCGGCCCTCCACCCAGAGCCGGCCGGCGGCGTCGAAGTGCCCCACATCGCCGGTGCGGTGCCATCCGGGCAGGCTGGCACTCTCCTGCTGGGTCAGCCACAGCCTGTCGTAGGCTTCCTTGACGTGCGGGGCGCTGACCAGGATCTCCCCCGTCACGCCGGGCCCGGTCACGGGATGGGACCCGGATGCAGTGCCGTCCGCGGCCAGTGGGACGATGGCCACCCGGGCGCCATGAACCGGCCACCCCACACACACGCCGTTGCCTGCTCCCGCAACAGCGCCGGTGGGATGCTCAGCGCCGGCGGCAGCGTCGGCATCGGCGGCCTGGATTTGTTCTAGGCTGATGTCGGTCACCGGCAGTGCCTCCGTCATCCCGTACGGGGTGTGCAGCGAGGCCCGGGGCAGCAGCCGCTGCACCTCGGCCAGAAGCGGTTCCGGGACGGGCGCGCCGGCAGACAGCAGCAGCTCGACACCTTCCAGCGCCTTACGCCCTGCAGTACTCAAAGCATCCCGGGTGGCGAGGACATTGCGCAACGCGGCCGGCGAGGCGAAAACCACTGTGGCGTCTATGGCCGCGGCGGCATGGGCGAGCGCATCGGCCGTCAAGGTGCGCGGCGCAGTGACGTCCATGGCCGGCGTCACTGACACCGCTCCGAGCGCCGGTCCCAGCAAAGCGAACGGTGCAAAACCTGCCACCAGCCGTGAGTCGGGGCGGATCCCAAAGGTTGCGGCCACCGTGTCCCGCATCGCGGCCAGCTGCCGATGCGTATAGAGCACGCCCTTCGCGGGGCCGGTGGAACCCGAGGTGAAGAGGACGGCGGCCGGGGCATCCGGTTCCACGCTGTCCGTCAACTGCCGTGGACCGCGTCCGGCGCCGGAACGGGCCAAAGCGTCGAGGGAGGTTTCCACCCTTAGCATGCGACGGCGGCCGTCCGGGAGGTCCCGCACACTGATCCGCTGCCCCGGCCAGCCGAGCACGGAGGCAGCCGCGAGCGCCTTGTCGATGCCGATGAGGACATCGGGGGTGGCGCCCTTCACGGCACGGCTGAGGCCTTTGGTCCCCAGTCCGGCGTCGGCCACCACCACCACCGCGCCCAGCCGCAGGCAGGCGTAGAGGGCGACGGTGAGGTCCACCCCGGGCGGAACCATCAGGCTCACCCGGCTGCCGCTTCCCACTCCGGCTTCCTTCAGCCCCGCGGCGAGGTCCAGGATGTTCCGGTCCAGCTGCTCCCAGCTGAGCGAGCGGGCAAGCGTACCGTCCGGCGCCATTTCCGCGACGGCGGTATCTCCTCCCGCGGGTCCTGCCGCCTGCTCGCCGAGCAGGTCCCACAGGGGCCGGAAGGTTGCCGGCTCCGGCTCGGCCGCATCGGCCAGCGCCTTGCCGCCGGGTGTTGTGGCTTGCGCTGCCGGGGATTCGCTTCCACTGACACCGACGTTTGCGGCGAGCCACTGAAAAACCGGCGCGGCAATGTTCCGGTCCTCCGCCACGAGATGGCCGGCGCCTTCGAAGCGGTGCACGTCGGCATGCGGAAACCGGCTGATGAGGTCCTTGAGGTACCGGTCCGAAAAAATGGGATCCCTCGGGCCCCAGAGCATCAGCGCCGGGACCTTCAACCCGCGCAGCCCTTCCGCCACGCCGCTAAGCGCAGGAAAACTGGGGTGGGACTCGTCCACCGGGATGTCCGCCACGAAGTTCCCCACCCCGGTCCGGCGGTCGGCTCCGCGGTAGGGCGCCATGTAGGCGTTCCGGATATCGGCGGGCAGCGGCGGGCTTGCCAGCGAGTGCGTCACCCGCAGAAACGCGTCCGACGTCGTGGTTCCCCACTTGTGCACTGCGGGGTGCAGCGCCAGCCGCAGGGCGGGCGGGATGCCCGAACCGTCGGGCTGGTGGACGGCCGTGTTGGTCAGCACCACACCGGTGAGCTGCTGCGGGTGCGCCAGTGCCCAGCCCAGGCTGATCACCCCGCCCCAGTCGTGGCCCACAGTCACCACGTTTCCGTCCAGGCCAAGTGCGTCCGTCAGGTCACCGAGGTCGTTGATCCGGTCAGCCAGCCGCCGGAAGGTGCCGGTGCGCTCCGAGTAGCCCATGTCCAGCTGGTCCACCGCCACAACGCGCCACGGGTGGGCCGGATCGGCTCCGGCGGCCAGCAGCGTCCGCCACAGATAGGACCAGGTGGGGTTACCGTGCACGCACAGCAATGTACCGGCGGGAGCCAGGCCGAGGCGGGAGAGCTGGGCGCCGTTGTCCAGCAGGTGCCAGCGGCGCACTGTGCCGGGTGCATCGGCGTCGGACGTGGACGCGACCTCCACTTCGCGGGACCATTCCGGGTCCACGCCGGGCCACTCTGCGCCTACCAAACGATTTCCATCATGGCGGTGTTCAGCCCGGATCCGACGCCCATACAGAGGACCCGGTCCCCCGTTTCAAGGGATTGCGCTTCGGCCGCGAGGGTCATGGGGAGGGAGGCCGGGCCCACGTTGCCCCAGTGCGGGAAGGTGATGGGCACCTTGGCGGGGTCCAGGTCGATGGCGTCGATGATGGCCTGCGTGTACGCATTGCTCACCTGGTGCGTCACGTACCGGTCCATGTCGGCCCAGTCCCACTCCGGCCGGGCTTCGTGCCAGGCGTCGACGACGAGCTGGAGGCCGCCGTCGAGCAGTCCCTTTGTGTCGGTGGCCATGCCGTCAATGCCGCCCACGCACAACTCGTGGTGTTCGGTGCCGGCGCGCATCACACCGCCAACGATCCGGTGCGCACCGGGGTGCTGGTCGGCGGGGCCCAGGACTGCGGCGGCAGCCCCGGAGCCCAGGGTGAGGGTGGCGAACTCCCGGTTGAAGTCCTCGCGCGTGGTCTCGGGCCGCTGGAGACGAGCCAGCGTGGCTTCCTGCGTGGCCTCGGCATCCTCGGCGTTGACGATCATCGCGTACTTGATCTGGCCGGAGTCGATCATGTTGGCCGCCAGGGTCAGGCCGTTCACGAATCCCAGGCAGGCGTTGGCCAGGTCGAAGTTCATGGCCGACGACGGCAGGCCCAGTCCGTGGTGGATCTTCACCGCGACGGACGGTTCCAGGTTCCGCCGCGTGACCGAGGTGTTGATCAGCAGTCCGACGTCGGACGCTTCAACGCCGGCCTCTGCCAGGGCCTTCGCGCCCGCTTCGGCGGCAGCGTCATCAAAGGACGTCCCGGCCGCCCACCAGCGGCGGTGCGTGACGCCGGCAACCCGCTCGAGCAGCCGGGGCGGGAACTTCAGCCGCTGCAGGGTGGACGCCAGCCTGCGGTCGAAATCCGTGGAGCTCACGATCCTCGGAGCCTCGACACTGCTCACCGATAGCAGCGCGGTGTTGCTATGCCGGAAGGTTGCGTTTCCTGCCAATTCGAGCCCCTGTTCGTGTCCGTCCTGCAGCCATGCGCTGACAGTACGTTAGCCGACTGACCTCGAACGCGATGGTAAGCATGCTTAGGATATGTTACAGGCGCATCCACGGGCCGCCAACCGGATCAGGAAGCCAGATGGGGTGCGGCGGCGCGGCTGGGCATGGTTTTTTATGATGCCAGGGGAGCGCGCCGCGACGCGCAGGCATAGGAAGGAGTGCCCCGAAGGCGCATAGTTGGACGATGACAGGTCCTTACACCCGGGGCGACTCCTTCAGTAGCGGGGCTTCCCGGGAACACATCAGACAAGCGCTCTTGGACTACGGGGCGACAGACGTTCTTTTCAGCCAGCGCGGGAACCGGGGCGCCATCGCGTTCAGGGGCGGCGGAAGGCAATTCCGTATCGTCGTTTCCTTGCCGCAGCCTGATGGTGCCTTGACAGGTTCCGGAGACACAGCGGAGGGCCCCATCCGCGAAGCGAAGGCAAAAGAGCTGGAACGCGCCACCCGCAGGTTTTGGCACGCGCTGTCGCAGTCGATAGACGCCAAACTCCGGGCGACCGCGGCAGGCATCGCCACCCTTGAATCCGAATTCCTGGCCCATGTGGTACTTCCAGGAAACCGCACGGTACTGGACGAACTCGAACCCGTCATCGACTCCGCTTACCGGTCGGGCCGGCGTCCCTCATTCGGCGATTCGGACCCGACTTTTCGGCTAAGCCCTGCGGCGCCATGACAGGGTAGATGGCCGCCACCCGTTAGATGGTGGCGAGGGCGCCCCTCGCGCTTTCCACCAGCACATGGGTGCCCGCCTGGATATGGACCACTTCGCCGTCAATCTGGCAGGGAACAGCATTTCGCGTGGTGAAGGAATACCTGCTGACGCTGGGTTGATGCCCAAGACCGAGGGTGACGGCCCGAAGGGTCATCAGCGCCATCTTCCATCGCCCGGCATGGGGCAGCGTCACCACCTCAAAGTGGCCATCGTTCGGGTGATGCGACTCGCTCACCGTTCCATATTTTGCCATCCGGGAAATGTTGGCCAGGATCAGGCTGTCGAACTGCGCCGTGGCGCCGTCGTCCCGCACCAGCTCAAACGGCCTCAGGTGCGAAAGCGTCCGGGCCACGGAGATGAGTTCGAGGACTTTCCCCTTTCCGCCCTTTTCGATTCCGATCGCCATCAACGGCGTGAGCCCGAACCCCACATAGGAGTGGGCGTACTGGACCTGCTCCCGTTGTGCACCACGGAACGTTATGCGCAACAGGTCGATGCGGCGGACACGGCTTCCGCGAATGGCCCCCGTAAGGGTCCTAGCGGGCATGCTCCTGTGATGATCATTGGCATTGCCTGCGGGGAGCACAGTGCATACCGCGCTGCTGGCAGGAACGTCCATCACGCCGTTGACCACCTCGTTGTACCCCCCATCGCCGCTGACCGAAACGATGAGCGGGGCTCCCTTCGCAGCCACGGATCGCGCTAAGTCGCGGGCGTGCCCTGCGAAGCCCGTCGGCAGCAGGTCAATGTGCAGCCCCGGCAGATCCGTGGCGATCTCGCGCTCCAAGGCATCAATGCGTGCGGCCATTCCGGCCCTGTTCGGATTGAAGATCAGGGCTATCCGGTCAAAGGGGGCGGCAGGTGCCCGGTCATCAGACATGGTGCGGATCCTCCCAGGCCGTGTTGCGGTCAAGTCCAGCCTAGCTTCGGACAGGCTCGTTCCACTTAACCGTGGCAGCTGTGGGCAATACAGCGGAAATGGTTCTGGTGGAGGACACCAAAGCTGTGGCCTCCTGCCCGCGGCAGTGCCAGTATGTGGAGAACCCAGTTCACCCCGGCGCCCCTCCCGGGCAGCAAGGACGCGGTCATGACCTATATCAACGACTTAAGCGATGTGGGGCCTGATGACGTCGCCGTGGCTGGCGGCAAGGCCGTGGGTCTCGGTGGCCTGATCCACGCCGGGCTGCCGGTCCCGCCGGGGTTTGTCCTCACCACCGGTGCCTATGCGCACTTTGTCGATGCCAACCACCTCGCAGCGGACATCCAGGAAATCGCCACGCTGCCACCGCAGGCGGAGCCACAGGCCTACGAGGATGCCTCCCAGCGGATCACCGCGCTGTTCAGGACCGGCACGTTGCCCGCCGAAATCGCAGCCGAACTCGGCGCCGCCTACGGGCATCTCGGCAGCAGGGAGACGGCGGTGGCCGTGCGCTCCTCTGCCACAGTTGAGGACCTTGCTTCCGCCAGCTTCGCCGGCCAGCAGAACACCTACCTGAACGTCCGCGGCATGGTGGAGCTGTCCACGGCGGTGGTCGGCTGCTGGGCTTCCCTGTGGACGGCACGAGCCATGGCGTACCGCGCCCGGGAAGGTGTGGGACCGCAGGAGGTGCGCCTCGCCGTCGTCATCCAGCAGATGGTGGAGGCCGACGCAGCCGGGGTGATGTTCACCGCCAACCCCTCCAACGGCCGGCGCGACCAGACGGTGATCAGTGCGGCGTGGGGCCTGGGCGAGTCGGTGGTCAGCGGTACGGTCACCACAGATGACCTGGTGGTGGACACCGGCACCGGCACCGTGGTGTCACGGCGGACAGCCGACAAGGAAGTGATGACGGTCAACGCCGAGAACGGCACAAGGGAGCAACCGGTGGCGGCAGCCCGCCGTCGTGAACCCGTGCTCGATGACCGGGCGGCGGCGGAACTGGTCCGCCATGGACGGCGGGCAACGGATCATTTTGGCACACCACAGGACATCGAGTGGGCACGGGCTGCCGGCAGGTTCTTTATCCTGCAGTCCCGCCCCATCACGGCGCTGCCCGAACCGGCGGCCGACATCCCGGACACCTGGCCCCTGCCCTATCCGAAGGGGCTCTACTTCCGGGCGAGCATCGTGGAACAGCTCCCCGACCCGCTGTCACCACTGTTCGCCGACATGATTGACGGCTCCGTGGCGAGGTCGCTGACAGCCTTGATGACCGAGGCCCTGGGCAAGAACGTCATCCGCGACGGCGACATCGGCCTGCCCACCATCAACGGCTACGCCTACTACTATTACCGCACCTCCGGCATGTGGCGGATGATGGGCAAGGCGGTGACCGCGGTGGGCGCGCTGGCCCGCGGCAAGGCGCACATGGGGGTGGAAGGCTGGCGCGGATTTTCACACCCACGGTACGAACGGGTCATCAAGGACCGGCAGGAGAAGCCCCCGGCGGAGCTCGCCGGCGAGGAACTGCTGGAGGGCGCCCAGGCATTACTGGACGCCGGGACCGTGTACTACACCGCCGTGCAGTCAATCATTCCGCTCGCCGCCACCAGCGAACTCTCCTTCCGCGCGTTCTACGACAGGCTGGTCCGGCGCGACGGCGATCCCCCGGCCCACACGTTCCTCCTCGGGTACGACAGTGAACCGATCCGGGCGGAGAAGTCCCTGCATGACCTGGCCGGCTGGGCCCGCAGCGATCCCGGGCTGACGTCGGCTTTGCTGGAACGGCCGACGGCGGTGCTCGCCGAATGCCAGCGCACCGGTTCCCCGCCCGCCGGTGTGGACAATGCGCTGTGGCAGGAATGGCGTTTCGCCTTCCAGGAGCATCTGGACATCTACGGACATGCGGTCTACAACCTTGATTTCGCCAGCCCCGTGGCCGCCGACGATCCGTCCGCGCTGCTGGAGACGGTGAAGTTCTACCTGCGCGGGCAGGGCACCGACCCGCACGAGCGGCAGCGGCTGCTGACCGAACGCCGGGAGTCGCTCACTGAACAGATGGTCGGCCGGCTCGGGCCCCGCCGGCGGGCAGCCTTCCTCCGGCTGCTCCGGTGGGCCCAGGAGACGGCGCCGATCCGCGAGGACGCGCTGGCCGACGTCGGACTTGCCTGGCCGCTGCTGCGCCGGATGCTGCTCGAACTCGGGCAACGGCTGGTGGATTCCGGTGTCATCGCTTCTCCCGATGACGTGTTCTGGCTGCGCTACCAGGAGCTGCGAAGCGCCGTCGACTTTGGCCTCGCCGCGCCTGGGGTGCGGGCCGCCGTCGTTATTTCCGGTGCTGCCCGGCCTGTCCGCACGGCCGCCGTCGAGGAGCGCAGGATGCTGTGGCGGGGCCAGGTGAAGGCCGCCGCCCCGCAAATGCTTCCCGAGCGCCGGTGGATGGAACGGGCCTTCGGGTCGATGATGCCGGCCGGCTCGCAGCACCAGCGCGGCGATGTCATCAAAGGCGTGGGGGCCAGTTCGGGCCGGGTCAGAGCTCCAGCCCGCGTCCTGGCCGGGCTGCAGGACTTCGGCCAGATGGAGCCCGGAGACGTGCTGGTGGCCCGCATCACCACTCCGGCGTGGACGTCGCTGTTCGCGATGGCCTCGGCCGTGGTAACCGACGTCGGCGGCCCGCTGAGCCACAGCTCCATCGTGGCCCGCGAGTACGGCATCCCCGCCGTCCTCGGCACCGGAGTGGCCACGCAGCGGCTTGCCACCGGCCAGCAGATCCTCGTAAATGGCGACGCCGGCACGGTCACCATCGAGCGGCAGGCCGGTGCGGATGCCACGCCAGGAGGGGACGTCGTCGGCGCCTAAGAGTTCAGCGGGGCCGGCGGCCGCGGTCAGCTTTCCAAAAGGCCATGCGTTCCGCGGGACCTCTTGCCTATCGCTTGCCAGGACCAGGTGGAATACGTTGAACCTACGCCGTACGAGTACGTGCTGCTGGGCACTGTCATTCCGGCCACCACCGTCTGGACTCCCACTGCCAGCCCGGCATGAACAACGATGTCCGTGCCAGGGCAAAAGCTCAGCCACTTCAGAGAAGCAAACCCATGACATCTGCAACCATTCCCCGCCCCCGCCCAAACGCCAAAACCCGGTGGCTCGTGCCCGCCGCCCTGATCTTCCTCAGCCTCGTGCCGATCATCGCCGGGGCTGTCCGCCTGACCGACCTCACGGGAGGCCAGATAACGCCGGATAACGCGCGGTTCTTCGATTCGCCTGTCCCCGTGCTGATCCATATCCCCACAGTCACCGTGTACTTGGTGCTGGGCGCATTTCAGTTCGTTCCCTCGCTCCGCCGCGGCAAGCGGGGCAGGGCAAGCTGGCACAAAATCGCCGGACGCATCCTCGCGCCAACCGGCCTGCTGGCTGCCCTGTCCGGTTTGTGGATGGCCGTTTTCTACGACCTCCCACCCTTGCCCAGGGAACCATTGTTGTGGTGACCATCCCCTGGATTGTCCTGGTGGGTCCGGTGGATGAGCTGACCCGTGCCCTGCTGATCGGGGCGTCCTGGGTTCTGAGCCTGGCCGTTGCCGAATACTTTATCTACCGTCGGGCACATGGGGCAGCACGAAAGCCCCGCCCCTCTATCCAGCCTGCGTAGGTGGATCGCCTGGAACGAGCCGGTAGGCGAAGCGGCTGTCCAGGCCACCGGGGCCCATTCTGAGGTCTACTCCTTCGGTGGGCAGCAGCACGGGCGCCTTGAACACGTTCCCGCTGCAAGGGACCTGCACGGGGGCGAGAACTTGAGCACCACCCCAGGTGGAGATGGACAGCTCAGCCACCGGCAGTCCGGCGCAGACGAAGTGCAGCTCGTACTGGCCTGGTTCGGCCGTCAGGCTGGCCGTGGTGGTGGTTTCCGCGCTGCTGGTGCCACGTAGTTCACCAGGCAGGTGCGGCTGGAGCTGCTGTGCTGCCCACTCTGACACGTCTTCCAGCTCCGAAGCCCTGCGGTCCGGGTTGGCCTGCACCTTGACGCCCGTGGCGGACGGTTTGCCGGTTGGTGAAACCGCGCTGATGGTGATGGGCCCGCCGTCGTGCCTGACAAATCGGTCCAGCGTGGAGGTGCACTCAAAGCTCGCCGCCTCCGGAACGCCGTCCGCCTTCACAATGGTGAGCTTGGCGCCGTAAACCCCGGCACAGGCGCCTGTAACCATGTAGTCGCCGGGCGCCAGGACAAGGGACAGTTTCCCGGCGGGCTCCGCCTCTGACGGCATGCCGGCGTCGGCGGGGGAAGCCTCGAGCAAACGCGCCACTTCACCGACGTTTTCCTCGAAGGACCGGGGCGGTGGTGTTGCCACCGGCGGGGATGTTTGGGCCGGTTGTTCGGACGGGCCGCTGTACTCGCATCCGGCAACTGAAATAACCATGGCGGCTGCAGCGAACAGAACTACTCCGCGCCGCGCCGGCATCCCCCCAAGAGCTGACATGGCTCCGAGTCTACGGCCCCTCTTCTCAGCTGGACGTTTACGTGGCCGCGGGTGGGACATCCCGACGCCCCTGTTGGAACTCACCCTGATCCAGATCAGGGCGAGCCTCCCGCCCTGAAGCCAGTCGGTTCGATTTGAGGCCCCCCCACACAAAAAAGCGCCTGCCGCCCCTTCTTCCGGAAGGGCAGCAGGCGCTTTGTTGTTTTGCGTGAGTTAGCCGACGCGGGTGTAACTGATTTCCGTCTTTCCCGCAGGAACCGAGTGAAGGGTCACGTACGTGCCTTGGGCTTTGTTCGCATTGCCGGGAAGGATGCCGGGCAGCGAAACGTAGTTTCCCTCGGCGCGGCGGAGCGGAACTTCCCGGTCAGCCGGGAGGCTGACGTAGCTGCCGCCACGCGGAGTGCTGTTCCTGACGGTCGTTTGGGTTTCCTGGGTTACGGCCAGTTCGGACTGCAGAGTCATGTGATCTCCTGTGGTTGTGGGGGGCTTGCCGGCGTCGCCGATGCTGGTGCAGTACCGCCTGCACGCCACTCAGAAGGGGGCGCGGGCTCAAGCATGGGCAATTCGACGCGGCGGCCGACTGCCGGCACGCTGGGACGTTAACCCTGCGGCAGCACTTAAGGGCTTCGGCGGCCTGGTAACAAGTCTACGGAATTAATGTGAGTAACTCAGAATAAGGTGGGCGATGTCACGGGGACTTCGTCCGTCCCGCGTGACAGTCACAAGTGTTTGTTTTCCGTTGGGCCAGGCCATACCGTGAAGGGACGCTCAGCCGAAGCAGGTGCAGCCATGCGGACTATCTCGTGGTCAACGCGCTGCCTGCTGGTGTGCTTCCTCCTGGCCGGAACTCTCGGCGGCGCCGCTCCTGCCCGAACGGCCCACCTTGGCCCGATGCCCACGCAGCCCAGCACTCCGGAGCAAACCTACACGGCAGTGGACAACTTCCTGCGGGAGCAGATCGAAGTCCTGGGGATTCCCGGTGTCGCCGTCGCCGTCGTCCGGGACGGCACCCAGGTGCACTCCGCCGCTTTCGGCCGCGCGGACCCCTCCGGGCGGCCGATGACGGCCCAGACTCCGGTTCTGCTCGCGTCCACCAGCAAGTCACTGACAGCCATCGCCGTGATGCAGCAGGTGGAGGCCGGGCGCCTGCGGCTGGATGAACCGGTGCAGGCCTACCTGCCCTGGTTCACCCTTGACGATCCCCGTTCGTCGGCGATCACCGTCCGGCAGCTGCTCCACCAGACCAGCGGCATGTCGGCCAGGGACACCGCCTTCGAAGCGTCCCTGGCTCAAGGCCCGGGAGCCCTCGAAGAAGCAGTCCGCGCACTGGCCGGCTCCCCGCTGGCGGGCGAACCCGGGCAGCGTTTCCACTACGCCAGCGCCAACTACAACGTCCTGGGCGTCCTGGTGCAGACGGTCGCAAACCAGCCCTTCGGGGACTATCTGAAGCAGCACGTCTTCGGGCCCCTGAACATGGTCCACAGCCATCCCACCCGCACCGCAGCACGGGCGGACAACGCGGCCGCCGGGCATTCCCGCTGGTTCAGCTCGTTCTGGCTCCAGACCAATGTCCCCGCACCCACCGCCGGCATGCCCTCCAGCACCATGTACTCCTCAGCCGAAGACCTGGGCCGTGAGCTGACTGCCCTGCTCAATGGCGGCCGTTACGGGGATGCCCGGATCCTGGAGCCTGAAAGCGTAGCGGCGATGTTCGAGCCCCGGACCCGGGTGGACGAGGCGAAGGGCTACGCCATGGGCTGGTACACGCGGCCGCTCGCGGAGTCAGTTGATCCCGCAGCCCCCGCTCCGGAGGACTTGCCGCTGCTGCTGGAGCACCAGGGGGAATGGGGCAACAGCCACACCTACCTGGCCATGGTTCCGGACTCCGGGCTCGGCGTCGCCCTGGTCATCAACGGCAACGACACCGCCGCCCCGTCGCGGCTGAAGGCCATCGACACCAACGTCCTGCGGATCCTGCACGGGCAGTCCCCGGTGCCCGCGGTGGTGTTTGAGGACTGGCTGCAGCGCTACAGCTGGGCAGTGGCCCTGGCCCTGCTCCTCGCTGAGCTGGTGAGCCTGTGGCTGGTGCTGCGGTTTTTGCTCCGGCGGCGTGCCGCGTCCCGGAAGCGCTGGGTGCTTCTGATTTGGGGAGTTGCGGCTCTCGTGCTCGACGGGTTCGCCCTCTGGCTGTGCCTCGTCTACGCCCCCGCACGGTTCGACACCCACCTGTTCGTGATCATCCGCCAGTTTCCCGACGTCGGCGTCTCGCTGGTGCCTGTGCTCGTGCTGGCCATACTCTGGCCGATCCCGCGGACGGTCTGGCTGCTTTCCAGGATGCGGGCCGGCCAGCAAGAAACGGCTTGAGG
>JBKJVX010000018.1:0-35735 GCA_046717065.1 Arthrobacter sp. | reverse complement strand
GTGCGTCAGAGCGAGGTACGAGCAGCACGCGGAGGATGACTGCCACGCGTCAGCGTGGTGCACGCCTAGACTGGACCCAGCCCTGTCGCCTGCCTAAAGGATCCTGCCCGATGCTCCCCGCTGCACGTCACCAGGCGATTCTCGACGCCGTCCAGCGGGAGCGTGTTGTCCGCGTCTCGGACCTAGCCCAGCAGCTGGGTGTCTCCCTCATGACCGTGCGCCGGGATATCGAGCAGCTCGAGGAGGGCGGCAGGCTGGAGCGCATCCACGGCGGCGCCAAGCTTCACGGCGATGCCAGCACCCATGAACCTGGCTTCGAGCTCAAGTCCACCCAGCTGACCGCGGAGAAGCGGGCCATCGCTGTAGAGGCGGCCGGCCTGGTGCAGGAGGGCATGGCTGTGGGGCTCAGCGCCGGAACCACTACCTGGGCCCTCGCCAATGAGCTGGTGAACGGTCCGCGGATCACGGTGGTCACCAATTCCGTGCGCATCGCTGACCTCTTCCACCACGCCGCATCCGGCGGCTCGGCCCGCTTCGCCCCAACTGTGATCCTGATCGGCGGCGAGCGCACGCCGTCGGACGCTTTGGTGGGTCCCATCGCCACAGCCGCGCTGAAGCAACTGCACCTGGACGTGCTGTTCCTTGGCGTTCACGGCATGGATGCCGCAGCCGGGTTCACCACACCGAACCTGCTGGAAGCCGAGACGGACCGCGCCTTCGTGGCAGCCGCGCGCAAAACCGTGGTGCTGGCCGACCACACCAAATGGGGACTTCTGGGCATCAGTTCCATCGCTTCGCTGGAGGAAGTGGACGAGGTCATCAGCGATCCCGGCCTTGGCGCCGAGGCACAGCGGATCCTTCAGGAGCGGGTGGGCCGGCTGCGGCTCGCCGCCCTCCAGTAGCACGCCCTTCAGAAGCAGCCGCTAGGGGCAGCCGCAGGACTGCCTGACGTGCAGGGTGGTGTCGAAAATCCGGTGCCGGGGCTTCTCCCCACGACTGGCTCCCACCAGCGCCGCTACTGCTGCTTCCGCCATCACGGCAACCGGCTGTTCCACCGTGGTCAGCGGGGGCCATGAGTATTCGGACTCGGCGGAACCGTCAAAGGATGCCACTGCGATATCCCCCGGAACGGCCAATCCTGCTTCATGAACCGCCCGCAACAGGCCGATAGCCTGCATATCCGAGGTGGCGAAAATTGCTGTGGGCCGGTTCACCGACGCCAGCAGCCGCTGGCCGGCAACATAACCGCCGGGCCGGGTGAATGCGCTGTAAACAATCGGTCCCTCCGGCAAGCCGGCTTCCTGCAAGGCTTCCCGCCAGCCCACCTCACGGCCGTCGGTGGTGCCGGAGACGTTGGTACCCATTGCCAGGCCGATGTTTTTGTGTCCATGGCCAATCAGGTGTTCCACCGCGATCCGGGCGCCGGCTGCCAGATCCACGCCAATGCTATTGAAGCCGGGCGCATCCCGTTCCTGGTTCAGCAGGACCGAAGGGATGTCTGCCGTTTCCAGGACCTCCAGGTCGGGTTCAAAAAGGACACTGGCCAGCAGCACGCCGTCCACCTGCCGGGCGGCAAGGTTGCGGATATTCCGCCGCTCCTTGGCCAGGTTCCCGTCCGAGTTGCTCAGCACCAGGGCGTACCCCAAGGCTGCCGCGGCATCCTCCACCGCATGCGAGAAGAGGGAAAAGAAGGGGTTGGATATATCCGGCACCACAAGCCCCAGCGTCTCGCTGGAGCCCAGCTTGAGCGCACGGGCCGCCGCATTGGGGCGGTAGCCCAGGACGCGGATGGCGTCCTGGACCTTGGCTTCGGTGGCAGGCGCCACCTTCTTTGGCCCGCCGTTAACCACGTAACTGACGACGGCGGTGCTGACGCCGGCATACCTGGCCACGTCCTTGCGGGTCACCGGGCCGCCTCGGGCAGCCTGCACGGCCGGAGTAGTCATGCTGTCCATGTTAGGTACAGGTACCCGGTGCATCACCGAAGTCACGGATGGGAAGCCGTGCGCCGCCTTGGAGGGCCGACTGGTGGGCCACGATCCCCGGGAGGGTAAAGCGGGCGGCAACCCAGGCGTTCACGGGAGGAAGGGTGCCGTTGTTGACGGCGGTCACGAAGTCGTCCACGAGGAAGTGGTGGCTTCCTTCATGGCCGTTGGGTGCGCCGCGGAACTCCTCCGGAAGCCGCGCGGGATCGTGAACCGGGGCCAGGCCGGACACGAAGGCGTCCCTTAGTTCAGCTGCCACATTGGCCAGGGAAGGGTCGTCCAGGGACATGCTGGGATGGGTTTCCAGCTGCTCCGAAATGTCGTGGACGTTCGCCTTGTCCTGCCAGACGGTGACTTTCGCCAGCTGTTCGAAGCTTCCCTCGGTCCCGAAGAACCGGAACCGGGATTCACGGATATGTGAGGGGTAGCCCACGCGGCGCATCTCGTTGGTGCGCATCACGCCACCGTCGTTCAGTTCGAAAAGGGCAGTGGCGTTGGAGAAGTCGTTCCCGAACATGCTGACGTCCCTGTCGAAGACACCGTCGTTGCGGTCATCCTTGACCCCGACGCAGCTGACGCTGACGGCGTGGGCGGGAACGGCGCCCAGCACTCCGCCCACGGCGTGGGTGGGATACAGCATGGGCGGGTAGCTGGCGGTTTCCTTCCAGCGGTCCCCGCCGCTGTACTGGTAGGCCTCGTAGAAGCCCAGGTCCATGTCGTGGACGTAGTCGCCCTCGGTATAGAAGATCCGGCCGAACTTTCCGGCGGCATGCTGCTTTCGCGCGTATACCGTGGCCGGGTTGTAGTAGCTGGTCTCCCCCATCATGTACACCAACCCGGTGTCCCGGACAGCTTCGATGATGCGGGCAATTTCCTCCTCGGAGATTGCCATGGGAACGGCCGAGTAGACGTGCTTTCCGGCCCGCAGCGCCTGCTCCACCAGGGGACCGTGGGTCCACCGCTGGGTGAAGATGGCCACGGCGTCGACGTCGGAGGCAAGCAGGTCTTCAAAGCTCGCCTTTGCTCCGGCCAGGTGATAGCGGTCCACTGTCTCCGTGGCGCGTTCCGGCACGTCGTCCACCACATGCACGGCGCTCACGCCGGGGTGCAGATTGAAGAGGTGGGCGAACTGGCTGCCGAATTGGCCGGCGCCTACTACACCTATTGAGAACGTCATTGTCTGCCTTCCGTGGAGGTAAGGAGGGGCGCCGGGCAAGCGCTGTCCCTCAAGAGGCCAGTGTCGCAGCACAATCTACTCGAGTCAACAGCGCAATTGAATGGATGAAGCTAGTCCCAGCCGACAAATGAAAAAGTTCTTGCCACCTCCTTTCTACTCGTGTAGATTCTTTTCCAGTTGTTACCCCCATCACAGTCAGGAAGGGTCGAAGATGACCACCCTTGCCAAACACTCGAGACCGGCTTCGCCTGCTTCGGCGTCCTCCCCCAAGCCGCAGGGCAGCCACCGCCGTTTCGGGGACCTTAAGATCGCACTGCTTTTCATTGCCCCGGCAATGATCGGGTTCATCGTTTTCTACGTCGTGCCGACCATCCGGGGCCTCTACCTCAGCTTCACGGAGTACAGCATCCTCGGTGAACCGGAATGGATCGGCCTGGACAACTACACAGCGATTGCCAAGGACCCGCTGTTCTGGAATTCCCTGGCTGTCACGGGGCAGTACGTCTTCATCAACATCGTCGTCCAGACTGCCTTGGCCCTGGGCCTGGCCCTGCTGATGCACAAGGTCGCGAAGTCCACCCTTATCCGCGGCGCCCTCCTGCTGCCCTGGATGATGTCAAACGTCATCGCAGCACTGCTCTGGTTCTGGATGCTCGACTACCAGATCGGTGTGGTGAACCAGTTCATCGAATGGGCCGGCCTCCCCCGCGTCGCGTTCTTCGGAAGTGAGGAGTGGGCCATCCCCACCCAGGCCCTGATCAACACCTGGCGCCACATGGGCTACACCGCCCTGCTCATCTTCGCCGGCATGCAGGCCATCCCCGGCCACCTCTATGAAGTAGCCAAACTTGACGGCGCTTCACCGTTCCAGACCTTCCGCAAGATCACTATTCCACTGCTGCGGCCGGTGCTGGTCCTCGTCCTTGTTGTCACGGTCATCGGCTCATTCCAAGTCTTCGACACCGTTTCGGTCACCACGGGCGGCGGACCGGTTAACGCCACCCGGGTCATCCAGTACTACATCTACCAGCGTGCCTTCACCGAGTCGGACTTCGGCTACGGATCTGCCATCGCCGTCATTCTCTTCCTCATCCTCGCCCTGGTGGCCTTCATCCAGATGAAGTTCCTCAAGGGCAACGAGTCGGACCTGGACTAGGAGCCCCGCATGACCACCACCACGAGCCGCGCACCGCTGCCGGCCGCAACCCGCCGTCGTCGTCCCTTCAACCCCCGCCGCGCGGGTGCCTGGGCCCTCCTGGTCCTCGCGATCGCGGTCTCCGTCCTCCCGTTCCTCTGGGTGCTGCGCACAGCGTTGTCAACGAACGCGGCGCTGGCTTCGAATTCAACAAGCCTGCTTCCCGCGGAATTCACCTTTGGGGCGTTTATGCGGGTGTTCGGGCTGCAGAGCCCGGCCGATGCCGTCGCAGAAGGCGGTTCCGGTGCCGCCATCGATTTCTGGCTCTACCTGCGGAACTCCATCATTTTCTCCTCCATCACCACTGCCGGAGCCGTGTTCTTCAGCGCGATGGCTGCCTACGCCTTTGCCCGCCTTCGCTGGAAGGGCCGCAACGTAGTGTTCAGCCTGTTCCTCGGCACCATGCTGGTTCCGCCGATCTTCACGGCCCTGCCCAACTTCCTGCTGATCAAGAACCTGGACCTGCTCAACACGATGCTCGGCATGGTTCTGCCGTACGTGTTTATGACCCCATTCGCCATCTTCTTCCTGCGCCAGTTTTTCCTGAACATGTCCCGCGAGGTCGAAGAGGCAGCCATGCTCGACGGCGCCAAGCACCTGCGCATCTTCTTCCAGATCATCCTCCCCAACGCCGCAGCACCCCTTGCCACGCTCGCACTGCTCACCTTCATCGGCCAGTGGAACGAATACTTCTGGCCCCTGCTGGTCGGTTCCCAGGACGACGTCCGCGTCCTCCAGGTGGGGCTGGGCGTCTTCAAGTCTCAGTCCCCGCAAGGAGCACCGGACTGGTCCGGCCTGATGGCAGCAACCCTCATCTCGGCCCTGCCGGTACTGATCCTCTTCGCCGCCTTCGGCAAGAAGATCGTCAACTCCATCGGCTTCTCCGGCATCAAATAGGCACCCCGCCCCTCATTACCCCTGTACTCCCCATCCCATTCCCGAACGGAAAGTAGAACCATGAAGAAATCCCTCGGCGCCGTTGCCGTCGCCGCAGCCGTCGCGCTCTCCCTGTCCGCCTGCAGCGGATCCTCCTCCGAAGAAGCCGCCAAGGGCGAAATCAGCTACTGGCTCTGGGACGCCAACCAGCTCCCCGCCTACCAGCAGTGCGCTGACGATTTCACAAAGGCCAACCCGGACATCACGGTGAAGATCACCCAGCGCGGCTGGGACGACTACTGGAGTACCCTCACCAACGGTTTCGTCGGCGGCACCGCCCCCGACGTCTTCACCAACCACCTTGGACGCTACGGCGAACTGGCGGAAAACAAGCAACTGCTGCCGATCGACGAGGCAGTCGAAAAGGACAATGTGGACCTGGCCGGCTACAACGAGGGCCTGGCCGATCTCTGGGTGGGCCAGGACGGCAAGCGCTACGGACTGCCTAAGGACTGGGACACCATTGGCCTGTTCTACAACAAGGCGATGCTCGCCGGCGCCGGCATCACCGAGGACCAGATGAAGGACCTGACCTGGAACCCGCAGGACGGCGGCAGCTACGAAAAGGTCATCGCGCACCTCACCGTGGACAAGAACGGCAAGCGCGGCGACGAACCCGGCTTCGACAAGAACAACGTTGAGGTCTATGGCCTGGGCCTGAACGGCGGCGGCGACTCCTCCGGCCAGACCGAATGGAGCTACCTCACCAACACCACCGGCTGGTCCCACACGGACAAAAACCCGTGGGGCACCCAGTACAACTACGACGACCCCAAATTCCAGGCGAGCATGGATTGGTTCGCCGGGCTTGCTGACAAGGGATACATGCCCAAGCTGGAGACCACTGTTGGTGCGGCCATGGCCGACACCTTCGCGGCCGGCAAGTCCGCCATCAACGCCCACGGCTCCTGGATGATCGGCCAGTACACCGGCTACAAGGGCATCGAAGTCGGCATCGCCCCCACCCCGGTAGGCCCGGAAGGCGAACGCGCGTCAATGTTCAACGGCCTGGCCGATTCCATCTGGGCCGGAACCGAGAAGAAGGATGCAGCCATCAAGTGGGTGGAGTACCTCGCCTCGGCTGACTGCCAGGACGTCGTAGCCTCCAAGGCCGTAGTCTTCCCCGCGCTCAAGACGTCCTCGGACAAGGCCGCCGAAGCCTTCAAGGCCAAGGGCGTAGACGTCACCGCGTTCACCGAGCACGTCAAGAACAAGACCACGTTCCTCTACCCGATCACGGACAACACGGCCAAGGTCAAGGGCATCATGGAACCGGCCATGGACGCCGTCGTCTCCGGAAAGGCGCCCGCCAGTTCCCTGACCCAGGCCAACGAACAGGTCAACGCCCTCTTCAAGTAGGCCTTGCCCCACGGCGTGGCTGCGTATGTGGTCGCAGCCACCGCACCGGATGCCGCCGTCTTCTCCTCGCGGCGGCGGCATCCGGCCATCCCTTGTCCCCTCCGAGCTACCCGTTCCGCGTCACCGGACGCACCCCTTGAGCACCGAAAGAGATCCTATGGACCCCCTCCACCTCCGTTCCGCAGGCACCAGCCTGGTGATCAGCTTCGACAGCGGGGAGGCCGAGATCATCCACTGGGGCGCGGACCTTGGCAGCACCCTGCCGGACCTCACCATACTGGGCGAGCCGGTCCCCCACTCCGCGGTAGACGCCACCGTTCCAGCGGGCCTCCTCCCCCAGGCGTCCTCCAGCTGGCGCGGCCGTCCGGGCCTCCGCGGCCACCGCATTGCCGACGGCGTCTCCGGCCTGGACTTCTCCCCCCGCCTCCGCACAGTGGCGTCCCGCACCGAGGGCAACACGGCCGTCATCGGCCAGGCCGATCCCGAGGCCGGGCTCTCCGTCGAATCCACCCTGACACTGCACGACGGCGGCCTGCTGGAGCTGCGCCACACCGTCACCAATGACGGCACCACCCCTTACCAGCTGGACGAACTGGCGACGGTCCTCCCGGCGGCCCCGGGCGCCGTCGAACTCCTTGACCTGACCGGCCGCTGGTGCCGGGAAAACCACCCGCAGCGCAGGGCCATCCAGCAAGGCACGTGGGTGCGGACCGGCCGCCACGGGCGCACCGGGCACGATTCGTCCCTCCTGCTGGCCGCCGGCACTGCCGGCTTCGGGAACCGCCACGGCAAAGTCTGGGCCACCCACCTGGCGTGGAGTGGAAACCACGAGCAGTTCACCGACACCCTTGGCGACGGCCGCACCATGATCGGCGGATCGGAACTCCTGGGACCGGCCGAGGTCATCCTTATGCCGCAGGGCACGTACACCACGCCCTCCCTGTTTGCCGCCTACTCCGACCGCGGCCTGGACGGCATCAGCGAAGCTTTCTACAGCTGGTTCCGGTCCCGCCCCCACCACGTCCTTCCCTCCGCCGGCGGCGGCAAGCCGCGCCCGGTAGTGCTGAACACCTGGGAAGCCGTCTACTTCGACCACAACCTGCCCACGCTGATCGAGCTCGCAGACTCCGCCGCGGAGCTCGGCGTCGAACGCTTTGTCCTCGACGACGGCTGGTTCCGCGGGCGCCGCGACGACCACGCCGGCCTGGGCGACTGGTACGTGGACGAGTCCCTGTGGCCCAACGGTCTGACTCCATTGATCGACGCCGTTACGTCGCGGGGCATGGAATTCGGCCTGTGGGTGGAGCCCGAAATGGTCAACCTCGACTCGGACGTTGCACGTGCGCACCCCGAATGGATCGTGGGCCCGGCAACCCTCTCCCACAAGGACGGGGGGCGCCTGCCGCTGGAGTGGCGGAACCAGCACATTATCGACCTGGTCAATCCCGAGGCCTGGCAGTACATCTACGACCGTACTGATGCCCTCCTGACCGAAAACAACATCAGTTACCTCAAATGGGACCAGAACCGGGACCTCCTGGAGCATGGCCACGCCGGACGCTCCTCCGTGCACGAGCAGACCCTTGCCGCTTACCGCTTGTTTGATGAGCTGAAGAAGTCGCATCCCGGCGTCGAAATTGAAAGCTGCTCCTCCGGCGGCGCGCGCGTGGACTTGGGAATTCTGGAGCGGACGGACCGGATCTGGGCCTCGGACTGCAACGACGCCCTGGAGCGGCAAAGCATCCAGCGCTGGACCGGGCTGGTGGTTCCGCCGGAGCTGGTGGGCGGGCACATCGGCCCCACCACCTCGCACACCACAGCCCGCACGCATGACCTGTCCTTCCGTGCCATTACGGCCCTCTTCGGGCACTTCGGCCTGGAGTGGGACGTCCGGCAGGTTGCCGGTGCCGAGCGGGAGGAACTCAAACGGTTCATCGCGCTGTTCAAGGAACACCGGGACCTCATCCACAGCGGACGGATGGTCCGCGCCGACGTGCCGGACGAGTCGCTGATGCTGCACGGTGCGGTAGCCGCAGAGTCGCCTCAGGCAGGCACGACGGCGGCACTGTTCGCCCTGGTCAGCAAGCGCACCGCGGTCGCTGAGCAGCCCGGCAAGGTCACTATCCCCGGCCTTGAGCCGGACCGGACCTACCGGATGGAGGCCATCTCCCCGGCGCCGGGTGACAGCGACTACGCGCACACCTTCACGCAGGTCCAGCCTCCGGCCTGGCTGGCCGACGGGGCAGTAGCCAACGGCCGCTTCCTCGCCGAGGTGGGGGTGCCCATGCCCATCCTCAACCCCGAACACGCACTGCTGCTGCGCTTCACGGCGCTGTAGCCCCCACGGGCCAAATAAAGGCTGCCCCGGTGTTTCCGTTCTTTCCCTGCGGGGAACGCCGGGGCGGTCTTCGTCGCTGACGGGAACCGTAAGAATGCGCGGCTGCCCCGCCCAGGCGATAGATTTGCACGCATGACCGACCCCTCTTCATCAACCAGCCGCGGCACCATCATGATAATCAATGGGCCCAACCTGAACCTGCTGGGCACCCGCGAACCCGAGAAGTACGGCACGTCCACCCTGGCTGACGTGGAGGAACTAGCCGCCCGGACTGCCGAGGCGCACGGGTTCGTGACCGAGTGTGTTCAGTCAAACCACGAAGGCGTCCTGCTGGATACGATCCACGCCGCCCGTGGGAACGCCGTCGGCATTGTCCTCAACGCCGGCGCCTTCACGCACACGTCCGTTGCCCTGCGGGATGCCCTTGCCGCCGTGCAGCTGCCGGCGGTCGAAGTGCACATTACCAACGTGCACCAGCGGGAAGAGTTCCGGCATCACTCGTTCCTGTCGCCGGTGTGCTCCGCGGTGATCGTGGGCGCAGGCGTATTCGGTTACAAACTGGCCATCGACTACCTGGCTGAGGTCCTCTAGGTTTTCCGCCGCCGCCCGTGCCGGAGGCGCTGCTACTTCTGGATGGGCTGCTACTTCTGGATGCACTGCCCCGAGGAAACGGGGGCACTCAACGACGGCGCCTGCGCTGCGACCGGGTTGAGGTCGTCCATGGTGATGGCGAATCCTATCTCTGCGTCCGACGTCGCCTTGGCGAAGATCACTCCCGCCACCTGGCCGTCGGTGGTCAGCAGCGGCCCGCCGGAGTTGCCCGGCTGGACGTTTCCAGCAAGCCGGTAGATCTCTTCCGGCGAGGGGTTGCTGCCGTAGATGTCCGGCACCAGCACCGTGGTGATGTCCTGGACGGTGGCGGGCCGGGACTGGAAGGGGCCGCCATGCGGGTAACCTGCGAACGCGGCCGGGCTGCCACTGGGCAGGTCCGCGCTCAGTGCCAGCGGCTGGGCAGGCAGGTCATCGACCGCCAGCACGGCGAGATCATGCCGGGTATCAAAGTAGACCACCCGTCCGGGCATCGCGCCGCCGTCGGGCATCTCCACGACGGGCTGCGACACGCCCGCCACTACGTGCGCATTCGTTACCACCCTGTCTTCGGAAACAACGAAGCCGGTGCCGGTCTGGTTCTGGCCGCATTGGTATGCCGTGCCGGCAATTCTCAGGACTGATTCTGCCGCCCTGTTCAGGGCCGGGGTGTCGGTACTGGCGTCCGGCACAGGCACTGCAAGGTCCTGGTCCAGGCCTTCAATTAAAGTGGGAATGCCGTTGCCGATGACTGTTGAGCGCAACTGGGCCATGGTGGCTTTCAAGGGGTCCGGCGTCAGGCCGTCGATGAAACGGATGACCCTGGATTCGGCCAGCTGCTGGGAAACGAAGGGCACGCCAAGGGAGCTGACACTGAAGGCCAACATGGACATCACCAGCGCGGAGACCACCACGTTGACGGCGCCGCCCACCAGCCGGTCAACAGCACGGAGGGGCCGAATCCGCACTGCGCCGCGGACGTGGCGGCCGATCATGGTTCCGAGGCCGTGCCCCAGAACCACCAGTGCGACGGCGGCGGCCACAATGGCGGTCAGCCTCCACCCGGAGTCCTCAACGAAGCCGCTCACAAGGGGGACCGCGAAGAATGCTGCCACGGCTCCCGCTGCGAATCCGGCAATACCGCCAACTGTTACAAGGAAGCCGTTGCGCAGACCGTAGATCAGGTAGGACAGCAACGCCAGGATCAGGACCAGGTCCAGGACAGTCAAGCCGACCACTAAGGCTCCTTATCAACAGTTGAAACCTCATTCTAGTGGCGTACGCTGACAATCTTCTGTGGGTTCCCTTCGCCCACGGCACCCGCCGTTTGGGCGTTTTGGCTGCCAAGTTCGTCACAGAACCTTGAAAATTCTGAAACAATGGCACAAGCGCCACAGCCGACACTTTTATTCAGGAGATTTTATGGACATCGAGGTACTGCGCCGAGCACCCCTTTTCGCCACGCTCGACGACGACGCATTCCGTCTGCTGACGGACGAGCTGACCGAGGTGGACCTTTCCCGCGGTGCTTCGGTTTTCCGTGAGGGCGACCAGGGCGACCAGCTCTACTTCATCGTTTCCGGCAAGGTGAAGCTTGGGCGTACCTCCCCCGACGGCCGGGAATCCCTCCTTGCCATCCTCGGCCCGGGTGAACTCTTTGGCGAGATGGCCCTGTTTGATCCCAGCCCGCGCACGGCTACGGCCACCGCGGTCTCCGAAACCCGCCTGGCGGGGCTGAAGAATGAAAGCCTGAACAACCTGCTGCGCACCCGTCCCGAGGTTTCGGCACAGCTCCTGCAGGCTCTTGCCCGCCGGCTGCGCCGCACCAACGATTCCCTGTCTGACCTGGTGTTCTCCGACGTTCCCGGCCGCGTCGCCAAGGCCCTCCTGGACCTCGCAGACCGCTTCGGCCGTCCCGCTACCGACGGCGTCCTGGTGGCCCATGAGCTCACCCAGGAAGAACTGGCCCAGCTCGTTGGAGCTTCCCGCGAGACCGTCAACAAGGCCCTGGCCGAATTCGTCCAGCGCGGTTGGCTGCGCCTCGAAGCCCGCGCCGTCGTCATCCTGGACATGCAGCGCCTCCGCCAGCGCTCCCGCTAGTCCCAGCAGCACAAAGGCCGCCCCAAGGGGCGGCCTTTTGCGTTCAAACCCGGAACGCCCCACCACCTCCCGCAGCCTCCCACCCAACGCCCCACCACCGACCGCAGCCTTCCACCCAACCCTCCGTCGGCTACGGAAAGTGATGGCGCGTCAGCTCAAAACCCGCGGAAAGTGAGAGAGCGTCGAGCCAAAACCTACGGGAAGTATAGAGCGTCGGTCCATGCTGCGGAAAGGTGATGGAGCACCGAGATGGGTGGCAGACTTTCGCGTAGGAGCGCATCGCGACGCATCGGGAGCCGGAGGTCGCCCAGCGACCGGAGGTTCCCCTATGCGGTGTGTCTAAGCGACGGCGAAAGGCAGCCGCGCAGCGAACTCAACCACGGCTCCTCGGGCCTGAACAGCGGTAAAATTAGAGCCAGAGGTGCTTGGCGATGTCCGTGGCTATGGCTGTTGTTTTGATCCTGCTGGGCTTGGCTTCCCTTGCCGCGGTGATCGGCACGGTGGTCCTGGTGATCAAGGACGGCCGGGGCCAGATTCCGCTGGAACCTCCTGTTCGGCCTTGGACTGCAGGGGACCTTCCGAGCCGCCCGTACTCCACGCTCCGCCGAATTTAGCGTTCGCGCTGGGGGTCCCCCGCGACGGTCTTCGCAGCTTCCACTTCGAGCAGCAGCCTGCCGTCTTCATCCACAAGCCGCGGCTGGTACACATGGGCTTTGCGTTTATAGCTGAGGTACGCAATGCAGCCGTTCGCAGCCGCCATCTTTTCGAGCATGATCTCGGACCCGGGCACCAGGAGCTCGCCGAGGGTGCGGCCCACGGTGTTTTCCTGGCCCACCTCGTCGCCGAGGGCAGTGGTGTCACGCCCGGCGATGAGATCGGCAGCGTTCACCCACCTGCCCCACACCCCCTTGCCTTCCAGCAGTGTGGGCTGCTGGTTCAGGGGCACCGTGGCTGCGAAGTAGCGGGTGTCGAACCTGCGGTGGGCGAAGTCGGGGCTGCGCCAGTTCACGAGGGACTTCAGCAGGTCGGTCCGGACAGACAGGCCGCGCTTGGCCAGGACCTCCGGGAAGGTCTTTTCCTGTTCGGCAACGGCAAGGCGGGCGCGCATGAATTCCGGCGTGGACGTGGCCTCGACGGTACTCGCCATGTCGGCGCCGGCAAGCAGAACGCCGGTTTCCTCAAAGAGTTCCCGGATGGCGCCCACCACGTGGCGCCGCGCCAGCCCGACGTCGTCCGTTCCCATCTGCTCAGCCCAATGCTGGGGCGAGGGGCCCAGCCAGCCGACGGGATCGTCGTCGGCGGCGTCCAGAGACCCGCCGGGGAACGCGAGGACCCCCAGCGGCGAGGAACCGGGCCGGTAGGCCAGCCACGTTTCCAGGCCGGTGGGGGAATCACGCAGCAGGACAACGGATGAAGCGAGGCGCGCGGCCCGCGGGGTCCGTTCGCCGTGTTCGAGCCAGCTCTGCGCTGCCCCTTCAAGATCCTGGGGAAGCGCAAACAGGCGTCGGGCGAGCTGAGGCAAAGGAAGGACCGGTCCTAGCTAAATTCGGCGATCAGTTCGACCTCTACCGGAGAGTCGAGCGGCAGTACAGAAACGCCGACGGCGGAACGCGCGTGCTGGCCAGCCTCACCCAGTACACGGCCCAGCAGTTCCGACGCACCGTTGATCACGCCGGGCTGTCCCGTAAAGGAGGGGTCGGATGAGACGAAACCCACAACCTTGACGATGCGCGTGATCCGGTCCAGGTCTCCGATGACGCTCTTGACGGCGGCCAGGGCGTTGACGGCGCAGATCGCGGCGAACCGCTGTGCGTCCTCGGGGGAAACCGTGGGCTCATCCGCAAAGCCTTCGGTGCCGACGGAAACCTTTCCGGTGGCTTCGAGCTTGCCCTTGACGAAGGGCAGCTGACCGGAGGTGTACACGTGGTTGCCGGAAATCACTGCAGGGACGTAGGAGGCAACCGGCGCGGCAACCTCTGGAAGTGAAATTCCCAACTCTGCAAGGCGCTGCTCAACAGCTGAGATGGGTGCGGCAGCGGTGCCGGACGGGGCTTCTGCGGAGGCGCCCATGCTACTGCTTCTCGCGCTTCAGGTAGGCAACCAGGCCGTTTCCGTCGGGTCCGGGGACCACCTGGACGAGCTCCCAGCCGTCGTCTCCCCACTGGTCCAAAATCTGCTTTGTGGCGTGAATAATGAGCGGAATCGTGGCGTACTCCCATTTGGTCATGAGAGAAAGACTAGTCCTTGCCGGTAAAGTGGAAAACATGGCGACTCGTAAGAACCCATTATTCGACACTGCCACCACCCTCGGAAAGATCCTAGTCTTCCTTGGCGTGAGTGCAATTTGCGGTGTCCTGGTAGCAGGCCTGCTGGTCCCCGCGGCAGCCGTCTCAGGCAGCGCAGCCAGCGGTTCGATCGAGTTCTTCGACACCCTCCCGGCAGAACTGAAGGTGGATCCGCCCAACCAGACCACCCGGATCCTCGCGGCGGACGGCAGCGAGATCGCCAGCGTCTACAAGGAGAACCGTACCAAGGTTGCCTTGGACCAGATTTCGCCGTTCGTGAAGGAAGCTGTCATCGCCGTCGAGGACAGCCGTTTTTATGACCACGGCGGCGTGGACACCACGGGTATCCTGCGTGCGCTGGTCAGCACTGCCCGCGGTAACCGGCAGGGTGCCTCCACCATCACGCAGCAGTATGTGAACAACGTCCTCAACTCCAATCTCGCCGCCGAGGGCCGGGACGAGGACATCAAGCTCAATGGCGTCAACAAGGGCGTGGGCGACAAACTGCGTGAAATGAAGCTGGCCATCGCCCTGGAGAAGGAGTTCAGCAAGGAGCAAATCCTTGAGGGCTACCTGAACATCGTCTTTTTCAACCGCGACGCGTACGGCATCGAAGCCGCATCCCGCTTTTTCTTCAGCACCTCCGCCAAGGACCTGACGCTCCCCCAGGCCGCGCTGCTGGCCGGCCTGGTCAACAGCCCGTCCGCGTTCGACCCCATCACCAACCCGGAGAACGCCAAGCAGCGCCGCGACCTGGTTCTGAGCCTGATGCTCAACCAGGGCAAGATCACCCAGGCTGATTACGATGCCGCCGTCGCCACTCCGGTGGAGACCAAGGTGACGCAGCCGAAGCAGGGTTGCGCCTACGCTTCAACCGCCCCGTACTTCTGTGACTATGTCCTCCATTTGCTGGAGAACAACCCGGCCTACGGAGCGGAACTTGCAGAGCGGCAACGCCTTATCTACGGCGGCGGACTGACCATCACCACCACACTGGATCCGAACGCACAGGCCGCGGCACAGGAGCAAGTCAATGCCTCTGCCGGCGCGAACCCGGACAAGTGGGGCGCGGCAATGGTTTCGGTGCAGCCGAACACCGGCAAGATTGTCTCGATGGCCCAGAACACCACGTTCCTGCCGGCCGAAGGGTCCTTCGACTCGCAGGTGAACTTCAACGTGGACAAACTGGACAAGGACGGCAACGACCTCAACGGCCTGGGCGGTGCCCAGCCCGGCTCCACCATGAAGCCGTTCACCTTTGCGGAGTGGCTGGATGAGGGCAAGTCCATGAACACCGTGGTGAACGCAGCCCAGCGCCGCTACCCGCTGAACTTCCCGTGGCGCAACACCTGCGGCCAGGTCACCGGTGCCTACAACACCGCACAGAAGGCACTCGGCGCGGCCGACGACCTGCAGAACGCCGAGCCGCAGTGGTACCGGCCCCTGTCCGTGCTTGAGGGCCTCTACAACTCCATCAACACCGTGACCTTCGCCTCCGCCGCTCAACTGGACTTCTGCGGAATCCAGAAGATCGTTGACGCAACGGGACTCCACGGCGGGCTTCCGGCTGACGGCGAACCGAACCCCAAGATCAACATGTCCACGCTGGGCAACCTGCTGGGTTCCACGCAGACCGCCCCGCTGACCATGGCCAGTGCCTTCGCGACGTTCGCCAATGACGGAAAGTACTGCGAGGCCATCGCCATCACCTCCGTCACGGACCAGACCGGCGCGCAGCTTCCGGCACAGTCCACCAGCTGCCGGGATGCGGTCAAGCCCGAGGTTGCCCGCGGCGTGAACTACGCCCTGCAGGAAGTCCTCAACCGCGGTTCGGGCTCGTTGATCCAGCCCCGGATCTCCACCCGCACCGGCTTCCCGATCGGCGCCAAGACCGGCACGTCCAACAACAACGGTTCCACCTGGGTTGTTGGCCACACCACCGGCCTTGCCACCGCTGCCTGGTTCGGTGACGCCCTGGGCGCCCAGGACCGCTCCGGCCAGAACATCACCGTCAACGGGAAGTTCTACCAGGGCATTGACGGCTACATGATCGCCGGGCCCATGTTCTCCAACTTCATGTCCCGGATCGCGCCTGCCTACGGCACGGAGCCCTTCCCCGCGCCGCCCAGCAACCTGCTGAACGGCGGCGGCGGAACCAATACGCGGACTCCCGCAACCACCGCGCCGAGGGCCACCCAGGCGCCGGCAGCTCCAGCCCCAGCGCCCGCTCCCGAGCCGAGCAGCAACGGCAACGGCAGCGGGAACAACAGCGGGAACAATGACGACTAGCCGGATGTCCTCAACCAGTGCGTTGGCCAGCCGCGCCCGAACCATCGGGCGCGGCTTTGCCGTAACCGCCGGAGCCGGGACCGCGGCGGGTATTGCCGCATTCGGATATGGACTGTGGGAGAAGAACCAGTTTGTCCTCCGCGAAGAAACGCTGGACATCCTGCCGCGCGGGCAGGCACCGTTCCGCATCCTGCACCTGAGCGACATTCATTTTGTCCCGGGCCAAAAAAAGAAGGCTGCCTGGCTGGAGTCCCTGGCCGGTCTTGAGCCGGACCTGGTGGTCAATACCGGCGACAACCTCAGTCACGCGAAGGCAGTGGACCCGCTCCTGCAGGCTCTCCGCCCCCTCCTGGAGTTCCCCGGCGTTTTTGTCCCGGGCTCCAATGACTACTTCGCGCCGAGTTTGAAAAACCCGGCTTCCTACCTGCTGGGACCTTCCAAGGCCAAGCCCAAGCCCACGGTGCTGGACTGGCCGAGGCTGCGTTCGGGCTTCGGCATGGGCGGCTGGGTGGACCTGACCAACCGCCACCAGTCGGTGGTCCTGAAAGGGATCCGCTTCGACTTTTCCGGCGTGGACGATCCGCACTTGAACCGCGAACGCTACGCGGGATGGCCCCGTGGCACCATCAACCAGAACGCCACCCCCCACTTAAAGGTCGCCGTCGTCCACGCTCCCTACCAGCGCGTGTTGGACCACTTCACCGAGGACGGCGCCGACCTCCTGCTCGCGGGCCACACCCACGGCGGCCAGTTGTGCCTTCCCGGCTACGGCGCCCTCGTGTCCAACTGCGACCTCCCCACGTGGCGGGCCAAGGGGCTTAACGACTGGCAACGCAATGGCAGTACGACGCCGGTCAACGTCTCCGGCGGCATCGGCACCTCCCGCTTCGCCCCGATCCGAATCGCGTGCAAGCCGGAAGCAGTCCTGCTCACCCTCACCTCGCCCAACTGACTCCGCTGTGCGATCACGTCCCGTTTCGAATAGAAGTTTTGCGGGCGTGGACTGATGGCGCAAGGGGATGGTTTAGGCGAGGATGGCATTGCGAAAAGCAATAACTGGCCCAGCTTCGAATGCGGTCCGGAAGCCTGTGAATCGGCTCACGCCATGGCATAGGGTAGTTGCTACGGGAAACTACATTCGTTTTAGAGCTTGAGAAGCGGGCATGGCCAAGCAAACTCCATTTTTTAGATCCATCAGCCGTCTCTACCCCCATGTCAGGCCGATCATCCCCCGGCTTCTCCTGGGACTTCTGTGCGCACTTCTGGCCAGCATTGTTGCCCTGGCCATCCCCCAGGTCCTCCGGGTGCTGATCAATGAATCGCTTGGGCAGGACGGCACCACGGAAGCCGTGTGGATCTCGGCCGGCCTCATCCTTGTGCTGGGTGTGGCTGAGGCCGGGCTGGTGGCTCTCCGCCGGCAGTTCGTTATCAATCCGGCCACCTCCGTGGAGACCCGGATGCGGATTTCGCTTTATGACCACCTGCAGGACCTGACGGTCTCGTTCCATGACCGGTGGGGATCCGGCCAGCTGCTCTCCCGCGCCATGACAGACCTGAACTTCCTGCGCCGCTGGATGGCCTTCGGCGCCATCATGCTGGTTGTCACCACCCTCACGGTCATCATCGGCATTGGCGTGATGTTCGCCATGAGCTGGCAACTGGCCCTCATCTTCCTGGCCGCCGCCGTGCCCATCATGGCCTACAGTTTCCGGTTTCGGACCCGCTTCAGCAGGGTTGCCCGGCGCAGCCAGGACCAGGCGGGCGACCTTGCCACCACCGTGGAGGAATCCGTCCACGGAATCCGCGTCCTCAAGGCCTTTGGCCGCAGCCAGGAAGCCCTCGAAAACTTCGAGGAACAAGCCGAGGAACTGCGCCAGACGGAGATTGACAAGGCACGACAGCAGGCAACCTTCACCATGGTGGTCACCCTGCTGCCGGAGCTCGCCCTGGGCGCAGGACTCGTTGTGGGCGTGATGCTGTGCGCCAGCGGCCAGTTGAGCATCGGTGCGCTGGTGGCCTTCTTTGCCACCGCAGCCGTCATCGCCTCGCCCGTTGAGTTCTCCGGCATGCTGCTGGCCATGGCACTCACCGCCAAAACCGCCGTCGACCGCCACTTCGAAGTGATGGACTCGGCCAACAGCATCACAAGCCCGCCTGAGCCGCGGCTGCCCGTCCATATCGCCGGTGCTCTCCGCTTCAACAACGCCACCTTCGCCTTCGAGGACGCTCCGGACAAGCCAATCCTGAAGGAGATCAATCTCGACCTCCGCCCCGGCGAAACGATGGCACTGGTGGGAATCACCGGAAGCGGCAAGAGCGCCCTGATCCAGCTCGTGCCGCGCCTGTACGACGTCAACGACGGCTCCATCACCATCGACGGCGTGGACCTGCGGGACTTTGACGTGGAGGAGCTCCGCCGCATAGTGGCAGTCGCCTTCGAGGACACCACGCTGTTCTCCAATTCGGTTCGCGACAACGTCCTCCTCGGGGCCCCGGTCCGCACTGATGCCGTCCTCGAGGAGGCCCTGGACGTGGCGCAGGCGCACTTTGCCTATTCCCTGCCCGAGGGCCTGGACACCCTCATCGGCGAGGAAGGCCTCAGCCTGTCCGGCGGGCAGCGGCAGCGCATCGCCCTGGCCCGGGCCATTGCCGCACGCCCGAAGGTGCTGGTGCTGGATGACCCGCTGTCCGCCCTGGACGTACACACCGAGGAACTCGTGGAAACGCGGCTCCGCGCCGTGCTGAAGGACACGACAACGCTGATCGTGGCCCACCGGCCGTCCACAGTTGCTTTGGCGGACCGGGTGGCGCTGCTGGAGGACGGCCGCATCACCGCCGTCGGAACCCATACGGAACTGCTGGCCGGCAACGACCATTACCGCTATGTCATCACCAGCCTTGACCAGGAACCACGGGACCTGGACTCCGAGCTGTCGGAGCTCAAAGAAGCGGGTATCCAGGCTGAGGAAGTAACCCGATGAGCACCGCAACCTTTGGCACCGCCAACGAAGACAACGCGCACCTCAGCAAGAGCGACAGCAGGGCCGTACGCCGCCGGTCGCTGGCACTGCTGCGCTCCCTCATCCGTCCGGTCCGGCTGCGGTTCTGGCTGACGATAGCCACCGTGGTCCTCTCCCAGGCTGCCAGGGTGGCCGGCCCGGCGCTCATCGCCTTCGGCATCGACACCGCGCTGCCCGCCCTGCAGGCCGGAGACAACCTGCCCCTGGTGCTCACCGGCGTCGCGTATCTGTTGGCAGCGATTGCGACGGCGGGACTCACCGCCCTGTACGTGACCTCCACGGCGAAGTTGAGCCAGGCCATGCTGCTGGATCTGCGCCTTCGGGTTTTCCGGCACACCCAGCGGTTGAGCCTTGAGTTCCACGAAAAGTACACGTCCGGCCGCATTATTGCCCGGCAGACCTCAGACCTGGAGGCTCTCCGCGAGCTCCTGGATTCCGGCGTCAGCTCTTTGGCGTCCGGCCTTTTGTTCATGATTTTCACCGCAATAACGGTGTTTGCCTTGGACTGGCGCAGTGGCCTGCTGGTGCTTGCCGCAGGCGTGCCCATGTACTTCCTGGCCCGCTGGTACCAAAAGCACTCCCAGATCGCCTTCCGGGAGTCGCGGGTGGTGTCTGCCCGGCTGATCGTGCACTTCGTGGAGACGATGACCGGGATCCGGGCAGTGAAGGCCTTCCGCAAAGAACGCGAAAACGCCGAACGGTACGGGAAGCTCGCGGAGGACTACAGGCTGGTGACAGTCCGGTCCATCAACCTCAACGGGATCTTCCAACCGGGGCTGGTGCTGATCGGCAACGTCTGCGTTGCCGTAGTCCTGCTCTTCGGCGGATTCCGTGTCCTCACCGGCGATCTTGCGGTGGGTGTGCTGCTGGCCCTCATCCTTTCCACCAAGAGGTTCTTCCAGCCGGTGGACCAGATGGCGATGTTCTACAACTCCTTCCAGAGTGCCCAGGCAGCGCTGGAAAAGGTGTCCGGCCTCCTGGAGGAAGTCCCAACAGTGCGGCCACCCAAAAATCCTGTCGCCCTAAAGAGCGCCAAGGGTTCGATCGACTTCAAGGACGTGGATTTCCGCTACGGCGACGGGCCGGTCATCGTCCCCACCCTGAACCTGCACATCCCTGCGGGCCAGACCGTTGCCCTGGTGGGCCAGACCGGAGCCGGGAAATCCACGCTGGCCAAGCTGATAGCCCGCTTCTACGACGTTTCGTCCGGCTCCCTCACGCTGGACGGAGTGGACCTCCGCAACCTCAGCACCACGGACCTGAGACGGAACATCGTGATGGTCACCCAGGAGGCCTTCCTGTTCAGCGGCTCCGTTGCAGACAACATCGCCCTGGGCCGGCCGGAAGCGTCACGTGCCGACATCGAGGAAGCGGCCAGGGCCGTTGGCGCACACGAATTCATCCTTGACCTCCCTGAGGGTTATGACACGGACGTCAACAAGCGCGGCGGCCGGGTGTCATCGGGGCAACGCCAGCTCATCAGCTTCGCCCGGGCGTTCCTGGCCCGCCCGGCCGTGTTGATCCTGGACGAGGCCACATCCTCGCTGGACATCCCCTCGGAGAGGCTGGTGCAGAGCGGCCTGGCCCGGCTGCTGGCGGGCACGGACGCTGCCCGCAGGACCGCACTGATCATTGCTCACCGGTTGTCCACCGTAGAGACGGCGGACCGGGTGCTGGTGGTTCACGACGGCCGAATTGTGGAGGACGGGCCGCCAGCGGATCTGATTGGTGGCGGCGGACGCTTCGCCGACCTGCACGGGGCATGGAAGGACTCGCTGGTCTGACCGCCCACCCTGACGGCGGATTTCGCATCAGGCACCCGTATCGGCTATTCTTGTAAAGTTGCTTTTGCAGCGGATCGGGATGTAGCGCAGCTTGGTAGCGCGCTTCGTTCGGGACGAAGAGGTCGCAGGTTCAAATCCTGTCATCCCGACCAAATGGAAGAGGGTCTCCTTACGGAGGCCCTCTTTTTGCGTTGCTGGCAGCCTTCCCGGACGGACTTCCCAGGGAAGGGAAAAGGCCCCGGAGCAGATGCTCCGGGGCCACCCTCGTCTCCTTGGTTGAGGAAACTGTTATAACGGGTCAGGCCAGTGGCCAGTGTACGTGGTCTACGTGGCGTTCTTGTCCTTGACCGGCTTTGACATCGGGTCAGGCCAATTGCCGGTCCTGGCTACGGAAACACCCTCAGTGTCAGCGTTGGAACCTGCAGACAGGACGGCCGGAGCAGCAGCAGAGAAAGCCAGGGCCCCAGCCAAAACTGCGGCGGCTGCAATCTTCTTCAACATATATGTTCCTCAATACGAGTCGGATTCGTTACAAAGCCAGCACTGTCCTTGTTGACACTCATTGTAAAATGTTTTCCACAGGGGCTGTCAAGCCTGTCTTGCAAAAAGTGTCCGGAAAAGGAGGAAATCCCGTGGGCAACGGATTTGGGGAGAAGCTCCGGGCGGAGCGTCTTGAGCGCGGTCTGACACAGGCTGAGTTGGGCAAGGATCTCTATTCCCCCAGCTACATCTCCCTGCTTGAAACCGGACGACGGGAACCCACTGCGGAGGTAATTGACGAGCTGGCTAAGAGGCTGGAACTTGCGCCCAAAGCCTTGGAGGCCTGGAGCCAGCCCATCACCGTCAGCGACGCGGAATACGTTCTGGCCGGTCTATACGCCCGTCAGGCCTGGGACCTGCGGGACTACCCGCTCGCCGCTAGCCATGCTGCCACTGCCGCCCAAATCGCTCTCGAAGGAAGGAACACCAGCGCCTGGTGGAATATGTCCTACATGCAGGCGGAATGCCTGATGAAGCATGGTGACCTCCAGGAGTGCCGCGGCATCATCCAGCGGCTGCTGGAACACCCGATGGCAACGGAATCAGTGGGTCTGGGTGTGCGGGCCCGGCAGATGCTCGCCACGGTTTGCCAGCGGCAAGGCCAGCTGTCACTTGCCGTGACCTACGCGCAGGAAGCCATGGAGCTGTCCCGGCAGCTGCCCAAGAACTCCACGATCATCGTAGGCGCATTGCGTGTCCTGATCGGCGCCCTGGCCGAGAGCGGACGGCTCGACGAAGCTTGGACGTCCTGCCAGGACCTGCTGGGTCAGGTCGATGAAAGCGCCATGTCCCAGCTTGCCGGCGAAGTGGCGTGGGTGGTGGGCAACGTCGCATTCATGCGGCACGATTACGCGGAAGGGGTCAAGCACCACGAGCGGGCCGCGAAACTGCTGTCCCCTGCCAATGACATTGAGCTTTGGGCACGGTTCAACAAGGCGTCAGCGGCAGTGCGCCTGTCCTCGGGAATTGTCGAGCCAGAGACCCTTTCCTCCATCGAACGGGCAGAGCTCGCATTCTCCATCGTGGGTGGAACCAAGAGTGATGAGCTGGAGGTCGCCTTCATCCGCGCCCGGTGGCTGTACCTGACCGGCGACATTGTTGCCGCGATGGAGAAGCTCCGGGAAATCCACGCTGAGCGCGACGCCCTCGCCAAGCACACGGCAGGAGAAGTTTCCCTCCTCCTGGGCAAGTCGCTGAAGGCGGCGGGCGAGTCGGACGAAGCCCTGGTGTACCTGGAGGAAGCCCAGAAGGCCTTCAATGCGGCAGGAGCGGCAGACCGCGTCCAGCAGGCACTGGACGCGGTCCTGGAAATCAAACTGGCCCAAAAGCGGGCAGCGGCTGCCACCGCGGCCAGCTAGGCACCACACCATTCGCCGGGAGCAGCTGGGGCTCCGTCAGCGGCGGTATCAGGCGAAGGTTCTTCCGGTCAGTTTCTCGTAGGCCTCAACGTAGCGGCTCCGGGTACGTGCGATGACCTCTTCCGGAAGCGCCGGCGGAGGCGTATCGGAAGCCTTGTCCCAGCCCGATTCGGCCGATGTCAGCCAGTCCCGGACGAACTGCTTGTCATAGGAAGGCTGTGCCTGTCCCGGCTGGTAAGTAGCGGCATCCCAGAACCGTGAGGAATCCGGGGTCAGGACCTCATCACCCAAGGTGATGGAGCCAGAGACGGCGTCGTAGCCAAACTCCACCTTGGTGTCGGCCAGGATGATGCCACGCTCCCGGGCAACCGCCTCCGCCGTCGCATAGATCTGCAAGGTGAGGTCACTCAGCCGGGCAGCGATATCGTCACCAACCATGGCCACGACGGCGTCATAGGTAATGTTTTCGTCATGCTCGCCCACTTCCGCTTTCGCGGACGGGGTGAAGATGGCCTGTTCCAGCCGCGAGCCGTCCACCAGGCCCTCGGGCAGCGGAACGCCGCATACCGTTCCGGACGAACGGTACTCCTGCAGCCCGGAACCCGTAAGGTAGCCGCGGGCGATGCACTCCACGGGAAACATGTCCAGCTTCTTGCAGATCATTGCGCGTCCTTCGACGGCCTCGGGCACGCCGTCCTCCACCGTGGAGCCCAGCACGTGGTGCTCCACATCCAGCTGGTCAAACCACCACAGGCTCAGCTGCGTGAGGATGCGTCCCTTGCCGGGGATCTCGCTCGTGAGGACATGGTCGAACGCGCTGATGCGGTCACTCGCCACCACCAGCACGCAGTCCTGGCCAACGCGCTGCAGGATGGACTCGTCGGCCGGTTCGTAAAGGTCACGGACCTTGCCGGAGTAGACGTGCGTCCAGCCCGGCAGGTCCAGGGTCCTGGCATTCAAACCGCGCGCTGCAGGAATGTCGCTCATGCTAGGCCTTCGCTTTCGTCACAGGCAGGGAACTGGTCGATGCGGACGGGACCTTGATCTCGCCACGGGCAGCCTTGCCACCGATGTCACTGCGGAACTGCGAGCCTTCCAGCTGAACCAGCTCCACGCCGTCGTACGCTTTTTCGCGTGCCTCCACCAGGTCGCTGCCGAGCGCGACGACCGCGAGCACCCGGCCACCGGCGGAAACCACCTTGCCGTACTCGTCAAAGGAGGTGCCGGCGTGGATCACGTGCACGCCCTCCAGTTCCTCCACCTTTTTCAGCCCGCGGATGCGGTCACCGGTGCGCGGAGTGTCAGGATAATTTTCGGAAGCCACGACGACGGCGACTGCCGTTTCCTTCGCCCAGCGCAGCTCTTCTGCCTTGTCCAGTTCGCCCTTGGCGGCTGCCAGGAGCAGGGCACCGAGGGGCGTCTTGAGCCGGGCCAGCACGGCCTGGGTTTCCGGGTCACCGAAGCGGACGTTGAATTCGATGACGCGGGTGCCGCGCGAGGTCAACGCCAGCCCCACGAACAGGACGCCCACAAAGGGGGTTCCGCGGCGGGCCATTTCGTTGACGGTGGGCTGGGCGACGCGGTCAATGACTTCCTGGACAAGGCCTTCCGGCGCCCATTCCAGCGGGGTGTAAGCGCCCATGCCGCCGGTGTTGGGTCCTTCGTCATTGTCGAAGATCCGCTTGAAGTCCTGGGCCGGTGAGAGGGGCACGGTGTTCTGCCCGTCGCAGAGGACAAAGACGGAAACCTCCGGGCCGTCAAGAAACTCCTCGATCACCACCGAGCCGCCGGCGTCGAAGCAGGACTGTGCATGGGCCAGGGCTTCGTCGCGGTTCCTGGTGACCACCACCCCCTTGCCGGCGGCGAGTCCGTCGTCCTTCACCACGTAGGGTGCACCGAAGGTGTCCAGGGCAGAGGCGGCTTCGTCGGAGTTGGTGGCGACCATGGCCATGGCCGTGGGTACACCGGCCTCGGCCATGATTTCCTTGGCGAATGCCTTGGAGGCCTCGAGCTGAGCGGCCGCTTTGCTGGGGCCAAACACCGGGATCCCTGCTGCTCGGACGGCGTCGGAAACGCCCGCTGCGAGCGGCGCCTCCGGACCCACGACCACGAGGTCCACGGTGAGCTTGGTGGCCAGGGCGGCTACGGCGTCGGGATCGTTGCCGTTGATCTTGTGGGTGGGGACCAGCTTGCTGATGCCGGCATTGCCGGGAGCTGCGTGGACCTCGGACACGTTGGGGTCGGCGAGCAGGGAGCGGACAATTGCGTGTTCGCGGCCTCCGGGGCCGATGACGAGTACCTTCACAGTCTCCAAGGGTACTTTGTGCACCCTTCCCGCTCCTAAGCTGTGTCAGCCCTGGAAACAATCCGCGGCCCGCTCCGCTCCGAACCTATGTCATGAAAATGCTTCGGAATTGGCTCAAGGGTCCCACCGCAATGGCAGCGCTGGCAGGCGTGGTGGCTGCGGCCGTCGTCCTTGCCGTGGCTGAGCTGGTGGGAGCGTTTTTCACTGCCCGCGCCACCCCCGTGCTTGCTTTGGGGTCCACGTTCATCGATTTCACGCCGTCGTGGCTGAAGGACTTTGCGATCGCCACGTTCGGCACCAATGACAAAGCCGCACTCTTCGTGGGCATGGGCCTGACCATTGCCGTCCTGGCCTGTGTGCTGGGCGTGGTGGCGTACCGCCGCTGGGCGCTTGGCGTCCTGGGCGTCCTGTTTATGGGTGCGGTCATCGTAGCCAGCGTGGTGACCCGGGCGGGCGTGCAGCCGGTGGACGCCATACCGTCAGTGCTGGGGACGCTCGCGGGCCTGGTGGCCCTGCGGTTCCTGGTCGCCCCGCTGTGGAAGGCGAAAGCGTGGCCTGAAGCCCCCGCTGACGTTGCCGGCGACCCGTCCCGCCCGGGGGCAAGCCGCCGTCGCTTCTTTGCCGCGGCCGGGATCACTGCCGCCGCAGCGGGAATTGCCGCCACGGGCGGCCGCCTCCTGAGTGCCGCGCGCAGCAACATCGCCAAGGCGCGGGAGGCCCTGCAGCTTCCCGCGCCGGCAAAGGCGGCGGCCGCCGTTCCAGCCGGGGTCCAGTCGCCGGTGCCGGGCGTCGCGCCGTGGGTGACACCCAACGGCGAGTTCTACCGCATTGACACCGCCCTCAGCGTCCCGGAAATCAACGCGGACGAATGGGAGCTACGGGTGCATGGGCTGGTGGAGGAGGAGTTCCGGCTCACGTTCCAGGACCTGCTCGACGCCGACCTCATCGAATCGCACGTCACGCTCACCTGCGTCTCCAATCCCGTGGGCGGAAACCTCGCCGGCAACGCCAAATGGCTCGGCCTGCCCATCCGCGAAGTGTTGAAGCGGGCAAAGCCGAAGGATGGTGCGGACATGGTGCTGTCCACTTCCATTGACGGCTTCAGTGCGTCCACTCCGCTCGAGGTCCTCCAGGACGACCGGGACGCCATCCTGGCCATCGGCATGAACGACGAGCCGCTCCCCCTCGAGCACGGTTACCCCGTGCGCATGGTGGTTCCGGGGCTCTACGGATTCGTCTCGGCAACCAAGTGGGTGGTGGACCTCGAAGTGACCAGGTTCGCCGACAGCAAGGCCTACTGGACCGACCGCGGATGGTCTGAGCGCGGGCCCATCAAGACGATGGCCCGGGTGGACGTTCCCAAGTCGTTCGCGAAAGTTGCCGCCGGGAAAGTGGCTGTGGGTGGCACCGCCTGGGCCCAGACCCGCGGCATTACCAAGGTGGAGGTCCAGATCGACAACGCGGAGTGGGCGGAGGCGGATCTGTCCGCCGAGGCGTCCCTGGTCACCTGGCGCCAGTGGTCCTATGAATGGGACGCCACACCCGGGCCGCACTACATCAAAGTGCGCGCCACCGACGGCTCCGGCCAGGTGCAGACGGACCAGCGCGCGGATCCCGTTCCCGACGGCGCCTCCGGCTGGCAGTCGGTGATGGTGACCGTGGAGTAGCCCGGCTTCCGCGATGCAGGCCCCTAGACTGGCAACATGCCGCATAATCCGCACGCCACCTTCACCGTGGACTCCGCCGTCGAGCTGGCGGTGATCGAGCGCAGCGGCTTTGTTGAGTCCCGGCACATCGGCTCGGCCGTGCTGCTGGCGGCGGACGGGTCTGTCGTCACGGAGCTTGGCGATATCAACACACCAATCTTCGCGAGGTCCGCGTTAAAACCGTTCCAGGCATTGGCTTCGATGCAGTCCGGAGTGCCGCTCCGCGGAGCACAGGTGGCACTGGCATGCGCGAGCCATGTGGGTTCACTGGACCACATGGACGTGGTGTCCGGCATGCTTAAGGCGGCCGGCGTGCGCGAGGACCAGCTGCAGTGCCCGGAAGCGTGGCCCCAGGATGAAACCGCACGCAACTGGCTGGTGCGCTCCGAACGCGGAAAAACGAGGCTGGCGTTCAACTGTTCCGGCAAGCATGCGGCCTTCCTGTGGGCATGCACCGAGAACGGCTGGGATACGCATAGCTACCTCGAGCCCAACCATCCCCTGCAGCAGCGGGTCCGCACAGTCATCGAGGAGTACACGGGCGAAAAGATCGCCCACCTGGGAATCGACGGCTGCGGCGCGCCCGTGGCCGCAGTGTCACTCAAAGGCCTGGCGCGCGGCTTTTCGCAGCTGGCCAAGGCGCCCGGCGACCAGAGTTTCAACGCCCGGGCGGCCACTATCGCAACCTCGATGCTTGACTACCCGTGGGCGGTTCAAGGCCGTGGCGAGGCCAACACCCTGGTGATGGACGAGCTGGAGATCATCGCGAAAGTCGGTGCCGAAGGTGTCCTGGCAATGGCCACGCCGCAGGGTGTCTCCGTGGCCGTCAAAATATTGGACGGGAATGTCCGGGCAACCTCGCTGGTGGCCCTGACGCTTCTCGCGGCTGCGGGCGCGGTGGAGATTCCGGGGGTTGCGAGCGTCCTCGAGAAAGTGGTGGAGCCGGTGCTGGGCGGCGGCCGCCCGGTGGGGCAGATCCGTCTTGGCCCGGCAGTTTCCGCGCTCCTGGACTGAGTGCCGGCTCTCTTCACCGGAAGTTGCTGGTTCAGACGTGCTGGTCCACGATCACCGGATTGCCGTCCGGATCAATCACGATGAAGCTCGCCGGCCCGGTGGTTCCTTCCTCTGCACGCCGCTGAGGCCACGATGTCCTTGACGCTGCGGCTGACGGAAAATGCGCCGAGCTGCACAGGTAGCTCCGTTCTGTTCTGACGATGTTGCCACCGATGCTACCCGGGCCCGGCCGCGATTCCGTCTCTCCGACCGTCCGCGGTACCCTGATTGCCTTTGCCACTGCATCCCAACGTGAAGGAAGCCGGACACATGCCAGTAGCCCGCCGTCGCATCGACGTTCAAGAAGGCGCCGCAGCGGTGGAGGCGTGGCGGAAAGCCGCGGAGCCGTCGTCGGACGCTCCCGTTCCACGGGCCATCGTTGCCACTGCGGTGCGGTACACGCTGGAGGAAGTCACTGCACGGGCGCCAGGCAATTCGGTGGAGGTGCGCGTGCCGCCCTTCGGTGTCACGCAGTGCGTGGAAGGGCCGCGGCATACCCGCGGGACGCCGCCCAACGTCATTGAGTGCGACGCCGCCACCTGGCTGGGGATGGTAACGGGCCGGTTGAGCTGGGCGGAGGCAGTCGCTGCCGGCAAGGTGGCCGCCTCCGGCCTGCGCGCGGACCTCTCTGCGTTGCTGCCGCTCTAGCCCAAAAACTCAGCCGCGGCCGATGAAGGGCATGCCCGCTGCCGTCACCACCACTGACCCAACACTGGCCGTTGGAGGCATGTTGGCCATCATCAGGACCGCACGGGCGGCATCCTCAACAGGAAAAGTGGGTTCAACCCGGCGGCTGCCGTCCGCCTGGAGCGCACCCTCGCCCACCCCGATGGTGTCCATGATCTCCGTGGCCGTGTTGCCGATGTCGATTTGCCCGCACGTGATCCCGAAGCCCCGCCCGTCAAGCTCAATGCTTTTGGTGAGGCCTGTCATGGCGTGCTTGGTCACGGCGTAGGCCACCGTCCGGGGCCGGGGCGAGTGGGCGGAGATGGAGCCGTTGTTGATGATCCGTCCGCCCTGTGGCTCCTGCGCCTTCATGGCCCGGACTGCGGCCCCGGCGCACAGCATGGAACCCGTGAGGTTCACCGCCACCGTGGCATCCCAGTCCTCCAACGAAATCTCATCCACGCTCGCCGCCGGCCCGAACACCCCGGCGTTGTTGAACAGCAGGTCCACCCGCCCCCAGCGCCGGCGGACGGCCTCGAAAAGATGCTCGACGTCGTCGGGCCGGGTGACGTCGCACGTGACCGGAAGCGCGTGCTCGTGTCCGCCTGCTGTCTCAACAAGTTGCGCTTCGCGCCGCCCGGCGAGGGCGACGCCGTAACCATCGGCCAGGAGCAGGCTGGCTACTGCCCGGCCGATTCCGGAACCCGCTCCCGTAACCACGGCGACGCGCCCGGGCTGCTGGGGTTGGTTCACAATTTTCTCCTGTACTGCCGATTGAGCCGCCATGCCTGAAGGGGCGCCTAAACTGACGCCGGCACGTCCGTGCTGTTCAGCGGCCAGCCTATGACGGTTTTGGGCCGCGGTGCAGCATAAGTCCGGACTTTGGAGGTGGACAGCCGCATCCGCACCAGGGATTCGGCGATCTCCACGGCTGACGCCACACCATCCACCACCGGCACTCCCGCGCGCTGCCGGATCTGCTCATCCAGGCCCGCCATCCCGCCGCACCCGAGCACAATCACCTCAGCTTTGTCCTGGGTTACGGCAAGCATGGCCTGGTTGATAATCGCCTCCACCGCGCGTTCCGGTTCCTCCTCAAGTTCCAGGACGGCCATGCCGCTGGCCCGGACCGAAGCGCAGCGGGCGTCCAGGCCCGCCAGCTTGAGCCGGTCCTCGATGAGCGGGACGGTCCGGTCCAGGGTGGTGACCACCGAGTACTTGTGGCCCAGGAACATCGCGGTGCTGGCCGCTGCCTCGGTGATGTCCACCACCGGAACGTCCAGCAGTTCCTGCAGCCCCTCCCGTCCGTGCTCGCCATAACCGGCCTGGACGACGGCATCGAACGGCTCCGGGTAGCGGGTTACCGCATCCATCACGGCGATGGCTGCCAGGTAGCTTTCGAAGTTGCCTTCACATGAGTCGGCACCGAAGCGCGGCGTTATGCCCACGATTTCTGTTCCGGGCGCCGCAATGCTGCGTGCCTGCGCGGCGATGGAGCGGGTCATGGACTCGGTGGTGTTGACGTTGGCAACGAGTATGCGCATTGGGTTTCCTTACTCAGTGGTGCTGGCTCAGTGGGTGCTGGCGACGGCGATGGCCTCGCCGTCGCGGTCTTCCAGCCGCTGCGACCGGTCTGCAATGGAGAAATACACCACGGCTGCGATGCCGGCGGCGAAGAACCACGCAAAGGGTGCTGCCGAGGCAAGTGCCGGTACGAATGCTATGAGGAGTGCGACGACGGCGGCCGGCACCATGGCGATGATCGCCCTCGGGTTGACGCCGTTCCGGTAGTAGTACGTTCCGGCCTCGGAGGCGGTGTACAGCTCGGGGACGTTGACTTTACCGCGCCGGATCAGCCAGTAGTCCGCCATCACCACGCCGAACAGGGGGCCGAGCAAGGCACCCAGGCCGCCCAGGAAGTACACAATCACCAGCGGGTTGTTGTAGAGGTTCCACGGCAGGATGACCAGGCCGATGACCGCGCTGACGATGGCCGCCTTACGGAAGTTCAGCCGCTTGGGGAACAGGTTGCTCAGGGCGTAGACAGGCGCCACGAAGTTGGCCATGAGGTTGACCGCGATGGTCAGGATCAGCAGGGCGAGGCAAGCCAGCACAAGGAAGAGCGTGTTGGGAATCGTCTGGACGATGTCCGAGGGGCTTTCGATGATGGTGCCGTTGATTTTGAATTGCCCGCCGGCCATGACCACAACGATGACGCCGAAGACCAGCATGTTGATGGGGATGCCCCAGAAGTTGCCGCGGACCACGGCCTTCTTTGAGACGGCGGAGCGGGTGAAGTCGCAGAAGTTAAGGACGAACGTGCCGTAGATGGAGACCCAGAGGGCGCCGCCGGCGAAGATGGTGAGCCACATTTCCGGCCCTTCAAGGGCGTTGTCCGAGGACCAGGCGATGGCGCCGCCGGCTTCGATGAAGATCCAGACGGCGATGGCTGCCATGGTGGCCAGGATGACCGGGCCGGCGAATGCTTCGTACTTGCGGATCATTTCCATGCCGAAACTGACGATGACCAGCTGGACAACCCAGAGGATGATGAAGGCAATCCAGCCCAGGGTGGAGAGCCCCAGGATGGAGTCCTTGTCCAGGCCGCCGAGGGACGGGAACATTGCCACAAGCATCACGCGGAAGACCACGGAGGCAAGGTAGGTCTGGATGCCGAACCAGGCAATGGCGACGGCTCCGCGGAGCAGGCTGGCAATCTGGGCCCCGCGGATGCCGAAGCTGATCCGGCTCATGACCGGGAACGGAACGCCCGTTTTGACGCCCATGAATCCGGAAAGGTTCAGGAGGCCAAAGAGCAAGGCCGCTCCGATGCCGAGGGCGAGAAGGATCTGCCAGCCGCCGAGCCCCAAAGCGAACAGCCCGATGGCGAAGGCATAGTTGCCGAGGCTGTGGACATCGTTGGCCCAAAGGGTGAAGATGCTGTAGCCGGACCAGCTTCGGCCGGCACGTTTGGTTGGGGCAAGGTCTGCGTTGTAGAGGGTGGGGCTGATGGCCTGGCCGGATGCTGTGCTGGCTGATTCGCACAGGGCTTCAACAGTAACGGAGGCGTGTGCGGGGGCAACTGACGGCGCTGTCAAGTCGGGAGCCGCGTCAACGCCCACCGGTGGAGGGGTCTGCATAAGGGTCTCAATTCTGGGAGGATCCGCGGTGGTGAGACCGGCGCTGGTGGCCGTTTCTGTTATTCCACATCACGGAATCAAGATATTGAATAGTGGAATAAGCCTATGACCTGGATCACCTTCGGTCAAGCAGTCCCAAAAGCCGCCCCGGTCACAATTGGTTCAATCACAAAGCCCGACGGTCCTGAGGGGTGTGGGCGGGTGCCATTGTTGACCGAGCAGTCGCCTATCGCTAATCTCGTATAGCAATAATGTTTTCTCACAATACGAAAATATGAAGCCAGCATTCAAAGATGAAAAGAGGCTGCCGTGGCTGCAGGAGAAGATACCTCCCATATCCTCAGCGGGTTGACTAACCAGCTGCCTGATCGTGATCCGGAAGAGACCGCCGAGTGGGTTGAGTCCCTGGATTCGTTGATCAGGGAACAGGGTACCGAGCGTGCCCAATACATCATGCGGAGCCTGCTGCAGCGTGCCGGTGCGCAGAGCGTCGGGGTGCCGATGGTGACCACCACCGATTATGTGAACACCATCCCGGTGGACCAGGAAGCTGCGTTTCCGGGCAACGAGGAGTTCGAGCGCCGGTACCGGGCGTACATGCGGTGGAACGCCGCGGTGATGGTGCACCGGTCCCAGCGGCCGAACATCGGCGTGGGCGGGCACATCTCCACCTACGCCGGGGCTGCGACCCTGTACGAGGTGGGCTTCAACCACTTCTTCCGGGGCAAGGACCACCCCGGCGGCGGGGACCAGGTCTTCTTCCAGGGCCACGCCTCCCCCGGCATGTACGCCCGGGCGTTTATGGAGGGCCGGCTCTCCGAGGAGGACCTGGACGGGTTCCGGCAGGAGAAGTCCCGCGAGGGCCACGCCCTGTCCTCGTATCCGCACCCGCGGCTGATGCCGTCGTTCTGGGAATTCCCCACGGTCTCGATGGGCATCGGGCCGATGAACGCGATCTACCAGGCCCAGTCCAACCGCTACCTGCACAACCGGGGCCTGAAGGACACCTCCGACCAGCAGGTCTGGGCGTTCCTGGGCGACGGGGAAATGGACGAGCCGGAATCCCGCGGCCTGCTCCAGCTCGCCGCGAACGAGAACCTGGACAACCTGAACTTCGTGATCAACTGCAACCTCCAGCGCCTGGACGGCCCGGTCCGCGGCAACGGCAAGATCATGCAGGAACTCGAAGCGTTCTTCCGCGGCGCGGGCTGGAACGTGATCAAGGTCGTCTGGGGCCGGGAATGGGATGACCTGCTGGCCCGCGACACCGACGGGTCGCTGGTGAAGATCATGAACGAAACCCCCGACGGGGACTACCAGACCTACAAGGCCGAATCCGGTGGGTTCGTCCGCGAACACTTCTTCGGCAAGGACCCGGCCACCAAGGACCTCGTCGCGGACCTGACCGATGACCAGATCTGGAACCTCAAACGCGGCGGCCACGACTACCGCAAGGTCTACGCCGCGTACAAGGCAGCCACCGAATTCAAGGGCAAACCCACCGTCATCCTCGCCAAAACCGTCAAGGGCTACGGACTCGGACCCCACTTCGAAGGCCGCAACGCCACCCACCAAATGAAAAAACTGACTCTGGACGACCTGAAGAAGTTCAGGGATCACCTGCGGATTCCGGTTACGGACGAGCAGTTGGAGAAGGACCCGTACCAGCCGCCGTACTTCCACCCTGGCACTGACGCACCGGAAATCAAGTACATGATGGAGCGCCGCGCCGCACTCGGCGGGGCTGTTCCGGAGCGCCGCTCCAAGCACGCTGACATCGCCCTTCCGGACGCCAAGACCTACGAAGTGGCCAAGCGCGGTTCGGGCAAGCAGCAGGCCGCCACCACCATGGCCTTCGTGCGCCTTCTCAAGGACCTCATGCGGGACAAGAACTTCGGCAAGCACATCGCGCCGATCATTCCCGATGAGGCCCGCACGTTCGGCATGGACGCGTTCTTCCCCACGGCGAAGATCTACAACCCCAAGGGCCAGAACTACCTGTCCGTGGACCGGGACCTCGTCCTGGCCTACAAGGAATCCGCGCAGGGCCAGCTGATCCACCCCGGTATCAACGAAGCCGGCGCCGTGGCAGCGTTCACCGCCGCGGGCACAGCCTACGCTACCCACGGTGTACCGCTGATCCCGGTCTACGTGTTCTACTCCATGTTCGGCTTCCAGCGCACCGGCGACGCCTTCTGGGCCGCGGCGGACCAGATGACCCGAGGCTTCATCATCGGCGCCACCGCCGGCCGCACCACCCTCACCGGCGAAGGGCTCCAGCACGCCGACGGCCACTCCCCGCTGCTCGCGTCCACGAACCCGGCCGTGGTCACCTACGACCCCGCGTACGGATACGAAATGGGCCACATCATCCGCGACGGGATCCAACGGATGTACGGACCAGAGTCAGCTGACCGGAACCTGATGTACTACCTCACGGTCTACAACGAACCGATCACCCAGCCCGCGGAACCCGAAGACCTCGATGTTGAGGGTGTCCTCAAGGGCATCTACCTGCTCGCCCCGGCGAAAATCGACGGCCCCCGCACCCAGATCCTGGCCTCCGGCGTCTCCGTCCCCTGGGCCATCGAGGCCCAACAGCTCCTCGCCGAGGACTGGGGCGTCTCGGCCGATGTCTGGTCCGTCACGTCCTGGACCGAACTGCGCCGCGACGCCATGGCCGCCGAGGAAGACGCCTTCCTCAACCCCGGCCAGCCCGCCCGCGTCCCGTTCATCACCCAGCAGCTCGCCGGCGCCACCGGACCCATCGTGGCCGTCACCGACTACATGAAAGCCGTCCCTGACCAGATCCGCCAGTTCGTACCCAACGAATACGCCTCCCTCGGCGCCGACGGCTTCGGCTTCTCCGACACCCGCGCAGCAGCACGCCGCTACTTCAAAAACGACATCCACTCCATCGTGGTGAAGGCGCTGCAGCTGCTCGCGGCGAGGGGCGAAGTGGAGGCGGGAGCGCCGCAGTACGCCATGGACCGGTACAAGCTCCTGGACGTCACCGCCGGCACCACCGGAGGAGCAGGCGGCGACGCCTAAGTGGTACCTGACCAATCACTGTCCGAGCGGCTAGGGTGTGGCTATGGGGAACATGACTGATTCCAGGACCACTGCTGTTGTCCTGGCCGCCGGTGCCGGAACAAGGCTGGGGAAGGGATCCAAGGCCCTCCTTCCCTACCGCGGGCGTCCGCTCGTGGAAGCCATCGCGGGAGCGCTGCTCGACGGCGGCTGCCGCGAAGTGGTGGTGGTGCTCGGCGCGGGCGCCCCGGACGTCACAGCCATTGCCGAGTTGGACCGCTACCGGACGGTTGTCAACAAAGACTGGCAGTCCGGAATGGGCAGCTCGTTTTTGCTGGGCGCCGCTGCAGCCGATCCCGGCGACCACCTGTTGATTGCGCTGGTGGACCAGCCGGGCCTCACGGCGCGAACGGTCGGCCGCCTGCTGGCCGCCCACCGGCCGGGCCGGATCACCGCAGCCGCTTACGGCGAGGGCGGGCCGGATGGGGACCCGGACGGCGGCCCGGACGGAAAGCGCCGGCGCGGGCACCCGCTGCTCATCGACGTCGTGCTCCGGGAGGCGGTGTCCGGAACCGTGGCCGGCGACGCCGGCGCCCGTGGCTTCCTCCTGGCGCACCCGGAGCTGGTGGACGAGGTGGACTGCAGCGACCAGTCCACCGGCGAGGATATTGACACCCCGGAACAGCTCCACCTGCTGGGGTAGCCACCACCGCGAACTGGCAGCTGTCGACGTCAAACGCCCAGTTTGGGGTCGTTATCTGCCCGTTCGCGCCAAGGCTGCCGCGCTACCAGCGCGGGTGGATGGCCTCACGGAAGTAGTGATCGTAGATCCAGCGCACGCCGTCGTCGAACTCGCGGTTAAGCTGGACATCCGCGGCCGC